>NZ_DASWPB010000102.1:0-32123 GCF_036404185.1 Lacisediminihabitans sp. | reverse complement strand
CACGGACGCATCAACCTCAAGGACCTGCCGGAGCGCGAGCACATCGTGCACACGCCCGCCTCCGTCACCCGCAGGCAGCGCACCTTCGGCTACACGGAGGAGGAGGTGCGCATCCTGCTCAAGCCCATGGCCGAGAACGGTACGGAGCCGCTCGGCGCCATGGGCTCCGACACCCCGATCGCCGTGCTCAGCCAGCGGCCGCGGCTGCTGTTCGACTACTTCACCCAGCAGTTCGCCCAGGTGACCAACCCGCCGCTCGACAGCATCCGTGAGGAGGTCGTCACCTCGCTCAAACTCGGCCTCGGCCCTGAGCGCAACCTGCTGGCGGCGACCCCGGAGCACGCGAGGCAGGTCATCCTCGACTTCCCGGTGATCGACAACGACGAGCTGGCCAAGATCCAGCACATCGCGCCGATGCCGGCCCACAGCGGGCTCACCCCGACGCGCACCATCAAGGGGCTCTACCGCGTCGACCAGGGGCCGAAGGCCATGGAGCAGCGCATCGCGGCGATGTGCGACGAGGTCGACCGCGCCATCGAGGACGGCGCGAGGTTCATCGTGCTGTCGGACAGGGACTCCAACAAGGACCTCGCGCCTGTGCCGTCGCTGCTCATGCTCGCCGCCGTGCACCACCACCTGATCCGGGCGGAGAACCGGATGAAGGTGGGCATCATCGTCGAGGCCGGCGACGTCCGGGAGGTGCACCACGTCGCGCTCCTGATCGGCTACGGCGCGTCGGCGATCAACCCCTACCTGGCGATGGAATCGGCCGAGGAGCTGGTCCGCAGCGGCTTCATCACCTCGCTGAGCCCGGAGAAGGCGGTCAAGAACCTGATCAAGGCGCTCGGCAAGGGGGTGCTGAAGATCATGTCGAAGATGGGCATCTCCGTCGTCGGCTCCTACGCGGGCGCCCAGGCATTCGAGGCGGTCGGCCTCGACCAGGAGTTTGTCGACCAGTACTTCACCGGGACGTCGAGCCTGCTCGGCGGTGTCGGCATCGACGTGATCGCCGCGGAGAGCGCCGCGCGACACGCCGCGGCCTACCCGGAGGACGGCGCGATCACCGTGCACGAGCGCCTCGCGACCGGCGGGGAGTACCAGTGGCGCCGCGAGGGGCCGCCGCACCTGTTCAACCCGGACACGGTGTTCCGCCTGCAGCACGCCGCGCGTTCCCGCCGGTACGACGTCTTCCGCGACTACACGAAGCTCGTCGACGACCAGGCCGAGAACCTCATGACGCTGCGCGGGCTGTTCAAGCTGCGCGAGGGGGTGCGGACGCCGGTGCCGATCGACGAGGTGGAGTCCGTCGCCTCCATCGTGAAGCGCTTCTCGACCGGCGCCATGAGCTACGGCTCGATCAGCGCGGAGGCGCACGAGACCCTCGCGATCGCCATGAACAGCCTCGGCGCCAAGAGCAACACGGGCGAGGGCGGGGAGGACACCGCGCGCCTGCTCGACCCGGAACGCCGCAGCGCGATCAAGCAGGTCGCCTCAGGGCGGTTCGGCGTGACGAGCATGTACCTCACCCACGCCACGGACATCCAGATCAAGATGGCGCAGGGGGCCAAGCCGGGGGAGGGCGGCCAACTGCCCCCGACCAAGGTGTATCCGTGGATCGCCAGGACCCGGCATGCCACTGCGGGCGTCGGTCTCATCAGCCCGCCGCCGCACCACGACATCTATTCGATCGAGGACCTCAAGCAGCTCATCTTCGATCTCAAGCGGGCGAACCCGGACGCCAGGGTGCACGTCAAGCTCGTGAGCCAGTCGGGGATCGGCGCGGTCGCCGCCGGTGTGGCCAAGGCCCTCGCCGACGTCGTGCTCGTCTCCGGCCACGACGGCGGAACCGGGGCCAGCCCGCTCAACTCGCTCAAGCATGCGGGGACCCCCTGGGAGCTCGGCCTCGCGGAAACCCAGCAGACCCTCATGCTCAACGGCATGCGCGGCCGCGTCGTCGTGCAGGTCGACGGACAGATGAAGACCGGCAGGGACGTGATCGTGGCGACGCTGCTCGGCGCGGAGGAGTACGGTTTCGCGACCGCCCCGCTCGTCGTCTCCGGCTGCGTCCTCATGCGGGTCTGTCACCTCGACACCTGCCCCGTCGGCGTCGCCACCCAGAACCCGGAGCTGCGGGCCCGGTTCAGCGGCAAGCCGGAGTTCGTGGTCAACTTCTTCGAGTTCCTCGCCCAGGAGGTGCGCGAGTACCTGGCCGCCCTCGGCTTCCGCTCGATCGAGGAGGCCATCGGCCACTCGGAGCTGCTCGACGTCAACCGGGCGATCGAGCACTGGAAGGCGGACGGCCTCGACCTCGCGCCCATCCTCCAGGGCCCGGAGTTCGGGCCGGACGAGCCGCGCAGGAACGTCTCGAAGCAGAAGCACGAGCTCGATCGCCACTTCGACGTCGAGCTGATCAGGCGCAGCTCCGCCGCGCTGGACGCCGGGGAGCACGTGTCGATCTCGCTGCCCATCCGGAACACCGAACGGGCCGTCGGCACGATGCTCGGCCACGAGGTCACCCTCCGATACGGCGAGAACGGGCTGCCGAACGGGACCATCGAGGTCGACCTGGCCGGCACCGCCGGCCAGTCCTTCGGCGCATTCCTGCCGAGCGGGATCACCCTGAGGCTCGAGGGCGACAGCAACGACTACGTCGGAAAGGGCCTCTGCGGCGGCCAGATCGTCATCCGCCCCGACCGCAGGAGCCCGTTCGCCGCGGAACGCAACGTCATCGCCGGTAATGTGATCGGCTACGGGGCGACGCAGGGCAGCCTGTTCATCCGCGGCATCGTCGGCGAGCGTTTCCTCGTGCGCAACTCCGGGGCGACCGCCGTCGTCGAGGGCGTCGGCGATCACGCCCTCGAATACATGACGGGGGGCCTCGCCCTGATCCTCGGCGGAACCGGACGCAACCTCGGCGCCGGGATGTCCGGCGGCACGGCCTACGTCTACGACCTCAGGCCGGAGCGGGTGAACCGCGACTCGCTGGCCTCCGGAGAGCTGAGCCTGCTGAGCCTCGGCGCCGGCGACATCGAGATCGTCAGGGACCTGCTGCAGCAGCACCTGGACGAGACCGGCTCCGCGGTGGCGGCCAGGATGCTCGACGACTTCGAGGCCTCGATGGCCCGCTTCGTGAAGGTCCTGCCCCGCGACTACGCGGCGGTGCTGGAGACGAGGGCGACGGCGGTCGAGGAGGGGCTCGACCCCGACGGAGACATCGTATGGACACGGATCATGGAGGTGACGGGTGGCTGATCCCAAGGGATTCCTGAAGACACGCGAACGGGAGCTGCCACCGCGGCGGCCGGTGAGCCTGCGGCTGATGGACTGGAAAGAGGTCTACGAGCAGGGCGACGCCGCGACGGTGCGCAAACAGGCCGGTCGCTGCATGGACTGCGGCATCCCGTTCTGCCACCAGGGCTGCCCGCTCGGCAACCTCATCCCGGAGTGGAACGACCTCATGTGGCGGGGCGAGGGGCGCGCGGCGATCGAACGCCTGCACGCGACCAACAACTTCCCGGAGTTCACGGGACGGCTGTGCCCGGCCCCGTGTGAGAGCTCCTGCGTGCTCGGGATCAACCAGCCCGCCGTGACCATCAAAAACGTCGAGGTCTCCATCATCGACCAGGCCTTCGCCAACGACTGGGTCGAGCCGCACCCCCCGGAGAGGCTGACGGGCAAGACCGTCGCCGTCGTCGGCTCCGGTCCAGCCGGCCTCGCGGCGGCCCAGCAGCTGACCCGGGCCGGTCACACCGTCGCCGTCTTCGAGCGCGACGACCGGATCGGCGGCCTGCTGCGCTACGGCATCCCGGACTTCAAGATGGAGAAGAAGCACATCGAGACCCGGCTCAAGCAGATGCAGGCGGAGGGGACCAGGTTCCGCGCCGGCGTGAACATCGGCGTGGACATCCCCTGGGACGAGCTCCGGGCCAGGTACGACGCCGTGGTGGTGGCCACCGGCGCGCTCAAGCCGCGCGACCTGCCGATCCCCGGTCGCGACCTTCCCGGCGTGCACTTCGCGATGGAGTACCTGGTCCAGCAGAACCGGGTCGGCGCCGGCGACACCGTCACCGACCAGATCACCGCGGAGGACAAGCACGTCGTCGTCCTCGGCGGCGGCGACACGGGAGCGGACTGCATCGGGACGGCACACCGGCAGAAGGCGCTGTCCGTCACCAATCTGGCGATCGGGATGCAGCCGCCGACCGAGCGGCCAGAGCACCAGCCCTGGCCGATGACCCCGACCCTGTTCGAGGTCTCCACGGCGCACGAGGAGGGCGGAGAGCGGGTCTACCTCGCCTCCACCGTCGAGTTCCTCGCGAACGAGCAGGGCGAGGTCCGCGCCATCCGGGTCGCCGAGACCGAGTACCTCGACGGCCGCCGCGTCCCCAAGGCGGGCACGGAGCGCGAGATCCCCGCGGACCTGGTGCTGCTGGCGCTCGGCTTCACCGGCACAGAGGGCGACACGCTGGAGGACCAGCTCCGGCTGCCCATGGCGGGCGGCACGGTCGAGCGCGACGGCGACTATCAGACCAGCGAGGCGGGTGTCTTCGTCGCCGGGGATGCCGGTCGCGGACAGTCGCTCATCGTCTGGGCGATCGCGGAGGGCCGTGCGGCGGCCGCCGCCGTCGACCGCTATCTCGAGGGCACGACCGAGTTGCCGTCACCGGTTCGTCCCACCGATAGGGCCATCGGACTCTAGGGAGGCCCTGGCGAGGGAGTAGTCTCCTATCTGGCTTCGGCCTGCCAACACTTGACACCAAGAGAAAGAAACAGATGAGACGAGCAAAAATCGTCGCCACGCTCGGCCCGGCAACGGCCAGCTACGAGAACATTCGGGCGATCGTCGACGCGGGCGTGGACGTTGCCCGGATGAACCTCAGCCACGGGAGCTATGACGTCCACGAGGAGGTCTACAAGAACATCCGACAGGCGAGCATCGACTCCGGTCGTGCCGTCGCGGTTCTCGTTGACCTGCAGGGACCGAAGATCCGGCTCGGCAAGTTCGAGGCCGGCCCATACGACCTCGCGGTCGGCGACATCTTCAAGATCACCATCGAGGACATCCTCGGCACCAAGGAGATCTCCGGGACCACCTTCAAGGGCCTGCCGAACGACGTGAAGCCGGGCGATCCGCTGCTCATCGACGACGGCAAGGTCAAGCTCGAGGTCATCTCCACCGACGGAACCGTCGTGACCACGAAGGTGGTCGTGGCCGGTGCGGTCTCCAACAACAAGGGCATCAACCTTCCCGGAGTGGCGGTCAACGTGCCCGCCCTCTCCGAGAAGGACGAGGCGGACCTGCGCTGGGGCCTTCGCCTCGGTGCCGATCTCATCGCGCTGTCGTTCGTGCGCAACGCCGAGGACATCGTCCGCGTGCACGAGATCATGGCTGAGGAGGGTGTCAAGCTGCCGGTCATCGCCAAGATCGAGAAGCCGCAGGCCGTCGACAACCTCGAGGCCATCATCAACGCCTTCGACGGCATCATGGTCGCCCGTGGCGACCTCGGCGTCGAGCTTCCGCTCGAGGCCGTCCCGATCGTCCAGAAGCGTGCGGTGGAGCTGTCGCGTCGCATGGCCAAGCCGGTCATCGTCGCCACCCTGATGCTCGAATCGATGATCTCGAGCCCCATCCCGACCCGCGCGGAGACCTCTGACGTCGCCAACGCGGTGCTCGACGGGGCGGATGCCGTCATGCTGAGCGGCGAGACGAGCGTCGGCGCCTACCCGGTGATCACCGTGCAGACGATGGCTCGCATCGTGGCCTCCACGGAGGAGCACGGCATGGAGCGCATCCCGCCGCTCGGCACGAAGCCGCGCACCCAGAGCGGCGCGATCACCCTCGCGGCCGCCGAGGTCGCCGAGTTCGTGTCGGCCAAGTTCCTCTGCGTGTTCACGGAGTCGGGTGACTCGGTGCGTCGGATGTCTCGGCTGCGCCATCACATCCCGATCATCGCGTTCACCCCGGAGAACGCGATTCGCAACCGCCTCGCCTGGGTGTGGGGCACGGAGACCTACCTGGTGGAGCCGAAGACCCACACCGACCAGCTGTTCATGCAGGTGGACGACGTGCTGCTCGGCAACAAGCGGGCAGAGGTCGGCGAGAAGGTCGTTGTCATCGCCGGTTCCCCTCCCGGAATCTCCGGCGGGACGAACGACATGCGCGTTCACCGTCTCGGCGACGCTCACAACGAGGTCGCCCCGGCGTACGCCGCGCAGTAGGCGCGGGAGCCCGAACGGCCGGTTGGACCTCTGGTCCACCGGCCGTTCGGTCGTTAAGCCGACGAACCGCGGATCCGACGGACGGCGTTACGCGGGGATGCCGGGGGTCGTCGTGAGGACGGACACCGCGGCGGTCACCTTGACGACGAGGACGACGATGCTCACGACGACAATGAGGGCCCAGATCCAGATCGGCAGCAGCCCGCGGCCTGCACGACGCTTCACGATGACGGAGCGCCCGATGATGTACACGCCGGAGTTGATGAAGGTGAACGCCCAGTGGAATGGACGGTCGAACCCGGTGTTCCTCAGCCGTCGCCAGTCGAAATAGGCCAGCAACACCCCGAGCCCCCAGGCGAGGTACCCGACGAGGCTCGTGAGCAGATAGCCGGGCGACAGCGTTGTCATCGTCATCGAACCGCCCATCGTGGAGTCGGTGGCGGTGCGGGTCACGAGGCCGTTCAGGTCGAGCGTTGACAGCGTGATCACGGAGACGAGCTGAAGACCGAGGATCACCCAGAGGAAGACGGTATAGACCGGCGTACCCGGCCGGAGAGCCGGCCTCGCCGCGAGACCGGGGGTCGCGAGTGCTGGATCGTGCAGGTGCTCCGTCCATCCGGTGCCATCCCACCATCGCAGCCGAGGCAGCCCGGTGTAGTCGGGATACCAGCCAGGGACCGGTGTGGCAGAACCGGCGTCGTCGGTCATTGTCGCTCCTTCTCGAGATAGAAGAAGCCTAGGCGGGATCGGAGGACTACTCGTTCGTGTCGCCGAAGGTGCCCGGCCGTCTCGGCTCGTTCGACAGCTCGGTCTCCAGCAGGGTCTGGATCGCCTTCAGGCGTTCCAGCACCTCGTCGAGGGTTCCTTGGACAGAGGCCAGTGAGGATGCGTCGTTGTCAACCATGAACAGATCTTAACGCCTTCCTCGCCAGGATCCACCAGCGAATTTTCCGGGTGGTCACACACCGGGGTGGCCATCACCGCCACCCCGGCGGGGACGGCTACCCGCGTGCGCCGCGGTCGGTCCGGAGTCGGGAGACCGTCGAGGAGCCGACTCCGATCAGACCGAGCAGCATGAGCAGGCCGGCGACCATGAATGCGGGGGACGGGTCGTTGGTCCCCGTGTAGGCGAGGCCGGCGGACTCCACCGGCGGCGCCGTGGTCGTCGGGGGGACGGTGGTGGTGGTGGTGGTCGGCGGGTTCGTCGGGGGCACAACGGGCGGCTGGCAGTCGCTTGTCACCGTGCCCTGGGCGACGATCTGGTCGCCGACCTTGACCACGATCGTGTGGTTGCCGCTGTCTTCGGCGAAGCTGTAGCTCTTGCTGATTGCAGCACCGTCACCGCTGGCGGCCACGTCGATCGTGTCGGTGTTGACTCCGTCGACGTAAATGTCCTCGACGTAGGCCGTCCCCACGTTGTGGAAGCCCGGGGTGAAATCATTGCTCGAATACACGGTTCCGACTCCGCAATCGACGACGAGGTTCGTGTGCGGATTCGCCGGCTTGACGTTCGGCTGACAGTCCGTCTGCACCGTGCCGTGGGCGATCTCCGTGCCGGCCGCCGTCACCGTGATCGTGTGTGTCCCACTGTCCTCGACGAAGGTGTAATGCTCCGTGGCCACGTCGCCGCTTGCCACCACGACGGTGCGATCCGGCTCGCTGTCGGTGTGGATCGCGGCCGTGTACGAATCGTTCACCGTGCCCTCGTCCTTCGCCTCGTTGCTCAGGTGGACATCCGCGACTCCGCAGCCTGTGCTGATCTCGCCCTTCGGGCTGGCCTGCACCGGGGTCGGCGCACAGCCGCTGGTCGTTCCCGAATAGGTCTTGGTATAGCCGAGGCTTCCGGTCGGGTCGTCCCACGCGGTGAAGGCGACGGACCAGTCGTGGCTCGTGTACTGGTCGGAGAACGCTACGGTTCCGGAGACGCTGACCCCGAAATTCTCGGTGTGGACGACGGTGCCGTCGATGGTCACCGTGACGACATTAGGTGTTTCGTCGGCGGCCGAGGCGGGAGTGACCACCTCGCTGTGAGCTGGCAGGTCGACCACGGACTCGGTCACCTCCTGGATGGCGGGCGTGTCGACGACGACTCTGCTCTGGCCCGTCTTGGCCCATCCGGTGTCCTGCAGCGTCTCGCCATCCCAGCCGTCCAGCTCCCATGCCGTCCGGGGCTGATCGGCGTCGGGGGTCTGGCTCTGGTACTGGTACTCGACGTGTGTGACGGCGGGCGTGGCAGGAGTGACGACGACCGTCCTGTCGGTCGCGGGAACCTCGTGGGTCGCAGCGGGGGTTTCCGGCTTCGTCTGGTAGGTGTCGGCGGTGAACGTGACGGCCGAACAGGTGGCACTCGCCCCAGGTACGTGAGCACTCGCGGTCAAGGCAGTGCCGCCGATGACCGATGCACCGACGATCACTCCCACGGCGAGGGTGGAGAGAAGAATTCTCATTGCGGACTATCTCCTGGTTCGACTCGTGTGCCCACCACTGGCCGGAACGGCGATGCGGTTGTGCCCAAAGCACAGGCAACCAGCAGACCCGAGGTGAAAAGGGAGCCGGTCGCGGCGGCAAAGCGAGGTGAAGGGAGGGTGAAGAGAGAGTGAAGAGAAAGTGAGCCGAGCGCGTTCCCGGAGAATCGGGGCGCGGAAAAGCTCGGCCGGTGCCGGCCACCCGCGGTCGTACCGGGTTCCTATGCGGCGGTCAGCAATCCCAGGACTCTGGCCCGATGCACCGCTCCGTCACGGGTCGACACGCCGAGCTTGCGATAAACGCTGCGCAACTGGGTCTTCACGGTGTTGAGCGAAACGGACAGCGATGCCGAGATCTCCCTGGGATTCTCACCGATCGCGACGTGGGAGAGCACCACCCGTTCCCGCGGGCTGAGAAGCCTCAATGCGGCTCCGCGGAAGGAGGAGGAAACGGCCGCGATGTCATCGAGCATGGCCATCCTCGTCGTCGACTCCGTCCGCTCTCGCGCCCGTTCGACGAGCCCGGTGATGATCGCCGGGGGGAGCACGGTGAAGTGCCTCCGCATGCCGCTGGCTCTCGCCTGCTGCAGCACCCTCTCAAAGGAGGCGTCGGCGGTGCTCAGGTCGCCGAGGGCGCTGTGCGCCGCCGCGTTGATGACGGCGGCGTAGGACTGCGTGCGTGGCGGGTGGTCGTCACCGAAACCGAGGCAGTCCGCCGTCAGCCGCACCACCTCCTCGAAGTCGCCAAGCTCCATGGCCAGTCGCGCGGCGAGAACGTTGTTGCAGGCCAGGTGCTGGGGGTCGGGTGCCATCTCCGCGAGGCCCTGGCGTGCGTGGGCCAACTGCCCGAAACGCATGAGGACCTCGATCCTGTCCGCCTGATAGAGGCGCGTCGAAAGATTGGGCGCTTCCCATTCCCGATCCACCTGACGCATGTCGTGAAGCGCGTCCTGCGCCCCCTCCAAGTCTCCGAGGGTCTCCAGAGCGAACACCCTGGTGTGGAGGGCGAGGACCTCGTATTCGGTTCCCTTCGTCTCGACGAGCACGGTGTCAAGAAGACCACCCAATTCGTCGAATCGGCAGCGACCGACCGTCAGGAGCACGGAGGCGATTGTCGCGGGGGCGTCCCAGAGCCCGGCCGGCGCGTTCACGGCGGCATCCGCCGTTGTATTGAGGTTCCGTTCGGTGCTGCGCAGCCCCCCGCAGAGCACGTCGATCAGTGTCAGGCAGCCGAATGCCTCGACCCGCTCGACCGCCGGCATCGTGGTCTCCGCCAGCCGCATGGCATGAGTGATGTCGGCGCGGGCCTGGGGCAGATCCTCGGTGAAGAGCTCGCAGATGCCGCGCTGTATCAGCCCAAGCGCGTAGAGGTCAATTCGGGTCGGGATGTCCAACTCCGCACGTTCCACTCGGCGAATGGCCAGCCGCACATCCTCCATCGCCGTCGAAAACCGACCGAGTTGCCGGTGGACCACGCTCCGGGCGATCAGTGCCAGGCAGCCCAGTTCGGCAGACCCCTCGTCCTCGTCGAGAATGCGGGTCGCGGCGTTGAGATAGGAGAGGGCGGAATAGGGATTGGCCGCCTGCCCTCCCCGATAACTCACGGCGACGGCGACGAGCAGGGAGGGGCTCGATGACCACTCGGAATACGGGAGCGAGAGAATCAGCGATCGAAGCTCTCCGCCGCCCCGATGGACCAGATCCCGCCACTGTGCGCAGGTCACGGCCGTGCCGTCGTTCGGTGCGTCTCGGCGGCCGGGGAAGCTTTTCAGGCGCGCGAGAACGGAAGCCAGATCGAGAATTTCGGGTTCCTGCTCTGTGGTTCTGCTCGATCCCCGGGGTAAGCGGGGTTGTTTCCCGGGGTAAGCGGGGACTACCAGAGTAAACGATCCTCAGGTCCAGAGAACCCGTTGTGGTTCACCAGGCAGGAGGGTGTTCTGCACGCCGCGGTCGACGATGTCACGAGGCCGTCGAGGACCAACGGTTGTGCCGGATGCGGGACTTGAACCCGCACGCCCTTTCGAGCAAAGCATTTTGAGTGCTCCGCGTCTGCCATTCCGCCAATCCGGCGCACGTTACCGCGCTCAAGAATACCGTAGGCTTTATGGCGTGCCAGACCAGGAAAACAACCAACAGAGTCCCCGCCGCGTCGTTGTTGCGGAGGACGAGTCACTGATCCGCCTCGACATCGTCGAGACGCTCCGGGACAACGGATTCGAGGTTGTCGGCGAGGCGGGCGACGGAGAGACCGCCGTGGCCCTGGCGACCGAGCTGCGGCCGGACCTGGTGATCATGGATGTCAAGATGCCGCTTCTCGACGGCATCTCCGCCGCCGAGCGGCTGAGCAAGAACCACATCGCGCCGGTCGTGCTGCTCACGGCGTTCAGCCAGAAGGAACTGGTGGAGCGCGCGACCGAGGCCGGCGCACTCGCCTACGTGGTCAAGCCGTTCACGCCGAACGACCTGCTTCCGGCCATCGAGATCGCCCTGGCCAGGTACGCCCAGATCATCACCCTGGAGGCGGAGGTGAGCGACCTCGTCGAGCGCTTCGAGACCCGCAAGCTCGTCGACCGGGCCAAGGGCCTGCTCAACGAGAAGATGGGGCTGACCGAGCCGGAGGCGTTCCGCTGGATCCAGAAGGCATCCATGGACCGTCGGCTGACGATGCACGACGTCGCCCAGGCGATCATCGAGCAGCTCTCCGCGAAGAAGTAGCGTCCGGCCGGGCGCCGCTCTCCCGTCGGCGGGAGGTCACGCCTCCCTGAGGAAGTTCGTCATGCGGACGGTGGAGAGGCGCCGACCCTCCTCGTCGCGGATGACGATCTCGTGAGTCGCCAGGGTGCGCCCGAGGCTGAGGGCCGTGCAGGTCCCGGTGACCAGTCCGGATGACACGGAGCGGCTGTGCGAGGCGTTGATCTCGATGCCGACCGCGATCCGTCCAGGCCCGGCGTGGATGGCCGCGGAGATCGAGCCGAGCGACTCACCGAGCACCACGTGCGCCCCGCCATGCAGGATGCCGACGACCTGGGTGTTCCCCACGACCGGCATCGTCGCCACGGAGCGTTCCGCCGAGAGCTCGACGAACTCGATCCCCATCTTCCGGGTCAGCTCGCCGCCGCCGCTGGCCACGAGACGCTCGATGAGTTCCGGGTCGAGATCGGCGGGAAAGGTCGTCATGGGGTTCCTCACACCGGGGCTTCGGGCTGTCGGCGCCCCCGGATAGGCTGGCTGGGTGCCGGACTCCAAAAAGCCTACCCTCCTCGTCATCGACGGGCATTCGCTCGCCTTCCGGGCGTTCTACGCGCTGCCCGTCGACAGCTTCCAGAACCGCGAGGGGCAGCACACCAACGCGATCCACGGCTTCATCGCCATGCTCATCAACCTCCTCGCCGCCGAGAAGCCGACGCATCTGGCCGTCGCCTTCGACATCTCCCGCTTCTCCTTCCGCACCCGCGAGTACCCCGAGTACAAGGGCACGAGGGGCGAGACGCCTCCGGAGTTCATCGGCCAGATCCCGCTGCTCGAGGAAGCGCTGCACGCGATGGGCATCACGACCATCGCGAAGGAGGACTACGAGGCGGACGACATCCTGGCGACCCTGGCCGTGCAGGGCGCGGAGCAGGGCTTCCGGGTCCTCATCGTCTCCGGTGACCGGGATGCGATCCAGATGGTCAACGACGACGTCACCCTGCTCTACCCGAACGCGCGCGGGGTGTCCGAGCTCAAGCGCTACGACAGGGACGCGGTCTTCGAGCGTTACGGGATCGAGCCGCAGCAGTACCCGGAGATCGCCGCTCTGGTCGGGGAGACGAGCGACAACCTGATCGGCATCGACAAGGTGGGGGAGAAGACCGCCGTCAAGTGGATCACCCAGTACGGCAGCCTCGACGGGGTGCTCGCCCACGCCGATGAGATCAAGGGCGTGGTGGGAGAGAAGCTGCGGGAGCAGAAGGAGAACGCCATCCGGAACCGGAGGCTCAATCGGCTGCTGACGGACGTCGAGCTGCCGGTGGGGCCGGCCGACCTCGAGCGCCGGCCGATCGACGAGGCGGCGGTGCGCGAGGTCTTCGATCGGCTGCAGTTCCGCACCCTGCTCGAGCGGGTGCTCAAGATCGCCGCAGCGGCGGGCGACGCCGTCTCCGCCCAGGCCGTTGCCGAGGTGGCCGGCACCGAGGCGCCCGCCGTGCGCACGCTCGTCGACGAGGAGCTCGCCCACTGGCTCGAGTCCCAGTCGGCCGGGGGCACGCGACCCCTCGGTCTCCAGCTCGAGTTCGGCCAGGACGGCCTCGCCGGCTTCGGCATCGCCTCGATGGAGGACAGCGTCTCCGTGCCCTGGGCCGCCGGCCGTCCCGACTACGCGGCGCTCGAGACCTGGCTCGCCGGCCCCGCCCCCAAGTACCTCTTCGACTCGAAACCCGCATACAAAGCGCTCGAGCGGGCGGGCATCCGTCTCGCCGGCGTCGCCTTCGACACCACCATCGCGGCCTGGCTGCTGAAGCCGGGTGGCCACAGCCAGCCGCTCTCCGGCCAGGTCTACGACTACCTCGGCGAGAAGCTGGCGGAGCCGGACCCGAACCAGCTCGTGCCGGAGACGGCGGCGGTGAGCGTGGCCACCGAGGCCTGGTACGTGCTGCGGGTGTCCGACTATCTGGCCGAGCGCCTCGATGCGGGCTCCCGGCGGGTGCTCGACACCATCGAGCTGCCGCTCGTCCCGGTGATCTCGACCATGGAGTCGACAGGCATCACCCTCAACGGCGAGATCCTCTCGAGGCTCAACCACGAGCTGACCGAGTCGGCCGCCGACCTGGCGAGCCGGGCCTACGCGGAGCTCGGCGGCCGGGAGATCAACCTCGGCTCGCCGAAGCAGCTGCAGCAGGTGCTGTTCGAGGATCTGGGCATGCCGAAGACCCGCGCCAACAAGACCGGGTACTCGACAGATGCCGCCTCCCTCGCCGACCTGCAGGAACAGAACCCCCATCCGTTCCTCGACCTGCTGCTCCAGCACCGAGACGCCACCAAGCTCAAGCAGATGGTGGAGACCCTCGAGAAGGCAGTCGGGCCGGACCATCGCATCCACACCAGCTACGACCAGACGGGAACGAGCACCGGCCGCATCTCGTCGACGGACCCCAACCTGCAGAACATCCCCGTGCGGACGCCGATCGGCAGGCAGATCCGCTCCGCCTTCGAGAGCGGGCCGGAGTTCACCACGCTGCTCACGGCCGACTACTCCCAGATCGAGATGCGCATCATGGCGCACCTCTCGGGCGATCCCGGGCTCATCGAGGCATTCAACTCGGGGGAGGACCTGCATCGTTTTGTCGGCTCCCGCATCTTCGGGGTCGATCCCGCCGAGGTCAGCCCGGCCATGCGCACGAAGGTGAAGGCGATGTCGTACGGCCTCGCCTACGGTCTCAGCGCGTTCGGGCTCTCCAAGCAGCTGCGCATCGACAACGCCGAGGCGAAACAGCTCATGAGCGACTACTTCGCCCGCTTCGGCGCGGTCCGCGACTACCTGCGCGGTGTCGTCGAGCAGGCCAGGGAGGACGGCTACACGGAGACGATCTTCGGTCGCCGTAGGCCGTTCGGCGACCTCAAGTCGTCGAACCGGGTGCTCCGGGAGAACGCGGAACGGGCCGCGCTCAACGCGCCGATCCAGGGCTCCGCGGCGGACATCCTCAAGATCGCCATGCTCGGCGTCGCCGACGACCTGCTGAGCAGGCGGCTCGGCTCGCGCCTGCTGCTGCAGGTGCACGACGAGCTCGTATTCGAGGTCGCCGATGGCGAGCTCGAGGTGCTCACCGAGATCGTTCGCGACCGGATGGGGAACGCGGCCCAGCTGAAGGTGCCCCTGACCGTCCAGGTCGGCACGGGCCACAACTGGGACGCCGCCGCGCACTGAGCCCGCGGGCACGCCGTCGCCGGGGCCTCGTTCTCGCAGCCGCCCGTCTCTTCGTCCGCGCGGTGTTTTGTCGTCCGCGCGGAGGTCCTGTACCGGCGCGCGGACGACGACACACCGCGCGGATGGGATGGAGGCCGTGGCGGGGAGACGCGCGGATGTCCGGCGAATTGACAACCGGACACAAACGGACTTATATAAACCAAGAACAACATTTGAACGGGCGTTTCGAGCAGGACGGTGAGGTCACGATGTACGCTCCAGAGCGGCACCAGCAGATCCTCGAGACCGCCCGCACCCGCGGCAGGGTCGACGTCGCCGGACTCGCCAAGGATCTCGCGGTGACCCCGGAGACGGTTCGCCGCGACCTCACGGAGCTCGAGCGCCGGGGCGTCATCCGCCGGGTCCACGGGGGCGCCATTCCCGTCGAGCGCCTCGGCATCGAGCCGGGTGTCGCCGACCGCGAGGGACATGCGGCAGGCGAGAAGGAGCGCATCGCCCTCGCCGCGCTCGAGGAGCTCCCCGACGGCGGTTCGATCATCCTCGACGCGGGGACGACGACCGTTCGCCTGGCGCAGCTGCTGCCCCTCGACCGCGAGCTGACGGTCGTGACGCATTCCATCCCCGTCGCCAACATCCTCATCTCCCGGCCGAACATCAGCCTTCACCTCCTCGGCGGCGTCGTCCGCCCGCGCACCCTCGCCGCCGTCGGCGAATGGACCAAGGCGCAGATCGCCGACGTCTTCGCCGACGTCGCCTTCATGGGCACAAACGGCATCAGCGTGGAGCGTGGCCTGACCACCCCCGACATGGCAGAGGCGACGGTCAAGCGCGCCCTCATCGCGGCCGCTCGACGCACCGTCGTCCTGGCCGATCACACCAAGTTCGGCAGGGAAGACTTCGCGCGCGTCGCGTCGCTCGGCCTCGTCGACACCGTCATCACCGACCTGGAGCTGGACGTGGAACTTGCCGAGGATATCGAGAACGCCGGCCCGAGGATGGTGATCGTATGATCCTGACCGTCACGCTCAACCCGAGCCTGGACCGCACGGTTTTGGTGGATGCCCTGGAACGCGGTGAGGTGCTGCGCACCTCCGCGCCGATCATCCAGCCGGGAGGCAAGGGCGTCAACATCAGCAGGGCGCTGTCCGCGAACGGCACGGAGAACGTCGCGATCCTGCCGGTCGCCGGGGCGGAGGGCGCCGAGCTGAGCGCCCTCCTCGACGAGGCCGGCGTCTCCGCCCGCTACGTCCCGGTGAGCGGCCGCACCCGGTCCAACCTCTCCGTGGTTGAGCCGGACGGGACGGTCACCAAGCTCAACGAGCCCGGTCTGCCGCTCTCCGCCGCCGATCTCTCCGTTCTCACCGAGGTGCTCACCGGCGCCGTGGCGCCGCACGACTGGGTCGTCATCTCCGGCAGCGTGCCTCCGGAGTTCGCGGCCGGACAGCTCGTCGATCTGACGCGGCACGTCGCGGAGCTCGGGGCCAACCTCGCCATAGACACGAGCGGCGAAGCGCTTGTTGCCTCGCTCGCCGCTCGTCCCCGCCTGATCAAGCCGAACCGTTCGGAGCTGGCGGAGATCGCCGGCCGCGACCTCGACTCGATGTCCGACGTCATCGCGGCGGCCGAAGAGCTGCGTGCCCGCGGGGTCGAGCGGGTACTGGTCAGCCTCGGCGCAGACGGCGCCGTGCTCATCGGGCCGAACGGCGTGCTCGTCGGGGAGTCCCACGTGGACGCGCCACGAAGCACCGTCGGCGCGGGCGACTGCTTCCTCGCCGGTTTCCTCTCGAAGTTCTCGGTCGACGAGAGCGATGAGGAGGCAGCGCTCCTCGCGGCCCTCGCCTGGGGCGCCGCGGCCGTCAGTCTTCCGGGGACCACGGTTCCCGGGCCGGGCGATGTCGCCTACGAGAACGTCCGTCTGGTGTGGCAGCCAGACCTGGACCGGCCACTCGTGGCCAGCTAGCAAATCAGCCAAGGCACCACCCGAACCGTCCCCAGTCCGTACGAAGGAGTACTCGAGAACAATGTCTGATTACACACCAGTGGCCACCGGCACGGGCGCGCGAGCCCGCGTCCAGCGAGGTGGCGCTTTCCTCGCCGGCATGATCATGCCGAACCTCGGCGCGTTCATCGCCTGGGGCCTCATCACCGCGCTGTTCATCCCGAACGGCTGGGTCAACCAGCTCGCCAGGCTCTGGGGAGGGCTCGGTGCGGACAAGACGCTGCCCTTCGCGGACGCGGCGGGGACCCTGGTCACACCGATCATCGTCTTCCTGCTCCCGATCCTCATCGGCTACACCGGCGGTCGTACGGTCCACGGCCAGCGCGGCGCGGTCGTCGGAGCCATCGCCACCCTGGGTGTCGTCGTGTCCCCGCTGGCACTGCACCTCGGCTCGAGCGGTTCGCCGGCTCCGACGGACCTCGGCGGCCTTCCTCCGCAGTTCCTCGGCGCGCTCATCATCGGCCCGCTCACGGCCCTGCTGATGAAATGGATCGATCACCTCCTGGACGGCAAGTTGCGCGGCGGCTTCGAGATGCTCGTCGACAACTTCACCGCCGGGATCGTCGGCGGCATCGCCGCCCTCGTCGGCGTGTTCGCACTCGGCCCGCTCGTCTACTGGATCACCACGGTGTTCGCGGACTTCGTCAACGTCCTGATCTCCGCCAAGCTGCTGCCGCTGGCGTCGATCATCATTGAACCGGCGAAGATCCTGTTCCTCAACAACGCGATCGGCAACGGCGTGCTCGTGCCCCTCGCGGCGCACCAGGCCGCGGGATCGGCGGGCAAGTCGATCCTGTTCATGCTCGAGTCGAACCCCGGCCCCGGCCTCGGCATCCTCGTGGCCATGCTGCTCTTCGGCCCGCTCGCCATCCGCCCGACCGTTCCCGCGGCGATCGTCGTCCAGTTCCTCGGCGGCATCCACGAGATCTACTTCCCGTACGTGCTCATGAAGCCGATCCTGCTCATCGCCGCGATCGCGGGTGGAGCGTCCGGTGTGCTCATGTTCGTCCTGTTCAACGACGGACTGGTCGCCCCGGCATCGCCTGGCAGCATCTTCGCCTACATCCTCGTCGCCTATCCGGGCGACCTGCCGACGATCCTGCTCGGCATCCTCGTCTCCGCCGGCGTCTCCTTCGTGGTGGGTGCGGCCCTGCTGGGCTTCAACCGCAAGAAGGAGCCCACGCTTGACCTCGAGGCAGCCAAAGCGCAGAGTGCGAGAAACAAGAACAGTACCAGCGCGGCAAGCGCGTAATCGGTTCACCGAATAGACAAGGAAAACCTCTGATGGCAACAGTCGACGGATCCAGCATCAAGAAGCTGATCGTTGCATGCGATGCGGGAATGGGCTCGAGCGTCATGCTGGCCAGTTCCCTCAAGAAGCAGCTGGCGAAGAACGGCGTGTCGGTCGATCACTCGGCCGTCGCCGAGATCCCGAAGGACGCGGATCTGGTGTTCACCCAGGCGGGTCTGGCCGACCGCGCCAGGCACACCGTCCCGAACGTCCCGGTTGTGCCGTTCCAGTTGTTCCTGGGTGACCCCGCCGTCGCCAAGATCGTCAAGGCGATCCAAAACGGCGAGACCTTCGAGGTCTGACATGGGAGAGCAGACCGCGACCCCGCTGAGCGCGCTGATCGCCGAGAAATCCATCCGCCTGAGCCAGTCGGCAACGGACAAGTTCGATGCGATCAAGCAGGTCGGCGCTGCCCTGCTCGACACCGGCGCGATCGAGGCCTCCTATATCGACGCCATGATCGAGCGGGAGAAGTCGGTCTCCACCTTCGTCGGGGAGGGTGTCGCGATTCCGCACGGCACCCTCGCCGGCAAGGACTCCGTGAAGAAGGATGCGCTGGTCGTGCTCGGATTCCCGGACGGGATCGACTGGGACGGCAACGAGGTACGGGTCTGCGTCGGCATCGCCGCCCGCGGCAACGGCCACATCGCCCTGCTCTCGCAGCTGGCGACGGTCCTGCTCGACCCGGATCGGGCGGCCGCTCTGCGCGCCGCCACAACGGCCGCTGAGGTCTATGAACTGCTTGAACCAGATGAAGAGGAAGTGTGAGCACGTGAAGGTAGCAAGATTTTACGCACCGGGAGACATCCGTCTCGAGGATATGCCGGAGCCGGTGGTGTCCGATGGCGAGGTGAAGATCCGGGTCAGGAACTGCTCGACCTGCGGGACCGACGTCAAGATCTCCCGTTCGGGACATCCGAACATGACACCGCCCCAGGTGATGGGCCACGAGATCGCCGGAGAGATCGTTGATGTCGGAAACGGGGTCGACGGTTGGAAGGCCGGTGACCGCGTCCAGGTCATCGCCGCGATCCCGGACGGAACCTGTCCTGACTGCCTGGCCGGCCGGCTCACCGTCTGCCCTCACCAGCTGTCGATGGGCTACCAGTTCCCCGGCGGATTCGCCGAGTACATGATCGTCCCCCGCGAGGTCCTCCGGGTCGACGGCCTGAACCGCATCCCCGAGGGTCTCGGCTTCGCCGAGGCGTCCCTCGCGGAGCCGCTCGCCTGCGTCCTCAACGGCCAGGAGCTGTCCAGGGTCGGCAAGGGCGACGTCGTCGTGGTCATCGGCTCCGGCCCGATCGGATGCCTGCACGTTCGGCTGGCTCGCGCGAGGGGAGCCGCCCAGGTCATCCTCGTCGACCTGAACGCCGACCGGCTGAAGCTGGCCGCCGATCTCGTGAAGCCCGACCTCGCCATCGCCTCTGAATCGACCGACCCCGTTGCCGCGGTTCTCGAGGCCACCGGCGGTCGTGGCGCGGACGTCGTCATCACGGCCGCGGCATCGGGTGCCGCCCAGGAGCAGGGCCTGCAGATGCTGGCCAGGCAGGGTCGTCTGAGCCTGTTCGGCGGGCTGCCCAAGGACAAGCCGACGATCACCGTCGACTCCAACCTCGTGCACTACCGTGAATTGACGATCGTCGGAGTGAACGGCTCGAGCCCCGCGCACAACAAGCGCGCGCTCGAACTGATCGCCTCAGGCGACGTGCCGGTCACCGACCTGATCACGCATCGGCTGCCACTCGACGACGTTCTCGAGGCCATCGAGATCGTCGCCAGGGGCGACGCGATCAAGGTGACGATCGAACCGTAGGACGGAAGACCCAAGGAGATTCACATGTCAGAACGCACCGTCACCATCGCCTCCCGCGTGGGGCTGCACGCCCGTCCGGCGTCGCTGTTCAGCCAGGCCGCCGCGAAGGCGGGTGTCCCGGTCACGCTCACGAGCGCGAACGGCAAGAGCGTGAACGCGGCGAGCATCCTCGGTGTGCTCTCGCTCGGGATCAATCACGGCGAGACGGTCACGCTCAGCGCGGAGGGGGACGACGCGGAGACCGCGCTCGACTCCCTCGCGGAGCTGCTGAACACGGACCTCGACAAGGAGTAGACGACTCCAGAGACACGGGCGATGGAGCCGTCCCGAAAGGGGCGGCTCCATCGCCCGTGTTCTAGGCTCGAGTCATGACTGAAGCCACCGCCGCCGACCAGACCCGAACCCCCACACCCATCGACGCGATCGCCGAGGAATGGGTGGACACGGAGCTCGATCTCTATCCGGAGCAGCGGGTCTTCCTCGGCCGCCCTGGACGCGAGGGCGAGTATGCCGACTACTCGCCTGCCGGCGCAGAGCGGGCGCTGCAGGCGGTCAAGGCGACCCTGGCGAAGATCGAGGCGGCCGCCCCTGTCGACGACGTGGATGAGATCACCAAGATGGACCTGAGCCGGGAGCTGCGGCTGGCGATCGACAAGCACGAGGCGGGCTTCGACCAGCGGGATCTGAACGTGATCGAGAGTCCCGCGCAGACGCTCCGCGATGTCTTCGATCTCGCGCCGAAGGAGTCGGAGGAGGACTGGAGCCACATCGCCACTCGCCTGCACAACCTGCCCGCGGCGATGAGCGGATACATCGAGACCCTCCGCACCGGCATCCGTGCCGGCAACGTTCCCGCCATCAGGCAGGTCAACGAGGTCATCACCCAGGCCGCCAAGCAGGTGGCCGACACGGGCTTCTTCTTCCAGCTCGCCGACACCGCGAAGACGGGCGGCGTCGACCTTCCCGACTCGCTCACGGCCGATCTCGCGGCCGGCGCCCGGGAGGCCGCGAACGCCTACGAGTCCCTGTCGGACTTCCTGCGGAACGAGCTCGCCCAGCACGCACCGGTCAGGGACGCGGTCGGCAGGGAGATCTACACCCTCGCCTCTCGGGGATTCCTCGGGGTGACCGTCGACCTCGACGAGACCTATGAGTGGGGCATCGAGGAGCTCGCGAGGATGACCGCGGAACAGGAGGCGGTCGCGCGAGAGATCCGGCCGGGGGCGACCGTCGCCGAGGCGATCGAGTTCCTCGACCACGACGAGAGCAGGAAGCTGCACGGCACGGATGCCCTGCAGCGGTGGATGCAGGAGACCAGCGACCGCGCCGTCGCCGAGCTCTCGCGCACCCAGTTCGACATCCCGGAGGAGCTCAAACGCCTCGAGTGCCTCATCGCGCCCACCCAGGAGGGCGGCATCTACTACACCGGTCCGACGGATGACTTCTCGCGCGCCGGCCGGATGTGGTGGAGCGTGCCGGAGGGCGTCACCGAGTTCGACACCTGGCGCGAGCTCACCACCGTCTACCACGAGGGCGTCCCCGGCCATCACCTCCAGGTCGGGCAGGCGATCTACAACAAGGCGAGGCTCAACACCTGGCGCCGCAACGCCTTCACCTCCGGCCACGGCGAGGGCTGGGCGCTCTATGCCGAACGGCTGATGGAGCAGCTCGGCTATCTCGACGACCCCGCCGATCGGCTCGGGATGCTCGACGGCCAGCGGATGCGTGCCGCCCGCGTCGTGCTCGACATCGGCGTGCATCTCGAGAAGACCCTTCCGGACGGCTCCGGCCCGTGGACGGGGGACTACGCCTTCGGCTTCCTCGCCGACAACGTCAACATGAACGACGGATTCGTGCGGTTCGAGGTCAACCGCTACCTCGGCTGGCCCGGCCAGGCTCCCGCATACAAGATCGGTCAGCGGATCTGGGAGCAGCTGCGCGACGAGTACGCCCGCAGGGAGGGCGCCGCCTTCGACATCAAGGTCTTCCATCGCAAGGCGCTCGACCTCGGCGGCCTCGGGCTGGAGACCCTCCGGGCCGCGCTGCTCTCGTGAACGATCGCGACATCGCCGTCGTCACCGAGACCATCGGCGAGGCCTGGCTGGGGATCGCGCGCCGCATCCTCGCCGACGGGCGACCGGCCCGCTACGACGGCCTGCCCATCTTCGAGCTGAGCCAGGCGACCCTGACCGTCGCCGGGCCCGACCCGCACGATCCGATCATCGCCCGTCGTGCGGATCCGGAGCGCCTGGCCTGGATGCACAGGAACTTCACCGACCATGCGCGGGTGGAGGCCTTCGGGAACGCGCGGAGCTATGCGAGCAGGCTGTTCGACTACGGCGCCACCGGCCTCGACCAGGTCGCCTGGGTCGTCGACCGGCTGACGCGCGACCCGGAGTCGCGCTCCGCGACGATCACCACTTTCGAGCCGCTGAGCGACACCAGCTACATCCCCTGCGTGAGCATGCTGGACTTCTGGCTGCGCGATGGCGCCGTGGAGCAGGTGGTCTACGCCCACAGCATCGACTTCGGTGCGAAGGGATACGGCAACCTCGTGGAGCTGGCCGACCTGCAGCATCGCGTCGCCACCGGGCTCGACCTGCCGGTGGGACGGCTGGTCTTCATCGTCAAGTCCGCTCACGTCTACAACACGGAGCTGGACTACATGCGCGGCGTGCTCGCGGGGGAGCGGCTGTGAGCACGCCGTCCGCCAGGGGCTGAACCCTGCCGGCTCGCGGAGTTGAACGGGGTATTCCGGAAGCGCTAAACTAAACCGTCACCTTTGTGACGTCCTATCCGCCTGCCGTTTGCGGAACAACACGCAGAATCCTCGCAAACGGCCCGAATTATGTCCACACCTGGAGCACCCACTACATGACAATCGTAACGACCGACAAGGCGCCGAAGCAGGTCGCCATCAACGACATCGGATCTGCTGAAGACTTTCTCGCCGCGGTCGAAAAGACGCTGAAGTTTTTCAACGACGGAGACCTCATCGAAGGCACCGTCGTCAAGATCGACCGCGACGAGGTTCTGCTCGACGTCGGTTACAAGACGGAGGGTGTCATCCCCTCCCGTGAGCTTTCCATCAAGCACGACGTCGACCCGACGGAGGTCGTCCAGGTCGGCGATGTCGTCGAGGCCCTGGTCCTCCAGAAGGAAGACAAAGAGGGTCGCCTGATCCTCTCCAAGAAGCGTGCGCAGTACGAGCGTGCGTGGGGCGACGTCGAGAAGATCAAGGAGGCCGACGGTGTTGTCACCGGTTCGGTCATCGAGGTCGTCAAGGGTGGCCTCATCGTCGACATCGGACTGCGCGGGTTCCTCCCGGCGTCGCTCATCGAGCTGCGCCGTGTCCGCGATCTCACGCCGTACCTCGGTCAGGAGATCGAGGCGAAGATCCTCGAGCTCGACAAGAACCGCAACAACGTCGTCCTGAGCCGCCGCGCGCTGCTCGAGCAGACCCAGTCCGAGAGCCGCACGACCTTCCTCAACAACCTCGCCAAGGGCCAGGTCCGCAAGGGTGTCGTCTCCTCCATCGTCAACTTCGGCGCGTTCGTCGACCTCGGCGGCGTCGACGGTCTCGTCCACGTCTCCGAGCTGTCCTGGAAGCACATCGAGCACGCCTCCGAGGTCGTCGAGGTTGGCCAGGAGGTCACCGTCGAGATCCTCGAGGTCGACCTCGACCGCGAGCGGGTCTCCCTGTCGCTCAAGGCGACGCAGGAGGACCCGTGGCAGGTCTTCGCCCGCACCCACGCCATCGGCCAGGTCGCACCGGGCAAGGTCACCAAGCTCGTCCCGTTCGGTGCCTTCGTCCGCGTCGCGGAGGGCATCGAGGGACTCGTCCACATCTCCGAGCTCTCCGGCAAGCACGTCGAGCTGGCCGAGCAGGTCGTCTCCGTCGGTGACGAGGTGTTTGTCAAGGTCATCGACATCGACCTCGAGCGTCGTCGCATCTCGCTCTCGCTCAAGCAGGCGAACGAGGGCGTCGACCCAGAGGGCACCGAGTTCGACCCGGCGCTCTACGGAATGCTCACCGAGTACGACGAGCAGGGCAACTACAAGTATCCCGAGGGCTTCGACCCGGAGACCAACGAGTGGCGCGAGGGCTTCGAGGCCCAGCGCGAGAAGTGGGAGCAGGACTACGCTGCCGCCCAGGCTCGCTGGGAAGCGCACAAGAAGCAGGTCGCGGCCGCCAACGAAGAGGGCATCAGCGATGCCCCCTCCGCCGGCTCCTCCTTCTCCAGCGACTCCGAGTCCACGGGAACGCTCGCGGACGACGAGGCGCTTGCCGCACTTCGTGAGAAGCTCTCCTCGAACAACTAGTTCCCCAGCACTGCACGAAGCGGCCGGACCCGATGGGTCCGGCCGCTTCTGCGTCTGCGCTGACTCGCCGACTCGTCCTGAGGGGTCCGAGAGGCCTCGGGAGGGGTGCGAGAAGTTAGCATGGACCGCGTGTATCTCATCGGACTGACCGGGGGCATCGCCTCGGGGAAGACGGCCGTCGCTCGGCGCCTCGCCGAGCACGGAGCCGTCCACGTCGACGCCGACCAGCTTGCCCGCGCCGTCGTCGCGCCGGGCGCGCCGGCCCTTGCCGCCATCGCCGAGCGCTTCGGGCCCGAGGTGCTCTCCGCGGACGGTTCGCTCGATCGCACCCGCCTCGGCTCCATCGTCTTCTCCGACGAGGAGGCGAGGCTCGCGCTCAACGGGATCACGCATCCGGCGATCCAGGAGCTGTCGCGACGGCTGTTCGCCGAGGCGGCCGAACGGGACGAGGACGCGGTGGTCGTCTACGACGTCCCGCTCCTCGTCGAGGCGTCAAGGAGCGGGGAGTACCACGACTTCGATCTCATCGTGGTCGTGAGCGCGGAGACACAGACGCGCATCCGGCGCCTCATGGAGCTGCGCGGCCTCAGCCGGGAGGAAGCGGTGCGGCGCATCGAGTCCCAGGCGGGCGAGGCGGAGCGGCTCGCGGCGGCCGATGTGGTGATCGACAGCAACGGCACCCTCGAGGAGACGATGGCCCAGGTCGACGATCTCTGGTCCACCCTGCCCGTGCGGCGGACGACGGACTGACCCGCGTCGACGACGGTCAGCGAACTCCCACGCGGCGGGGCGCCTCGCTCCACCCGACAGAGGTTAGGTTTGTTCCGTGCTGGGGAGTCGGATCGGCCGGCGCGGCGCGCTGCGATCCGCGGCGCTCGTCGCGCTCCTCGTCGTCGGCGCGGGGCTCGCCCAGCAGGCGGGCGCGCCGGCCACGGCCTCGGCCTCTGAGCCTCGTGACCCCTCTCCTGCGCTCATCCGGTTCCGGCTGCCCAGCGAGAGCGGTCGGCCGCTCAGCCCCAACTCGTTCAACTATGCCCAGCACGCGACCAGGCGCGGACCCCTGCTGCTGTTCCTGCCGGCCACCAGGGCGCAGCCGGGGAACTACCGCGCCTTCCTCGCGGCGGCGTCCTCCCTGGGCTATCACGTGCTCGCGCTCGACTACTGGAATCGCGGCAGGTCGGTCACCAGGACCTGCACGACGGACGCCTCCTGCTATACCTCAGTGCAGCGCAACCGCTTCGACGGCAGCGATCCGACCCGCTTCAGCGACGTCGATCCCGCCAACTCGGTGCTCAGCCGGCTTCGCGACGCGCTCGACTACCTGCGCGGCCACGACAGCGACGGCGGCTGGAGCCGCTATTCGACGGGGCCGCACATCCACTGGAGCAGGATCGTGCTCGCCGGCCATTCCCAGGGTGGCGGTGAGTCCGCCTACATCGCGCACCGGCACCGGGCACACGGGGTGCTCATGTTCTCCTCTCCCGTCGACACCGACAGCGGGATCGCCGCCTCCTGGATGCACCGTCGCGGCGCGACGCCTCCGACCGCCATGTACGGACTGGTGAACAGCCACGACATGTACTTCGAGAAGATCGTCGGGTCCTGGACGGAGCTCGGGATGGGACAGCGCAAGGAGACCAGCGATGCCGCCATGCTGACCGGCTCGCACGAGCTGATCAGCAGCAGTGTCATCGGCACGCCCGCGCAGTCCCACGATCGGTCGGTGTCCGATCGGTCGCCGGTGGGCGCGGACGGCCTGCCGATGTACAGGAGCGCCTGGATCTGGATGCTCCGCCAGGTCCGCTGAGCCACCGAGCCGGCTCATAGGAGCGGTCGGTAGGCTTGTGAGGTGGATGATAGAGGCCTCAGCACTGGAAACCCGGGCGGGAGCCCATCGCCGGAGTCGCTCGCCGACCTGATCGACCGGATGGCCGCCGAGCGACCGGACGAGACCTACCTCGAGGACGCGAGGAGCCGGCGGGTCTACCGTCGTTCCGCCTTCGCCGCCGCCGCACGGGCCTGGGCGTCCGCTCTCGACGGCCGGGGGATCGGCCGGGGAGCGGCCGTCCTGGTCGACGTCGCCGACCCGTTGTCGTTCGCGGCCGTCCACCTGGGTGTCATCGCGGCGGGCCGGTGCTCCATCCCCGTCAACCCCGAGCTGTCCTGGGCAGAGGTGGAGCGGCTGTCCGAGCTGGCCGGAGGAGCGGCGCTTGTCGTCTCGGACCGCGAGGGGTCGGGAGAGCTGGCCGGCACGGAGACGATGCGGGTCGACGCCGATGCCGGCACCCCCGAGGCGGGCACGGAACGACCCGCCCGGCCGACACCCCCCGTCGCCGATGGCGGAGCGGCGCTGCTGTTCACCTCAGGGTCCACCGGGGAACCGAAGGGGGTGCTCCTGCCGGAGGACCAGCTGCTGTTCGTCGCCCGCGCGGTGGCGAGGCACAATCGGCTCGTTCCCTCCGACCGCGGGTACAACCCCCTTCCCCTGTTCCACGTCAACGCCGAGGTCGTCGGGCTGCTCGCGACGCTCGTGGCCGGCGCGACCCTCGTGCTCGACCGTCGATTCCACCGCACCGGCTTCTGGGAGCTGCTGCGCGATCGTCGGGTGACCTGGCTCAACGCCGTTCCCGCCATGCTGGCCGTGCTGGCTCGCGGGGCGAGCATCGACCTGCCGGAGAGCCTGCGCTTCGTCCGCTCGGCGTCGGCGCCCCTGCCCGTGGCGGTCAGACAGGCCATGACCGGCGTCTCGCTCGTCGTCAGCTACGGGATGACCGAGGCGGCCAGCCAGATCACCGCGACCCCCCTCGGCGAGCCCCCGCGAGACGGCTCGGTCGGGATCCCGGTCGGCTGCGAGGTCGCCGTCCGCGATGCCGAGGGCGCGGTCGTGCCCGCCGGCGAGGTCGGGAACATCTGGATCACCGGCCCCGGCATCGTGCGGAGCTATCTCGGGGGCAGGGCGAGCGACCGCTTCGACGAGAACGGCTGGCTGTCCACCGGCGATCTCGGGACGATCGACGAGGACGGTTACGTCTATCTGGTCGGTCGCTCCGACGACGTGATCAATCGGGGCGGCGAGAAGGTCTACCCGGCCGAGGTCGAGGAGGTGCTGCTCGGAGACCCGCGCGTCCGGGAGGCCGTTGTCGTCGGCCGCCCGGACGAGGTGCTCGGCCACGTCCCCGTCGCCTACGTCATTCCCACGCGCGAGACGACCGCGACGGAGGCGGCCGAGCTGACCGACGCTCTTCTCGCGAGGGCGGCCGCGGAGCTTCCGCGGTTCAAGCGTCCCGTGGAGATCACCGTGGTGGACGACGTCCCCCGCGCCCCGACGGGCAAGGTCCAGCGCGCCAGGGTGCGCGACCTGGCGGCCAGCGAGTGACCGGCGCCGAGGTCGGACGCGCCGAGCCGCCGATCGTGTCCCCGCGCCCTCGGGCGCCCCGGCTGTACGAGATCGACGTGGTGCGCATCCTCACCTTCGCCTGCGTCATCGCCGTCCACACGACCAGCCACACCGTGGCCGCCGACGACGTCGGGCTGTACGCCTTCCTCGGGCTCGTCCACTTCACCCGGGAGGTGTTCTTCGCCCTGTCCGGGTTCGTGCTCGTGCACAGCTATCTCGCCAGGCCCGTGCCAATGAGGACGTTCTGGCCGCGGCGATTCCTGCTCGTCGGTGTTCCGTATCTCGTCTGGTCGGCGATCTATTTCGCCGCGAGCAATCTCCACTCGCCGAAGGGGACCGCCCTCGACATGCTGGTCCGCTTCCTGCAGCACGTGGTCACCGGGACCTCCTGGTACCACCTGTATTTCCTGCTGGTGACGATGCAGGTCTACCTGCTCGTCCCCGTGATCGTCTGGCTGGTGAGGAGGACCAGGGGTCATCACGGGGTCCTGCTCGCGGCCGCGGGCGCCTTCCAGCTGCTGCTCACGGCGTATTACGCCTACCTGCCGCTGCCCGCCTGGCTGAGCGGCTATTCCAAGGTCTACTTCTTCAGCTACCTCTTCTTCATCCTGCTCGGCGCGGTCTCGGCGGACCATTCGACCGCCCTGTTCGGCTGGGTACGGGGGCATCGGCCGCTGATCGGGTTCATCACCCTGGCCACCGGCCTCCTCACCCTCGCGGTCTTCGCCTTCCAGCACTTTGTGCTCGGTTTCAGCCTGTACCACTCCGGAACCCCGTTGCAGCCGATCCTCATGGTGTGGTCGGCGGCGGTCGGCCTGGCCTTCCTCGCGATCGGCAGCTATTGGGCCGACCGGCGCCGGGCAGGCAGCCTGTCGGCGAGGGGCGTGGATGTCGCCTCCGACCGGTCGTTCGGGATCTTCCTCTCGCATCCGCTCATCCTCTGGGTGCTGCTCTGGGTCGGCGACGACTGGCTGCCGCGCACGGTCGCCAAGCCGTGGCTCACCCTGGTGGCGTATGTCGTCGTCGTCGTGGGATCGGTGATCCTCACCGAGCTGGCCAGGCGCTCACCGCTGAGCCTGGCGCTCACCGGACGGCCGTCGGCGCGCCGGAAGAGGCCGCTGACTCCCGCCCAGGCGGATGCGGGCGCCGTTCCGCCGGACTAGGACCTGCCGCTACAGGTCCTCGCTCACGCCGTTCGGAAGCACCCGCTTGGGTTTCATGAACCCGGCCACGACCGCCGCTCCGGCGAGGAGGGCGACCGAGGCCGCGAATGGCCACTGCCATCCGGTCGTGTCGACCAGGACGCCGAACAGGATCGGCGAGAAGATGCCGGCGAGCCCGAAACCGGTGTTCATCATGCCGCTCGCGGTACCGGACCACTCCGGGGCGACATCCATCGGGATCGCCCACAGGGTCGCGTTGCACAGCTCGAGGAAGAAGAACGAGAGGGAGAGCGCCACGGTCACGACCGGGAGGTTGTGCACGAAGAGCAGCGGAGAGAGGCAGACCAGGGAGCCGATGAGCCCGACGAGCAGTACTGTTCGCCTGGCGAAGCGGAGGTTGCCCGTCCTGCGGAGGAGTCGGTCGCCGAACACCCCGCCGGCCGTGTCGCCGACGACCCCGGCGAGCAGCACGAAGGTGGTGAACAGGGCATACGTGGAGAGGGCGAGTCCGTAGCTGTCGGCGAGAAAACCGGGGATCCAGGTGAGGAAGACCCAGAGGGTCCATCCGTAGCCGAAATCGACGATGGTCACCGGGAGCATGGTGCGGATGAGCCGCTTCCACGGGACGGGGGGCCGCGCCGCCTTCTCCAGCTCACGGGGGATCTCGGAGAGCTCCTGCGAGGTGATCTTCGGATAGTCCTGCGGGCGGTCCCGGAAGAAGGCGGCCCAGAGCACCGCCCAGAGCGCGCTCAGCACGCCGACGAGGATGAACGACACCTGCCAGCCGGCGATCGGGCCGCCGAGCGAGTCGCCCCAGACGATGAGACCGCCGACGATGAGCGGCGCCGCCGCGTTGCCGAGACGGGAGGCCGAGTGGACGATGCCCTGCACGAACCCGTTGCGGTCGGGTGGCACCCACCTCGCCATGGCGGAGGTCGCCGTGGGGAAGGCGGCGGACTCGGTGAGACCGAGCAGCAGCCGGGCGCCGACGAGCGAGAGGAGGCCGACGGAGAATCCGGTCGCGATCGTCGCGACGCCCCAGAGCACGCCGATCCAGAACAGGGCCCTGCGCGGCCCGACCCGCTCGCCGAGGTTGCCTCCGAACACCTGGAGCAGGGCATAGGGAATGGAGAAGGCCGCGACCGCCACCCCGAACTCGCCGGAACTGAGATGCAGCGCCTTCATGATCGTCGGACCGGCGGTGGAGATGTTGGTGCGATCGATGTAGGAGATCGCATACATGATGCAGAGCAGCAGCACGACCCGGCCGCGCATCCGCCCGAAGATCGGGCTCGCCGTGGCTGGAGCGGAATGCTCCTGGGTCGTTGTCATCTGCCGCTCCGCTTCATCCGTTGTTCCCCGGCCCTTCGCTGTGCCGTCACCGCGAAGTTATCCGCCCAACCTATGCAACTCCCCAATGGCCCTCGAGGCAACCCGACCGGTGGTCGCTTTGCGCCGAGGGCGCAATCGCGGCCCCGTGTCGGTGGTGCTGCTTAAGCTGGAGGCATGGAACCGACCCGTTCAGTGCGCCCGTTCGAGGTCATCAGCGACTATGTCCCGAGCGGAGACCAGCCCCAGGCGATCGCCGAGCTCACGGCGAGGATCAACGCCGGCGAGACCGACGTCGTGCTGCTCGGGGCGACCGGCACCGGGAAGTCGGCGACGACGGCGTGGCTCATCGAACAGGTCCAGCGGCCGACGCTGGTCCTCGCGCACAACAAGACCCTGGCCGCGCAGCTCGCGAACGAGTTCCGAGAGCTGATGCCGAACAACGCCGTCGAGTACTTCGTCTCGTACTACGACTACTACCAGCCGGAGGCGTACGTTCCGCAGACGGACACCTTTATCGAGAAGGACAGCTCGATCAACGCGGAGGTCGAACGCCTCCGCCACTCGACGACCAACTCGCTGCTCAGCCGGCGGGACGTCATCGTCGTCTCGACCGTCTCCTGCATCTACGGCTTGGGCAGCTCCGAGGAGTACCTCGACGCGATGATCGCGCTTCAGATCGGCATGCGCATCAACCGCGAGACGCTCATCCGCAAGTTCGTCTCCATGCAGTACCAGCGCAATGACGTCGACTTCTCCCGGGGCAACTTCCGCGTGCGCGGCGACACGATCGAGATCATCCCCATGTATGAGGAGCTCGCGATCCGGATCGAGATGTTCGGGGACGAGATCGAGGGGCTGTACAGCCTGCACCCGCTCACCGGCGAGGTGGTCAAGAAGCTCGAGGCGGTCTCGGTGTTCCCCGGCTCCCACTACGTGGCGGGGGCGGAGCGCATGCAGGCGGCGATCAAGACCATCAAGGTGGAGCTGGAGGAACGGCTCGGCCAGCTGGAGCGCGAGGGCAAGCTGCTCGAGGCGCAGCGGCTGCGGATGCGCACGACCTTCGACATCGAGATGATGGAGCAGATCGGCTTCTGCAGCGGCATCGAGAACTATTCGAGGCACATCGATCAGCGCCAACCGGGGGAGGCGCCGCACTGCCTCATCGACTACTTCCCGGACGACTTCCTCGTGGTCATCGACGAGTCGCACGTGACCATCCCGCAGATCGGTGCGATGTACGAGGGCGACGCCTCGCGCAAGCGCACCCTGGTCGAGCACGGCTTCCGGCTGCCGAGCGCGCTCGACAACCGCCCGCTCAAGTTCAACGAGTTCCTCGACCGGGTCGGCCAGAAGGTCTACCTCTCGGCGACCCCCGGCCGCTACGAGATGGGCATCACCGACAGCGTGGTCGAGCAGATCATCCGCCCGACCGGCCTGGTCGATCCGGAGATCGTGGTCAAGCCGACCAAGGGCCAGATCGACGACCTGCTCGAGGAGATCCGGAAGCGCTCCGCCATCGGGGAGAGGGTGCTCGTCACCACCCTGACCAAGAAGATGGCCGAGGAGCTGACCGAGTTCCTCGGCGAGGCGGGCGTGCGGGTCCGGTACCTGCACTCCGACGTCGACACGCTGCGCAGGGTGGAGCTCCTGACCGAACTTCGTCAGGGCGTCTACGACGTGCTGGTGGGGATCAACCTCCTCAGGGAGGGGCTGGACCTGCCAGAGGTCTCCCTCGTGGCCATCCTGGACGCCGACAAGGAGGGCTTCCTCCGGTCGTCGACCTCGCTCATCCAGACCATCGGCCGCGCCGCGAGGAACGTTTCCGGCGCCGTGCACATGTACGCCGACGTCATGACGGACTCCATGAAGCAGGCGATCGAGGAGACCAGCCGGCGCCGTGAGAAGCAGGTCGCCTACAACCTCGAGCGCGGGGTCGACCCCCAGCCGCTCCGCAAGAAGATCGCCGACATCACCGACCAGCTGAACCGCGAGGACGCCGACACGGCGGAGCTGCTCTCCGGCAGGGACGGGCGCAAGCGAGCGCCGACACCCAACCTCAAGCGGGCCGGGCTGCAGCACGGCGGCCTGGCGGCCAGCGGCGCGAACGACCTCGAGTCGATCATCCGCGACCTCAACGATCAGATGCTGCAGGCCGCGGGGGAGCTCAAGTTCGAGCTCGCCGCCCGGCTGCGCGACGAGGTGTCCGACCTCAAGAAGGA
>NZ_DASWPB010000101.1:0-10180 GCF_036404185.1 Lacisediminihabitans sp. | reverse complement strand
GCCGTCGCATCCGTCACGAAGGTGCCCTTCGGAACCGAGCCCTGGCAGTCGTAGATCCGCAACGCGGCCGTCGAGCCTCCCCGGAAGGCGACGGTGATGTTCGTCGCCAGTCCGCCGGTGCAGGCGTCGTTGAGCGCGGGGTTGACGTGCTCCAGGTCGATCGAGTACTTCTTCACCAGGGAGTCGAACCGGTGGATGCGCACCGGATCGCGCACCAGGTGCCTGCTGTCCTCGAAGTCCGGCACCGCCTGGGACTGCACGAAGCTCAGGCTCTCGATGGGTTTTGCCGGGGCGGGCACGACGAAGACGTGAAAGACGAACAGGACGGCCAGCACGATCGCCACGAGCAGGGAGGCCCAGGCGAAGAGCCGGTTGGGACCGCGCACCTCAGGCGGTTCCGGCGAACGACGCCAGCGCTGCGCTCACGTTCAGCGAACCGTTGTTGCCCGGATCCACGAACACGACGTAGACGAATCCGACCACCGCGGCGATCGCGACGACCAGCGCCACCACGATCAGCACTCGGAACGGATTGGACACGCCTTCGATCCTACCGAGGGCCCTCCCGGAACGCCCCTACCTGGTGGGAATGCTCCGGATGATGAGCGCGGTCGCGAGGGCCGCCGAAGCCGCCTCCGCGCCCTTGTCCTCGCTCGAGCCGGGCAGCCCGGCGCGGTCGAGACCCTGCTGCTCGTCCTCGAGGGTGAGCACGCCGAAACCGATCGGCTTGCCGGTTTCGATCGCCACCCGGGTGAGGCCGCTCGTCGCGGCATCGGCGACGAACTCGAAGTGCGGGGTTCCCCCGCGGATGATCACCCCGAGGGCCACGACCGCGTTCGCCCCGTTGACGAGCGCCGCCTTGCTGACGACGGGCAGCTCGAAGCTCCCGGGGACGCGGATCTCGGTGATCTCGGCGCCAGCGGCCTCGAGCACCCGGCGTGCCCCGGCGATGAGCCCGTCGGCGATCTTCTCGTGCCAGCGTCCGGCGACGATCGTGACCTTGAGTCCCGTTCCGTCGGTGGTGATCTCCGGTGCTCCGTCTCCACTCATGCGAGGTGTCCTTTCGGGGTTTCGAGGATGCGCCGCTGTGCCGACGCGGCCCGTTCCAGTTCGGTGTCGTTGGGCAGGATGTGTCCCATGCGGTCGCGCTTGGCCTCCAGGTAGCCCTCGTTCAGGCTCCCGACGCCGACGACGAGCGGGACCTGCTCCGTCACCGTGATCCCGCGCTCCCGCAGTTGCCGCAGCTTCTCCGGGTTGTTGGTGATGGCGCGGACCTCGGAGATGCCGAGGTCCTCCAGGATAGCGACCGCGGCGCCGTAGTCCCGACCGTCGATGGGGAAGCCGAGCGCGACGTTGGCGTCAAGGGTGTCCAGTCCGTCCTCCTGGAGGCGGTACGCCTTGAGCTTGTTGATCAGGCCGATTCCCCGGCCCTCGTGACCGCGCATGTAGATGACGACGCCGCCCTCGTCCCTGATCTGCTCGAGCGCCGCATCCAGCTGGGGGCCGCACTCGCACTTGAGCGAGCCGAAGACCTCGCCGGTCAGGCATTCGGAGTGCACCCGGATGAGCGTGCCGTTCTTCGGGTCCCCGGAGATGATCGCCAGGTGGTCGGCCCCGGTCATCCGGTCCCGGTAGGCGCGGAAGCGGAAGGTGCCGTGGGTGGTGGGGATGTTCGTCTCCACCTCGAAGATCACCCGCGAGGTCTCCGGGATCGGAACGGCCACCGGCACCGTCCCGTCGCCGTGGTTCGCGTTCAGGTAGGCGATGAGGGACTCGATGGTGACGACCTCGACCCCCTCGCGCTCGCCGAGCCGGATGAGGGCGGGCAGGCGCATCATCTCGCCGTCCTCCTGCACGATCTCGGAGATCGCGGCGACCGGGGTCAACCCGGCCAGCTTGAGCAGGTCGATGGACGCCTCGGTGTGGCCGTCGCGCTCGCGCACGCCGCCGTCGAGCGCGCGCAGCGGCATGATGTGGCCGGGGCGGTGCAGCGAGGACGGCTCCGAGTGGAGGTCGGCGAGCACGCGGAGGGTGTGCGCCCGGTCCGCGGCACTGATGCCGGTGCTCAGGCGATCGGATGCGTCCACGCTCACGGTGTAGTTCGTGCCGCGCGGGTCCTGGTTGTTGGCGACCATGACCGGCAGCTCGAGCCGGTCGGCGATCTCGTTGGTCATCGGTGCGCAGATGAAGCCGGAGGAGTGGTTCACGAGCCAGGCGATCCACTCCTGGTTCGCGAACTCGGCGGCCAAAACGACGTCGCCCTCGTTCTCGCGGCTCTCGTTATCGACGACGATGATGGGGCGGCCGGCGCGAAGGGCGTCGAGCGCTGTGGGGATGTCGGCGAGACTCATGACTCGCTCCTTCCGTTGGTACTGCTGGATTCGGTGACCGACATCAGGCGCGCGACGTGCCGCGCCAGGATGTCCGTCTCGATGTTGACCTCGTCACCCGCGGCCTTGAGGCCGAGGGTGGTGACCGCGAGCGTCTCCGGGATCAGGGACACCTCGAACCAGTCGTCGCCGACCGCGCTCACGGTGAGGGAGACCCCGTCGACGGCGATCGACCCCTTGCCCGCGACGAGCGGGGCGAGCTCGGGGGAGAGGGTGAACCGCAGCACCCGCCAGGCCTGACCCTCGACGATCGTGAGCAGTCTGCTCGTCCCGTCGATGTGCCCCTGCACGATGTGGCCGCCGAGGCGGTCCCCGACCTGCGCCGCGCGCTCCAGGTTCACCCGGTCCCCCGGCGACGGCGCCGTGAGGGTGCTCATGGCCATCGTCTCCGCCATGACGTCGGCGGTGAACCAGTCCTCGCCGCGATCGACGATGGTGAGGCAGACGCCGCTCACCGAGATGGAGTCGCCGTGGCGCGCATCCGAGACGACGAGCGGGCCGCGGATCGTGAGCCGGCCGGCATCCGCCGTCGGGTTCCACTCGACGACCTCGCCGAGCTCTTCGATGATTCCGGTGAACATTACTGGGAGCCTTCCCTGGGTCGGGCGACGATCAGCAGGTCCTCGCCGAGTGATTCCATCGAGTCGACGATGAGTCGTCTCGCGTCCGCGATCGTGTCGACCCCGATGTCGCCGAGGGCGAGCCGGCCGCCGCCGAGCAGGACCGGCGCGAGATAGATCAGATACTCGTCGACGAGTCCCGCCGCGACGAGCGCGCTCGTGAGCGTCGGGCCCCCCTCGACGAAGACGTGACGGATGCCCCGCTCGAACAGCTCCGCGAGGATCCCCTCCAGGTCGCGGCTCGCCGTCAGGAGCACCGGCTGCGGATGCTCGAAGACCTTGGCGGTGACGGGGATGGGGCGCTCGCCGATCACGACGGGGATTGGCTGGTGCGGCATGAGCTCTCCGGCATCGCCCCTCGCCGTCAGCGCGGGATCGTCGGCGAGGACGGTGCCGGTGCCGACGAGGATGGCATCGGCGAGCTCGCGCTGCTCGTGCACCCGCTGCCTGGCGGCGGTGCCGGTGATCCACCGGCTCGTCCCGTCGCCGGCCGCGGCTCGGCCGTCGAGGCTCGAGGCCCACTTGACGCTGACGAAGGGCCGGCGAAGCCTCGTGGCGGTGAGCCAGACGCGCATGGCCGCGGAGACCTCGTCGGCAAGCACGCCGGACTCGACCACGATGCCGGCCGCGCGCATCCGGTCCGCTCCGCCACCGGAGGTGGCACCGGGGTCGGAGACCGCGTAGACGACCCTGCCGATGCCGGCCGCGATGAGCGCCTCGCTGCACGGGCCAGTGCGGCCGGTGTGGTTGCACGGCTCGAGGGTCACGACGGCGGTCGCGCCGCGGGTGTCTTCGGGTCTCAGCTTCGCCAGGGCGTCGACCTCGGCGTGGGGCGTCCCCGCGCCGCGATGCCAGCCCTCGGCGAGGAAACGCTCGTCGTCGCCCGCCGCGAGGATGACGCATCCGACCTGGGGGTTCACCCCGTAGGCGGGGCCGTGCGCGGCGAGGGAGAGCGCATGGCGCATGGCCCGCTCTATCGCTGTCTCGGTCATCCGGTCCTCTGTCCGTGGGGGACGGGCTCCGGGCTCCGATCGACGCTGTCGACCCGCACCACCGGTCGACGGAGATCGCCAATGCGTGGTGCGCGTGCTTCCTTCCATCCGGACTGAGAGGCCATCGACCTCATAACCGTCGGTCTCGGAATTCCACCGAATCAACCGTCGCTCTCGATCACTCGAAAACGGCGGGTCGCGGACTATCACCGCCGGTTCGGATTTTCACCGACCCCGGAGCACGTTCTTTACTTCTTACGAGTGTAGTCAACGCGATGTCGGGTCGGATATTCCCGCCCGGTCGCCGCCCGTGAGCAGCTCGGCCGCCGTGACCTCGTCGACCACGAGGTCGGTGATGAGCCCGCCGGCCAGCGCTCCCCGCAGGGCGGGCAGCTTGGCCCGGCCGGAGACGACGCAGATGCGGCGCGGAACCGCCTTGAGCACGGCCAGATCGGGACCGCTCGACCGATCGTTCAGCGGGATGTCGTCGGAGCTGCCGTCGGCGCGGAAGAACATCGTCGCGACGTCCCCGACGACCCGGGACCGGGTGAGCGAGTCGTAGTCCGAGCGATCGAGGTAGCCGCCGGCGTAGACGTGGCTCGGCACCTCGGCGTTCGGGGACCCGATGCCGAAGAGCGCGATGTCCATCCTCTTCTGCAGCGCGAGCACCCTGGCGGTGCTGCGTTCACGCCAGAGCGCCGCCTTGGTGGCCGGGTCGTCGAAGAACGCCGGCACCGGGAACTGCTGCACCATCGCACCGAAGGCCACCCCGAACCTGCCGATGATCTCGCTCGCGTAGCCGAGCCCCGTGGTGTGGGCGTTGCCCGCGCCGTTGAGTTGAACGACCTGGGTGCCCCGCACCGGCTTGTGCACGAGGTGCCTGCTGACCGAGGCGATCGTCGCCCCCCAGGCGACGCCGAGGATCATGTTGGAATCGACGAAGTCGGTGAGAATTCGTGCAGCAGACAGCGCCACCCGCTCCAGGCGGTCGAGATCGGTCGCCGCGTCGTTCGCCGGGACGATGTGCGCCGTCAGCCCGAAGCTGTCGTGCAGCTGGTGCTGCAGCGCGGACAGCTGGTCGAGCGGGGAGTTCACCCGGATCTCGACGAGGCCGGAATCGCGGGCGAATCCGATGAGACGGGAGACCGACGACCGGGAGATCCCGAGCTCGAAGGCGATCGAATCCATGGTCAGGTTCTGGATGTAGTAGAGGTGCGCGGCCCGGAGCGCCTCCGTCACGCGCCGCGAGTCCCGAGCGGACTCGTCCGCGGGTGAATCGGCCATCTGCACATCCGTTCAAAACCGGTGAAAAGACTCCCGTGTGGCTCACTATGAGTTTAGACGCCCGAGCCAGCGGGTGGATGAAGAGGAAGACGAATCACCATGGACAACAACAGAGCAGATGTTGCACAGCTGAAGGCCCACCCGCGTTCGCAGGTGCTGGTCATCGGCGGGGGGATCAACGGAGCGTCGACGTTCCGGGAACTCGCGCTGCAGGGCGTCGACGTCACGCTCATCGAGAAGGCCGACTACATCTCCGGAGCCTCCGCCGCCTCGTCGCACATGATCCACGGCGGCGTCCGCTATCTCGAGAACGGCGAATTCCGCCTGGTCCGCGAGGCCGTTCAGGAGCGCAACCGCCTGCTCAAGACCGCGCCGCACTACGTCAAGCCGCTGCCGACCACCATCCCGATGTTCTCCACCTTCTCCGGGATCACCGCCGCGCCGCTGCGGTTCCTCACCCACAAGCAGCGGGCCACCACCGAGCGCGGCGCCCTGCTGATCAAGGTTGGGCTCATCCTCTACGACTCCTTCTCCCGCGATGGGGGAAGCGTCCCGCGTCACCAGTTCCACGGCCGCCGCAAGTCCCTCGAGTCGCAGCCGCAGCTGAACAAGAACGTCAAGTACACCGCGACCTATTACGACGCCGCGATGAACTTCCCGGAGCGCCTTGGGCTCGATGTCCTGCTCGACGGCCGACTCGCCGGCGACAACGCGCGCAGCGCCAACTACGTCGAGGCGATCGGAACGGTCGACGGCGGCGTGCTCGTGCGGGACAAGATCAGCGGCGACGAGTTCGTGCTCTCCGCCGACGTGGTCATCAACACCTCCGGCCCCTGGACCGACCTGACCAACGACGCCCTCGGCATCCCGACCCGCTTCATGGGCGGCACCAAGGGCTCGCACATCGTGCTCGACAACCCCGAGCTGTTCTCGGCGCTCAAGGGACGCGAGCTGTTCTTCGAGAACGACGACGGCCGCATCGTGCTCATCTACCCGATCAAAAACCGGGTGCTGGTCGGCACGACGGACACGGACGCCGATCCGCGCGAACCGCAGTACGCCACCGAGGACGACGTCAGCTACTTCTTCCACCTCGTTGCCCACGTGTTCCCCGACGTCGTGACCGACCGCAGCCAGATCGTGTTCCGCTTCGCCGGCATCCGCCCGCTTCCGCGGCACGACGACGAGACCCCCGGGTTCGTCTCCCGCGACTACCGCATCGAACAGGGCACCTTCGGCTCCGCCGCGCTGCTCAGCCTCGTCGGCGGCAAGTGGACCACCTTCCGCGCCCTCGGCGAGCACATGGCCAACGAGGCCCTCGCGCTGCTCAAGAAGGAGCGCACGGTGTCGACCACGGCGCTGGCCATCGGCGGCGGCAAGGGCTTCCCGACCACGGAGGCTGCCCGCCAGGCCTGGGCCACCGCGAACTCCGCCGGCCTGCCGACCGAGCGCGCCCTGCAGCTGCTCGAGCGCTACGGCACCCGCGCGACCGGGTTCATCCAGGCGATCGTCGCGGAAACCACCGACCACGTGCTGACGAGCACCGACAGGTATAGCACCGCGGAGATCAATTACATCCTCGACAACGAGCTCGTCGTACATCTCGACGACCTGGTGCTTCGCCGCACCGATCTCGCCTTCATCGGCCTGCTGACCGCCCCGATCGTCGAGGAGTTCGCCGACCTGCTGGCCGCCCGCCTCGGCTGGAGCACCGAGCAGCGCGCCCAGGAGGTCACTCGCCTCGAGAAGGGACTCAGCGAGTTCCACGGGGTGACCTTCAGCGAGACCGGCGCCGCGATCGGGCACTAGCCCGCTCGGGTACCCAGCGCTGCTGCGTCCGGTCGATCTGGCACAGGTCGGACGCAGCTCCCGCGTCACCGTCCCGCGGCTCGTCCGCGCGTCCCCGGCCTGGTCGCCCGTGCGGCCTGCCCGCTGACCGTCCCCGCCGGGTTGTGGCCGCCCGCCCCTCGCGTCGCTCGCCTGCCTGCCGCGCATAACTCCTGCAATTCCCGCCGAGCCCGCCGGTAGACCCCGCTTTTCCGGGGCGCCGGGCGTCCGCCTCCGCGAATTGCAGGAGTTATGCACAGACGGACGGCGGGACGACTGGTGAACAGTTTTCCGTTGCCGCCCTTTTCGGTCCGGGCGCGGGTCCGACACTTCTGGGCATGGGATGGAACGAGGTGTTCGATGAGTACGGCATAACGATCGCCAGCCGGGAGCAGTTGCGAGCAGCAGGAGCCACGGGACGCGGTCTGACCGCGGCCGTGCAGACCGGCACGTTGATCCGGATCCGCCGTGACCACTACGCGCTTCCCGGCACGGCCCGGCTCATCCAGCAGGCCGTTCGAGTGGGCGGCCGAATCGGATGTGTGTCAGCGCTGAGCCTCGCCGGGGTGTTCGCCTTCGACAGCACCTTCCCGCATGTCCACCTGGATCGGGCGGCCTCGAGGTGTCGCTCCCCGCGCAACCGGTTCCTACCGCTGAGTGAGGACAACAGGGACGGCGCCGAGTTGCACTGGTCGCCGCTCGTCGCGCCCGACGAGGCCACCGAGTTCTCGGTCGGAATGCTGGATGCTCTCCACCAGGCCGTCCGCTGCCAGTCACCGTGGCTGGCGATCGCCTCCCTCGACAACGCGCTCCACCTCGGGAGAATCGGCGAATCGGAGCTGAATGAGCTGTTCCGGCGACTCCCCGAGCGGTTCCGGCCGTTGCGCGCGCAGGTCGACGGTCGCAGCGAGGCCGGGCAGGAGACGGTGCTGCGGCTGATCATGCGGTCCGCCGGTCTCGACTGCCAGCTGCAGGTGGTGATCGACGGGGTCGGCCGGATCGACATCCTCGTGGAGGGCATCCTCGTGCTGGAGGCCGACAGCCGGCTCGCCCACGACGGGTGGGAGCTGCACGTGCGCGATCGCAATCGTGATCTCGACCTGGCCAGACAGGGGTACATGAGCCTGCGTCCCGTCTACAACCGCACGATGTACTACCCGAACGACGTGCTCGCGGCGGTGCTCAACCTGCTGGCCGCCTGGAACCACCACCGCGTCGTCATCCTCTAGGGCCGTCTGCTCTCCGCGTCTGGCGCACACGTCCGTCGCGCGCGTAACTCCTGCAGTTTTCCCCGGGATCGTGCGACTTCGGCCCAATGCGGGTGGCAACAGGCCCGAATTCCGCCACGGGCCGCAGCACTGCAGGAGTTATGCACGGCGTCGGGCGGAGAGAGGGGAGGGCCCGGGCACCAAGCGGCGGCCGATGTCAGCGGTGTCGTTGAGGTCGAACAGCCCGACCGCCGGGAGCATCACTCCGGCCAGCCGGTTCGAGGCTCGTGGGGATCTCCCGTCTTCAGCACCCCGTGCCAGGACAGCGGGTTCGTCCCGTCGCGGTGGGTCAGCGTCGTCGGCCGCTCGCCCGTGTAACGGAAACCGGCCTTCCTCGCGACCGCGGCCGAGGCGAGGTTCCCTGCGACGCATTCCCAGAGGATCTGCTCCACCCGGCGGTTGGCGAACAGCCAGTCGTCGACGGCGTTGACGGCCTCGGTCATGAGCCCGGCACCGCGGTGCGGTCGTCCCAACCAGAAGCCGATGTCGCCACGGCCGGCACGCCAGCCGATGACCCCGAGGAGCGGCTCGCCCTCTCCCGACCGAAGCGCCCAGGTGAGTTCGCTTCCGTCCGCCCAACCGTCCGGGACCAGACGGTTCAGGAAGAAGTCGGCATGTCGATCCTCGTAGGGCCACGGCAAGGTCATCAACCTCTCGAACAGCGGGTCACGGCAGTACTCCACAACGCGCTCGCGATCACCGATGACCGGGGGATCCAGCCACAGCCTCTCGGTCTCGATGACCGCAGTCCGCATGCTCACCTCCTGGGCAGGAACCCGATGCGGTCGTAGACCTTGGCCAGGGTTGCGCCGGCGACCTCGGCCGCGCGGTCGGCATTGCCTGCCAGCACGCGGTCCAGCTCGGCCGGGTCCGCGGTGAGCTCGAGCACGCGCTCCCGCATCGGCGTGAAGGTCTCGACGACGACCTCGGCGAGGTCCTTCTTGAGATCGCCGTATCCGCGGCCGGCGTACCGATCTTCGAGGGCGGGGATCGGGATGTCCGTGAGCGCCGAGTAGATGGCCAGCAGGTTCGAGACGCCCGGCTTCTCCACCCGGTCGAAGCGCACCTCGCGGCCGTCGTCCGTCACGGCGCCGCGGATCTTCTTCGCGGTGACGGACGGCTCGTCGAGCAGCCACACGATCCCGGCGGGGGACTCGGCCGACTTGGACATCTTCGAGGTCGGGTCCTGCAGGTCGTAGATCTTGGCGCTCTCCTTCTGGATGCTCACCTCGGGAACCACGAAGGTCTCGCCGAAGCGGGCGTTGAACCGCTGGGCGAGGTCGCGGGTGAGCTCGAGGTGCTGGCGCTGGTCCTCACCGACCGGGACGACGACGGAGTCGTAGAGCAGGATGTCGGCGGCCATGAGCATCGGGTAGGTGAACAGCCCGACGCTGGTGGTGTCGGCCCCGCGCTTGGCCGACTTGTCCTTGAACTGGGTCATCCGGCTGGCCTCGCCGAAGCCGGTGATGGTGTTGAGCACCCAGGCGAGCTCGGCGTGGGCCGGCACGTGGGACTGCACGAAGAGCGTCGACTCGGCCGGATCGATGCCGGCGGCGATGTACTGGGCCACCGTCCTGCGGGTCTGCTCGCGGAGCAGCGCCGGCTCCTGGGGCACGGTGATGGCGTGCATGTCGACGACGCAGAAGTAGGCGTCGTGCGTCCGCTGCATCTGCCTCCACTGCACGATGGCCCCGATGTAGTTGCCGATGTGCAGCGAATCGGCGGAGGGCTGGATGCCGGAGAACAGGCGGGGTTTGGAACTCATGGTGACGGGTCTTTTCTGATGAACACGAACGATG
>NZ_DASWPB010000100.1:0-5975 GCF_036404185.1 Lacisediminihabitans sp. | reverse complement strand
GGCTCGCGATCGGGGTCGAGCTTGTCGATGAGCCGCTCCATGACATCCGGAGTGGTCGAGGGGCCGAGCTTCACCCCGATGGGGTTGCGCAGCCGGGAGAAGTAGTCGATGTGCGCGCCGTCGAGGTCGCGGGTGCGCTCGCCGACCCAGAGGAAGTGGGCGGAGGTGTTGACCGGGGTGCCGTTGCGCGAGTCGATGCGGGTCATCGGGCGCTCGTAGTCCATGAGCAGGCCCTCGTGGCTGGTGTAGAACTCGACCCTCTTCAGCTCGTCGAAGTCGGCACCGGCCGCCACCATGAACTTGATCGCCTTGTCGATGTCGCGGGCCATCTGCTCGTAGCGCGCGTTGGCCGGGTTCCTGGCGAAGCCCTGGTTCCAGCGATGCACCTCTCGCAGGTCGGCGAAGCCGCCCTGGGTGAAGGCACGGACCAGATTGAGCGTCGAGGCGGAGGTGTGGTACCCCTGCACGAGGCGGCGGGGATCGGCCTCGCGGGACTCCGGGGTGAAGTCGTACCCGTTGACGATGTCGCCCCGGTAGGCCGGCAGCGTCACCTCTCCCCTGGTCTCCATCTCGCTCGACCGGGGCTTGGCGAACTGACCGGCCATCCTCCCCATCTTGATGACGGGGGTGGATGCGCCGTAGGTGAGGACGACGGCCATCTGCAGGATGGTCTTGACCCGGTTGCGGATCGCGTCCGCCGTCGCACCGGCGAAGGTCTCCGCGCAGTCACCGCCCTGGAGCAGGAAGGCATCCCCCGCCGCCGCGGAGGCGAGACGTTCGCGCAGCACGTCGATCTCGCCGGCGAAGACGAGCGGTGGCAGCGAGGCGATCTCGTCGGATGCCGCCTGGGCGGCGACGGTGTCCGGCCACTGGGGCTGCTGTTTGATCGGCAGCGTGCGCCACTGGTCGAGGCCGGCGATCACGGAGGGATCGGCAGGCACCACGGGATCTTCGTTGCTGTCCAGCACGACGGTGTTTCCTTAAAACTGCGGTGTGACGGGTGGTGGGAATGAAAGAGAGGCCAGCCAACAAGCCTATCGGCTGGCCGCCTTCTGCCTCTCTTTAACCGAAGAGGCGTAGACGTCCACATATTCCTGACCGCTGAGGCGGTCGAGCTCGTACATGATCTCGTCGGTGATGGATCGCAGGATGAAGCGGTCGCCCTCGAGCCCGGCGAAGCGCGAGAAGTCGAGCGGCTTGCCGATCACGATGCCGATCCTGCGCACCTTGGGAAGGCGCTGCCCGATCGGCATGACCTTCTCCGTGTCGATCATCGCGACCGGGACCACGGGCACACCCGCCTCAAGGATCATCCGCGCGACGCCGGTGCGGCCGCGATAGAGCTTCGCGTCGGGGCTGCGGGTGCCCTCCGGATAGATGCCGAGCACCTCACCCCTGGCGAGAACGGCGAGACCGGTCTCCAGCGACGCCTCGGATGCTTTGCCACCCGACCGATCGATCGGCAGCATTCCTGTCGCGGTGAGGAAGTTCCGGGTGAACCAGCCCTTCAGCCCGCGCGTCGTGTAATAGTCGCTCTTCGCCAGGAAGCTGATGCGCCGATCCATGACGAGCGGGAGGAACACCGAGTCGATGAAGGAGAGGTGATTGCTCGCCATGATGACCCCTCCCGTCTTCGGGATATTCTCATGGCCGGTCACCCAAGGACGGAAGATCGTCTTCAGGAGAGGACCGGCAACCAGGTTCTTCATGAACCAATAGAACATTCGCAACCGCCCTACAGAAAGTTGGCCTAACTCTAGCCCGAATCCGCGCTAGAGGGCCTCGACGTGCAACCTCGCGAGGTCGGCGGCGCCGACCACGCCGGCGTCGTTGACGAGCTCCGCAATCACGAACTCCGGCTCTGGGTGATAGCCGCGAGCCGGCAGGTGCTGCAGATAGGACTCCCGGATCGGGTCGAGCAACAGGTCTCCCGACATCGCCACTCCCCCGCCGAAGACGAAGAGCTGGGGGTCGAGGATCGCGCTGAGCGACGCGCAGGCCTGACCGAGCCAGGTTCCGAGCTCGCGCAGCGCCTGGAGCGCTCCGGTGTCGCCGTCGGCGATGAGGGTCGCCACGTCCTGGCCGGTGAGCACCCCGTTCTGCTCGCGCACGGTGGCGAGACCGAGACCGATGCCACCGACGTCGGCGATGGCATTGGCCATCCTCAACAGGGCCCGTCCGGAGCCGTACTGCTCGATGCATCCCTTGGCGCCGCAGCCGCATGGCAGACCGTCCGGGACGACCCGCATGTGGCCGAGCTCTGCACCGGCGCCGAAGCCGCCGCGGAACAGGCGATCCTGGGTGACGATCGCCCCACCGACACCCGTCCCGATGGTCAGCATGGTCATGTCGCTGACCAGTCGCCCTGCACCGAACCGGAACTCGGCCCAGCCGGCGGCGTTCGCGTCGTTGTCGATCGTGATGTCGAGGGGAAGCCGCTCGAGCAGCCTCGCCCGGAGCGGCTCGTGCCGCCAGCTGATGTTGGGGGTGTAGTAGACGGTCGACTGGGCGGCGTCGATGAAGCCGGGCGCCGCCACCCCCGCCGCCCTGACGTCCTGCCCGTCGGAGAGCTTCTCGATCATCGTGACGACGGCGTCGACGAGAGCGTCGGAGTCTCCCGCCGGGGTGACCACACGGTCCTCCGCCAGGATCTCGCCCAATTCCGAGACCAGAGCCCCCGCGATTTTGGTTCCCCCGATGTCGATTCCGATTGCATGCACGAGCCAGGGACCTCTTCTGTTTCTACGGGTGGGCGGCGCGGGTCGAACCCTCATGGGTTCCCCAGAAGCACCACCTAGAGTTTAGGGAAAACGGGGTGCATCACGCCATTCAGCTCGGGTGCGGTGGACCCTTAAGCTTGTTATGTTGTAACGCTTACCGTACCGGTACCAAAGGAGTTGCCGTGAAACAGTACGACGTACCAGCCCTCGTGACGCCGGATCCCGACGCCAACGTGACCGACCTGCTCATTGAGCGAGTGGCCTCGACACCGGACCTCCCCCTCTTCTCCCGGCCGCAGCCGGACGGCGGATGGCTGGATGTGACGGCGAGCGAATTCCTGAGACAGGTGATCGCGCTGTCCAAGGGTCTCGTGGCCGCGGGCATCCAGCCGGGCGACAGGATCGGCCTCATGTGCCACACCCGCTACGAGTGGACGCTCCTGGATTTCGCCACCTGGTTCGCCGGTGCGATCCTCGTTCCGATCTACGAGACCTCGGCGCCCAGCCAGGTGCTCTGGGACCTGAGCGACTCCGGGGCGGTCGCGATGGTCACCGAGACCGCCGACCACTTCGCCCGCTTCGACGAGGTGCGCGCCGACCTGCCGCTCGTCGACCACGTGTGGCAGATCGGGCTCGGCGACCTGGACAAGCTCGCCGCATCCGGCACGGCGGTCCCCGACGAGGAGATCGAACGGCGCAGGAGCCTCGCGAAGGGCTCCGACCTCGCCACGCTTATCTACACGGCGGGGACGACCGGCCGCCCGAAGGGGTGCATGCTCACCCACTCGAACTTCGTCGAACTGAGCCGCAACGCCGCCAAGGCGATCCCCGAGGTCGTCAACACCGGCTCGAGCACCCTGCTGTTCATCACCACCGCACACGTCTTCGCCCGGTTCATCACGGTGCTCTGCATCCACGGAGGGGTGAAGGTCGGCCACCAGGCGGACACCTCGCGCCTGCTGCCCGCCATGGCCTCGTTCCGGCCGACCTTCCTGCTGGCCGTCCCGCGGGTCTTCGAGAAGATCTACAACTCCTCGGAGCAGAAGGCGGAGGGCGGCGGAAAGGGCGCCATCTTCCGCAAGGCCGCCGCCGTCGCCATCGAGCACTCGAAGGCCCTGGATGCCGGAGCGGTGCCGTTCCGGCTGAGGGCGCAGTTCGCGGTGCTGGACCGGCTGGTGCTCTCCAAGATCCGCACGGCGATGGGCGGACGGGTGGCCTACGCGGTCTCCGGTTCGGCCCCCCTCGGCCTCCGACTCGGCCACTTCTATCGCAGCCTCGGCGTGACGATCCTCGAGGGCTACGGCCTGACCGAGACCACCGCGCCCGTCTCCGTGAACCTGCCCTCCCACTTCATCATCGGCACGGTCGGGCCGCCCCTGCCGGGGATGTCGGTGCGCATCGCCGACGACGGCGAGATCCACGCGAAGGGCATCGACATCTTCGCCGGCTACTGGAACAACCCGCAGGCGACGGCGGAGGCCTTCGACGGCGAGTGGTTCAAGACGGGCGACCTCGGCCAGATCGACGAGAACGGCTACCTGACGATCACCGGACGCAAGAAGGAGATCATCGTGACGGCCGGCGGCAAGAACGTCGCACCGGCCCAGCTCGAGGACCCCATCCGGGCCAATCCGATCATCAGCCAGGTCGTCGTCGCCGGGGAGCAAAAGCCCTTCATCTCCGCCCTCGTCACCCTGGACGAGGAGATGCTGCCGGTCTGGCTGAGGCACAAGGGCGAGGACCCGAAGATGAGCGCGGCGGAGGCCGCGACGAATCCGGCGGTCATCGCGGAGGTTCAGCGGGCGGTGGACGCCGCGAACTCCCTCGTCTCGCGGGCGGAGTCGATTCGCAAGTTCGTCATCCTGCCGGAGGATCTCACCGAGGAGAACGGGCATCTCACGCCCAAACTGAGTGTCAAGCGCTCCGTCGTGCTCACCGACTTCGCCGACATCATCGAGGGGATGTACGCGGGGGCGCCGGCCACCGAGCCGATCCAGCTGTAGCGGCCGACCGGAGTGATGGACTCAGAACCAGGGTGATTCCCGGATGAGTCGCATGGCCTCGCGTCTCGTCTCCTTGTCGAGACCCTCGATGTAGAGCTTGCCGTCGAGATGGTCGGTCTCGTGCTGCAGGGCCTGCGCCATGACCCCCGTTCCGCTCAGCTCGATCGGGTTTCCCTCGAGGTCCTCACCGGTCACCCGGGCGAACGGATACCGCAGGCGGGGGAAGTAGAAGCCGGGAACGGACAGGCATCCCTCGTCCATCAGCTCCGGCTCCCCGGAGACCTCCACGAGCACCGGGTTGATGATATAGCCGACCCTGTCGTCGACGTTGTAGCTGAAGGCCCGCTGGTTGACGCCGATCTGCGGCGCGGCGACGCCGGCACGGCCGGGGACCTTGACGGTCTCGACGAGGTCCTCGATGAGGCCGGTCACGTCGTCCTCCGGGGTGATCGGGGCAGACACGGTCTTCAGGACGGGGTCGCCGAAGATCCTGATCTGTCGTTCGGTCATTCGGTGGAACTCGCTTTCTGCTCGGACTCCCTCGTCCGCTGCGGCAGACGACGGACAGGCGGACCGGCGCTCAGGCGCCCTGACGGACGGGCAGCCCGTCGGTGACCAGCGCCGCCAGCTCCCTGGCCGACGCCTTGGTGAGCGGCTTGAGGTCTCGGTAGTTGATGACGGAGCCCGCGGCGAGCTGCGGGTCGTACGGAATGCGGACGATCTCCCGCACCCTCGACTTGAAGTGGGCCTCGATCTCCTCGAGCTTGACCAGGTTCGTCCCCTGCGTCGCGGTGTTGAGCGCGACGACGGCGTTGCGCACGAGGTCGCCGTAGCCGTTCGCCTCGAGCCAGGTCAGGGTCTCGGAGGCCAGCCTGGCCTCGTCGACGCTCCCGCCGGAGACGATGACCACGGAGTCGGCACGCTGGAGCGTCGCCCGCATGACCGAGTGGACGATTCCCGTTCCGCAGTCGGTGAGCACGATCGAATAGAACCGAGCGGCCAGGTCGGCCACGACATTATAGTCGTTCTCGTCGAAGGCCTCCGACAGCAACGGGTCGGTGTCGGATGCCAGGATGTCCAGCCGCGTCTCGTCGCGGGAGACCATCGTCGTGAAGTCGCTGAAGCTCGTGATCGTGGGCGCCATGGTCACGACGTCGCGGACGGTCGACCTGGTCTGCTTGTTGACCCGCTCGGCGAGGGTTCCCCGATCCGGGTTGGCGTCGATCGCGATGACCCGATCCTCCCGGATGTC
>NZ_DASWPB010000099.1:0-10115 GCF_036404185.1 Lacisediminihabitans sp. | reverse complement strand
TCCATCAGTCCCTGGCGCTTCTTCCAGTCGCTGGCATTGACGCCGGCGGCGCGCACCGCGATCCGGATCTCGCCCCGCCCGGGATGCGGGTCGGGAAGGTCGACGATCTCGAGGACCTCCGGCCCGCCGAATCGGCTGAACCGCGCTGCTTTCATGGGGTGCTCCGTTCGTGACCCGACGGATCGATGATGGCTGAGTCGATGACCTCTGGGGTGTCCCGCTGCTCGCGGGAGGCCAGCCCCCGCAGCAGCAGATCGAGTGTGAAATCGAACCGCTCGTGGCCGTCGCCGGCCGTCAACTCCGGCGCGTAGGCGACGACGTTGGGAAAGCGGGCGGCCGGCAGCATCCGGAACCGCTCGATGCGTTCGGTCCGGTCGAGGATCCGGCCATCGGTGTCCGTGGCCGGATCCCGGCGAAGCGAGGCCTCGAGGCTGTAGGCGGCGACGTAGAGCAGGGCGGCGTCGACGGCCCAGGCGGCGGCCTGCGGCGACACCTCGCCGGCCAGCAGGATCGCGAGCATGCCCTCGCTGATCCGAAGCGTCTCGAGGCTGGTCGGCGCGGCCGCCAGCGTGGCTCGGGAGATGCCGGGAAAGCGCAGGTATTGGTCGCGCAGTTGCCGGCACACGTCGATGAACTGGATGCTCCACCGCCCGGAATCGGGCGTGGGGAGTCTCACTCGGCTGCAGAGCACGGCGATGAGCAGGTCGTCCAGTCGGGCCTTGTTCCTGACGTGTGCGTACAGCGACGCCGGACCGGTGCCCAGGGCCGCGGCGACCCGCCGCATCGTCAACGCGTCGAATCCCTCCGCCGCCACGATGTCGAACGAGGCGGCCACGATCCTGTCGATGCTGATCGGGGTCTTGCGGGACCGGGTCGGTGTGCCGTCCAGCGCCGCGATCTGCGCCGCCCAGTCATCCCGGGAGACGGCAGCCGGCGCGCGATTGCTGTCTGTCATGTCGGCAGGCTAACACGAACGGTGTTCGTTTAAACAAACGGTGTTCGCTTTATGGGGTGGCATTGGATCGTCATGACATCGGATGTGTCGGTCCGGCGTCGTTCCGTCAGCCGCGCAGCGGGCGTCGCCGAGAGTGTCGCCGATCAGCCGTCGGTCTCGCCGGGGCGCACCATTCCCGTCTCGTAGGCGAGGACGACCGCATGCACCCGGTCCCGAAGACCCAGTTTGCCGATCACCCGGCTGACATGCGTCTTGGCGGTCTGCTCCGCGATGAACAGCGACTTACCGATCTCCGAATTCGATTTGCCGCGCGCCATCTCCAAAAACACCTCGAGCTCGCGTTCGGTCAGGCTGTTGAAGACCGTTTTCGAGGTGAGACCGGCGGGCGCGCTGTCGACGAAGCTCTCGATCAGTCGTCTGGTGACCCGTGGCGACAGGAGCGCGTCACCGTCGTGGACCGTCCGCACCGCCGAGATCAGCTCCGGCGCTCCCGCATCCTTGAGCAGGAAGCCGCTGGCGCCGGCGCGGAGCGCGTCGTAGACGTAGTCGTCGAGGTCGAACGTCGTCAGAATGACGACCCGAGGGACGTTGCCGATGCCGTTCGGCGGATTGTTGATGGCGCGGGTCGCTTCGATCCCGTTCATCACCGGCATCCGGATGTCCATGAGAACGACGTCCGGGTTGAGCACACGATTGCGGGAGATGGCCTCCTGACCGTCGCCGGCCTCACCCACCACGCTGATGTCGGGTTGAGCGTTCAGGATCGCCGCCACACCGAGGCGGTACATCGGCTGATCATCGACGATGAGCACTCTGATGGTCACGAGTGGTCCCGCCGATCGCCGGCGGGCACCGGGATGGTGGCCATGACGCGGAATCCACCGGTCGCCAGCGGCTGCTGGGTGATATGGCCATCGAGCAAGGCCACGCGTTCGCGCATGCCTCGCAGACCCTGGCCTCCCAACTCGGGCTGACGTCCTTCGCGCGGGGGAAGGCTGCCGGGAGGATCGTTTTCCACGACCACCGTGATGGTCGCCGCATCGCCAGTGATCTCGACCCGCGCGGCGGCGAGCGGGGCGTGCCGTATGGCGTTGCTGAGCGCCTCCTGAACAATGCGGTAGACCGTGAGCTGAACGAGGGGTGGGACGAACTGCTCGTCCACGGACGATCTGTAGCTCGCATCCGTGCCGACGGTCCCCGCATTCTCGATCAGGCTCCCGATGTCGGCGATAGTGGGCTGCGGCGCCAAGGCCTTCTCGCCGGTCCCCGGCCGGAGGGCGCCGAGGAGCTGCCGCATCTCCCGAAGGGCCGACCGAGCCGACCGGGCGATGTCCGCGAACTCGCGGGCCGCGGCAGGGTCGAGATCGGCGAGGCGGTATTGTGCCGACTCGGCCCGGATGTGCACAACGGACATGCTGTGCGCCACCACGTCATGGAGCTCACGGGCGATTCTCGCCCGCTCCTCGGCGCCGAGGCGGAGGGCCTGCTCGAGTTCGACGTCGCGCCGTGCCTCGGCGAGGAGAGCGCGAACCCGGTGACGCTGACCGATCGCGACCGACGTTGCGAGGGCGATCAGGGTGACGGTGATGCTGGCCAGCACGTCGAAGCCCCAGTCTCCCTTGGATCGCCCCGGGGTCTGGCTGAATGCGGCCACGAGAATGACCATGGTGAAGAAACTGAGCCACCAGGCGCCGATGGAAACCGTCCACCGCTCACGAAGGCCCACCACGACGAGCATGCTCGTGAGGGCGAGGAGAGCGGGGATGGACAGCGGCCAGAACTCGTCCACCTCGAGGCGGGTCGCCACACCGAGATAGGCGATGGTCGCGAGATGAAGCGCCACGGAGGAGCGGGGAAAGCGAACGGCAAGAGGGATCGTTGCGCATTGGACCGTGGCCAGCGCGAAGGCGATCGCCGGGGGAAGGTCGTAGAACCCGATGAGGCTGGGCGCCGACGCCCAGAACACAATGACGGAAACGGTGATGACCCCGATCCATCCGACGAGGGAGAACGGGCGGGCGGCCTCCCGACCGGCGTTCAGACGCGCCAGGAGCGACCGTGCGGTTGGCATCGAGGTCGCCATCACGGGTACAGCCTACGGTCTGCCGCGGCCCGCCTCGATGAGAGGATCCTGTCGACGACCCAGCCGATGGACGCGGCAAGCACGGCCGCGGCGACGGCGGCCATGATGGGGCTGGCATGCAGGAACGCACCCGCGACGATGGCCATGAGCACGGACACCGTGGTCCAGAGCAGCGCGCCAAGCACGCTGATCGGGAGGAACCGCCGATAGGGAAGCCGTGTGGCGCCGGCGGCCATGTTCACGACGACCCTTCCGACCGGGATGAACCGTCCGGCCAGCAGGATGCTGGTTGGCCTGGTCGCCAGTCCCCGTCCCGCCCGCGCACTCAGACGAGCGATCGCCGGCCGGCGCATCCACCGGAACCGCGAGAGTCCCACCCGTCTGCCTATGAGAAAGGCGATGGTGTCGCCGAGCCACGCGCCCAGAGCCGCCGTGGCGATCACCAGGACGAGAAGCGGGGTTCCGGTGGTCCAGGCGACGGCAGCAGCAGAGGCGACCACGAGCTCACTGGGCATCGGAGGGAAAAACCCGTCGATGACGCAGATGAGAAGGATGACGCCGTAGATCCACGGCGAGGTCATCATGCCGAGGAGCATGTCGGTCAACGGTCCCATTGTGGCCGCCGATCGGTCGATGGCTCTGGCCGCCTCATCGTCGTGTCCATCGCGAGAGGGTGCCGATGAGATTGGCGATGACGGTAACCGCGATCCAGATGACCGAGAAGACGATCGTGAACACGATCAACACGCTCATACCGACCGTGGCGAGGATCAGACGGAGGAACGGTCGGCGAGGGGGAGTCGCTGGCACGAGCGGAATCAGGGGGAGGGCGGGCGGAGGGCTGATGTTTGCGGGTTCGGCGGTCATGATGTTCTCCAGTGGATGTCGGTGGTTGCGTCTCGGCGGTGGGACCGGAGGTCTGTCGATGACAGATCTTCCCCGGAAGACGCTTGCGCGGGGAAGCTACCGGAGGCTCGAATGTTCTACCCCGGGAGATGTACTCCGCACCTCCGCACGGATCGTCTCGGGAGGGCCGCCCCGGACCGCGGCGATGCGGGAACGTGCCCGGACCATCCACCGTCGCGCCGGGAGTTGCGCTGGCCAGTGCTCACGAAAGGTGTGGGCGCCGCGTCTGAGTCGACGGACAAGGGCGCTCGGGCTGTCGAAGGGACGAGGCGAGACCTCGACGACGAGATCGCGGTCGTAGATCACCGTGGAGCTGGCGGGCAATCGGTAACTGAGGTCCATGTCGTCGTGGAGGTCGCGATCGTCGCGAGGAACGCTCGCACTCAACGCTTGCCACGTCTCAGCGCGGACGGCGCAGTTCGACCCGAAGAGCACGGTGTGCCCGAGCAGGACGTGCATCGAGGCGAAGTAGCCGGAAATGTAGATGACGCGTGCGGCGACCTGTCGCATCCCAGGAAGGTCGTAGAAACGCGCTGGACCGGTTATCGCCACGGCGGACGGTTGAGCGGCGAGTCTCCGTTCGATCCGTTCGATCCAGTCCGGGGGCAGCACCGAGTCCGCATCGCACCGGGCGATGATGTCACCCGTGGCGGTGTCGAAGCCGAGGCCCGACGCCGCGGTGATCCCGGGACGTGATTCGGCCACGACCTGGGCGCCGAAGCGGCGGGCCACGGAAACGCTGTCGTCCGTGCAGCCGTTGTCCACGACGATGATCTCGTCGGCGGGACGTCGCTGGGACGCGAGCGACTCGAGGCAGCGTTCGAGCAATCGTGCGTCGTCGAGCACCGGGATGACGACGGAGATCGTGGTCATGCGAAGCTCACTTCGCGCGGCGTGGAACGGGTCGACGCGAACCATGAGCGGCCGAGATGAACGGGCCAGTAGATCCCGCGGAGCAGCAGCTGTGGAACGCCCAGGTACCAGCGGCTGATGCCGTGGTCGTCGTAGGTGCGGCCGAAACGCCGGGTGTATTCCTGGAAGTCGCTCGGGGCGGAGTCCATGCGGCGGGCCGAAACGCCGGCACGCATTCGCGGGTCATACGCGGCGACGATTCCCGCCTCGTACAGATGTACTGCAACGTCGATGTCCTCGTGCTGCCGATCGTCCGGGTCCAGACAGGTGTTGTGCTCGATGGCGCGCCAAGCGCTGGCGCGGATCGCCATGTTGCTGCCGTAGAGGAAGGGATATTCGCTGCCGAGACGCCGGAGGAATCGGCGGGTGAGGTCGTCGGCGAGATGACCGGCACCGGCGAGCGGGACGTCGTAATACGACACGGGGCCGGTGACCGCTCCGGCGTCGTCGATCAGCATCCTCTTGCTGACGCGTTCGACCCAGTCAGGGTCGATCATGGTGTCGGCATCGATGCGACCGAGGACCTCGCCGGTCGCCGCGGCAAACCCGGCGTTGCGGGTGGGGACGAGTCCCTGCACGAGATTCTGGCGGACCAGACGGATGCCGCGGCCGGGATGGGCGGCGGCGATCCGGGTGACCACCTCCGTCGTGGCATCCGTGGAGAGGTTGTCGACGACGATGATCTCCAGCGCGGGAACCGTCTGATGCAGAGCAGCGGCCAGGCAACGACCGATGGTGTCCTGCTCGTTGTAGGCGGGGATGACTATCGAGACGGTCGGCAGGCCGGGTACGAACGGATCGAGGCGACTGGGCCGATGAATGAGGTTGATGGTCACGGTGTTCTCCTTGGGCGAGCGGTTGGTGGTGGATGAACCGTAGGCAACGGCCCACACGCACCGCGTCACCCCCGCGGCCCGCGTATCTACCCCACGGGGGTGACGCGGCCGGGCTCTCCGGGGTACGCGCGGGTCGCCGTCCTCGGGATAGAAAAGGTCGACGGCTGCTGCGCCGCACGTTCTCGAGATACACAAAGGACCACGACCATGAGCCGGAGCACGATGACCCGATCACGGCGGGTGCGCACTCTCGCCCCGACCCGCCCGCCCCTGGCATCCCTCCCGATAGCACGTCTGGCGTTCGCCGGAGGTCTCGTGGCAGTCGCGGTCAGCATTCTGATCGCATCGCTCCCGCTGCTGGGCCCGACATTCGCGGTGGTCGGACTCGCCATGTTCTTGGCGCTTTCGATCGAGCCGATCGTCCGGGCGGGGGAGGCGAGGGGCATCCGTCGTCCGGTCTCCGTCGGGCTCATCTCCCTCGCCGTCGCTGCGACGGGAACCGGGCTCGTCGTGGCCGTGGTACCGAGCACGGTGCAGCAGGTGCAGACGTTCCAGACCGCCCTGCCGGAGATCGCCAGGGGAGTCCTCGATCAGCCATGGGTCCAATCGCTGCAGACGACTGTGGGCACGTCGATAGACCTCACGACCGCGACGGCCTCCGTCGTGAACTTCCTCCGGGACCCCCAACAACTCGTTGCGCTCTGGGGCGGGGTCGTCGCGGCCGTCTCCGGGACAGCGACCGTCCTGCTTGCGGGAGTCTTCGTCGGGGTCCTCGCGGTGTTCTTCTCGCTCGCGCTCCCGTCGATGCGCGACGCCTTCGCCCGCTCACTCCCCGCATCGCGCCGCGCGTCGGTCGTCTCCATCTCCGACGAGATGCTCACGGGCATCGGCCGTTATGTCGGGGGACAGCTCGCTCTCTCGCTGGCCAACGGCATCGTCGTGCTCATCGTCGTCTCGGCGGTGGGAGGACCGACGCCGTTGTTGCTGGCCCTCCTGTGTTTCACCGTCACCCTCGTACCACTGGTCGGCACACCCATCGGTTTCACGTTCGCCACCCTCGCCTGTTTCACCACCTCTCCGACAGCGGGACTCGTCGCACTCGGAGCGCTGCTGGTCTACATGCAGATCGAGTCGTACGTGCTGGTTCCGATGGTGATGAAGAAGGCGGTCGCGGTTCCGGGCTCGCTCGTCATCGTCGGCGCATTCGCGGGGGCGGCGCTCGGCGGTGTCCTCGGCGCCTTCTTCGCTGTCCCTGTGATCGCGGCCGCCTCGATCCTCTGGCGGCGCGTACTCCTGCCCCGTCAGGAGAGACGATGATTGCTCTCCAACCAGGGTTCGCCGGTCCCTGGATGACCGCACCCCGAATTCGGTGGGGGATCGCTGCGAGAGTGGTGATATCAGGCCGACATCGCGGCCCGCTCTAAGGAATCTCATGCCTCGCACACCCACCATCACCGTCCCCGACCTGTCCGGGAAACGTGCCATCGTCACGGGGGGAAGCGACGGGATCGGTCTCGGCCTCGCCGGACGTCTCGCCGCCGCCGGCGCGGAGGTCATCATCCCCGTCCGCAACGCCTAGAAGGGCGCCGCGGCCGCCGCGACCGTCAGCGCTGCGACCCCGAGTGCGAGGATCTCGACCCGGGAGCTCGACCTGTCGTCGCTGGCGTCGGTCGCCTTGCTCGCCGAAACCCTCCTCGAGGAGGATCGCCCGATCGACATCCTGATCAACAACGCCGGGGTCATGACACCGCCGACCCGTCAGGTCACGGGGGACGGCCTCGAGCTCCAGTTCGAGACCAATTACCTCGGCCACTTCGCCCTGACCGCGCGGCTCCTGCCGTTGCTCCGCGCGGGCCACGCCAGGGTCACCACCCAGCTGAGCGTGTCGGCGGGACAGAACGCGATCAACTGGACCGACCTGCAGTTGGAGAAGTCCTACAGCGGAACGAAGTCCTACAGCTCGTCCAAGATCGCGCTCGGGCTGTTCGCGCTGGAATTGAACCGTCGCAGCGCGGCCGGCGACTGGGGCATCACCAGCACCATCTCCCATCCCGGGATCGCGGCCACCAATCTGCTCGCCTCGCATCCGGAGATGGGCCGGACCGGCGACACGACCGCGGTGAGGGTGATCCGCCGCTTGGCGAACAGGGGTCTCCTCGTCCAGACCGCCGAGGGAGGCCTGCTGCCCGCGCTGTACGCGGCGACCAGCCCGGACGCGCAAGGCGGTCTCTTCTACGGTCCGTCCGGTTTCGCCCATCTCTCCGGTGCTCCCGCGGAGCAGAGGCTGTACAGGCAGCTCACGTCCGAGGCGGATGCGACGAGGATCTGGGAGGTGTCCGAGCGACTCGCCGGCGTGAGATTCCCCGCCTGATGGGCGTCCCCTCGGCGTCATCCAGACCGAGTCCGCTCACGTCGTGAGCGCGCCGGTACGGGCGATGAAGTCCAGCGCGGTCTGAGCCACTTCCCGCCAGCCGCGGTCGATGGTGAGCGAGTGTCCCCTGTCCGGGAGGACGACGAACTCGGTGAGACCCGGATTTTTTGCCTGGATCTTATAGCTCTGCTCGGTCGGCTTGACGGGCACGGTGTGGTCCGCTTCCCCGCCGATGAGGAGCAGGGGTCCGCGATCGGGGTTCTTGGTGTCGACCTTGGTCTCGGTGAAGGGATTCAGGTTGGCGGTGACAACCTGGAAGATCGGGTTCCCGGACGCGGCGACATGGAACTCGTTGTAGAGCGCGCGTGCTTCGTCGTCGTCGAGCGCGTTCGCCCAGCCGTATCGGAACTCCTCGAATGAGAGTGTCACCCCGTGCTTCAGGCTGCTCGGGTGGCTCACGACGGGAGCCGAGGACTTGAGCGAGGAGAACGGCACAGACAACACGCCCTGGAACGGTGCGGGGTCGATCGCGACGGTGGCCACGGATGCCCCTTCTCCGGCGATCTTCTGCGCGATGAGACCGCCGAAGGAGTGCCCGATGACCGCGGGTCTCGTCTCGAGTTCCGCGATCGCTTCCAGGTAGTGGTCGGTGACCTCCTGCACCATCTTCGACGCGAAAGCATCGGGATTGGCACGGGCGTCCTCGATGGAGGGCGGGTCGTCGGGCCAGCCGGGCGCGATCGTCGTGAATCCGGCATCCTCGAACACGGTTCGCCAGCGGTCCCAGCTGCTCGACAGGAGCCAGAGCCCGTGCACGAAGACGACCGGTCGGCGACCGGAGGCATTCGCTCGGGCTATGTCGTCTCGTTCGACGGCGGTCAGGGTGGATGCGAGGTTCTCTGACATGACGGATCCTTTCGCTGCGGGGGAGGGCTTGGCATCCCATCCTCCGAGAGGGAAAACACCGCGTCTTGACCTGCCCCGCACTGTGCTGTGCGCACCCTGTACGGATTCGCACCATGTCATTACGATGGGTGCGAGCGAAGAGGAGTCCACGTGGGCGCCATCATCGACCTTGAAGAACTTCCGGTGACGGACAGCATCGAGTTCCTGCGCGAGCGCATGCTGCAGTCACCGGTGCCCCTTGCCCTGGAGCCTCACCCCGAGGGAGAGGTGATCGTGCGATCGAGGGTCGCCGACCTCGGCCGTCTGCACCTCCTGTCCACCAGGGCTCAGGGCGGCGATGTGGTGCGGACGGCGCGGCTCGCCCGAGACGACACACCACCGAGCCTCATGGTGAGCGTTGTGGACCACGGCACCGCGCTGATCATCCGCGGCGAGCGCCTCACGACCTTGCACCCGGGCGACATCGGGTTGTACACGAGCGACGAACCGTATCGGCTGAGGTTCAGCGCCGGCGCCCTTCGCCACACCTACCAGATTCCGCTGGACGCGCTTGGCGTGGATCGGCAGCTGATCGCGGGCCAGCTGGATGCCGCTATACACCCCGACCGGACCACGACGGCGGCCGTCTCGGCGTTTCTCCGCGGCACCGCGCGATCCGCCCCCTCCGCGACCCCGGAGGAGCAGTCCGTTCTCCAAAGACCGGCCTTGGACCTTGTACGGCTGCTGCTGACGCGGCCCGTCGCCGACACGACCATCGGCCGGGAGGCGGCCACAAAATCGCTGGCGACCCGCATCGAGGAGCACATCAGAGCGCGGCTGGGCGAGCCAGATCTCTCCGTGCATTCCCTCGCCGAGGCCTTCTCCATCTCCGAGCGCTACGTGTACTCGATCCTCGCCCGCCGTGGAATCGACCTCGGCGACCTCATCCGTGAGCACCGGCTCCAGGGTGCCGCCCGGATGCTGGAGGACCCCACCCAGTCGCTCACCACGATCGCGGCGGTCGCGTATCGGTGCGGCTTTGCGGATCACTCGCACTTCTCCCGCGCCTTCCGTGCCCGGTACGGCATCGCGCCGTCCGACTGGCGGCGACGTCACCTCCCGCCGGAACCCGGATAGCCGGCCGCGGCGACGGTGATGCGCCGCCCG
>NZ_DASWPB010000098.1:0-19425 GCF_036404185.1 Lacisediminihabitans sp. | reverse complement strand
GAAGGTGCCCGATCCTCGGTTTACGGTCTTGTTCGCATGATAGGAATGCTTGCGGGCCGCCCGGTGTAGTAACCGGATGAGCGGTTCGGCGGACAAGAGACAAGGGACAGAGTCATGGCCAGCACGATCTACAACGACATCACCGAGGTCTACGGCAAGACGCCACTCGTGCGTCTTGGCACGGTCGCATCGGGTCTGGGGGCGACGGTGCTCGCCAAGCTCGAGTTCTACAATCCCTCGGCGAGTGTCAAGGACCGCCTCGGCATCGCGATCGTCGATGCCGCGGAGAAGTCGGGAGAGCTGCTGCCCGGCGGCACGATCGTCGAGGGCACGAGCGGCAACACCGGGATCGCGCTCGCCATGGTCGGCGCCGCGCGCGGCTACAAGGTCATCCTCACGATGCCGGAGACGATGAGCACGGAGCGGAAGATGCTGCTGCGCGCGTACGGTGCGGAGCTCATCCTCACCCCGGGATCGGACGGGATGCGTGGGGCCGTCGAGAAGGCCGCCGAGATCGTCGCGAACACCCCCGGCGCCGTCCTCGCCAAGCAGTTCGCCAACGAGGCGAACCCGGCCATCCACTACGCGACGACCGGGCCGGAGATCTGGGCGGACACCGACGGCGCCGTGGACATCTTCGTGGCCGGCATCGGCACCGGGGGGACCATCACCGGCGCAGGGCACTATCTCAAGGAGCAGAAGCCGGACATCCAGGTGGTGGCCGTCGAGCCGGCAGAGTCGCCGATCCTCAACGGCGGGGCCCCCGGTCCGCACAAGATCCAGGGGATCGGCGCGAACTTCGTGCCGGAGATCCTCGACCGCGAGGTCTACGACGAGGTCATCGACGTGAACATCGCCCAGTCGGTGGCGATGGCGCGTCGTCTCGCCGCGGAGGAGGGCATCCTCGCCGGCATCTCGTCGGGCGCCACGGTTCACGCGGCCCTCGAACTCGCCGCCCGCCCGGAGAACGCGGGCAAGACCATCGTGGTGGTCGTCGCGAGCTTCGGCGAGCGCTACCTCTCCACTGTGCTCTACGAAGATCTGGTGGACTGAACCCGATGGCCTTCTTCCCCCGGATACGGGAGGACATCGCCGCGGCGAAACGGCGCGACCCGGCTGCCCGGTCGAGCCTCGAGGTCTTCCTCACGTATTCGGGGGTCCACGCCGTCTGGGGCTACCGTCTCGCCCACCGGCTCTGGAGGCTCCGCCTCCGGCTCGCCGCGCGCATCCTGTCCCAGTCGATCCGCTCCGCCACCGGCGTTGAGATCCATCCCGCGGCGGTCATCGGCCGACGCCTGTTCATCGATCACGGCATGGGCGTGGTCATCGGTGAGACCGCCCGGATCGGCGACGACGTCCTGCTCTATCACGGTGTCACGCTGGGCGGCACGAATACGGCGCACGTCAAGCGTCATCCCACGCTGGGCGACGGCGTCGTCGTCGGAACCGGTGCGACCATCCTCGGCGCGGTGACCATCGGGGCGGGCTCGCTGGTCGGCGCCCACGCCGTGGTGGTGACGGATGCGCCGGCCGGCTCCGTCCTGACCGGCGTGCCCGCGAAGGCGCGACGCCGGCGGAAGTCCGACGACGCGGAGCACGGCGACGACCTCTTCTTCACCGATCCGGCGATCTACATCTGATCGGGACGGCGATGATTGAGAAGCCGGGTCGCTTGCATGCATCCGTCTCTCCTATTGGACACATCAGTCCGTGGGGAGAACGATGAAGACATGGACTACACACACCTCGGCCGCTCCGGCCTCACCGTCTCGCGCCTCGCCCTCGGAACTATGAACTTCGGTCCCGAGACGAGCGAGCCGGATTCGCACGCCATCATGGACTCTGCCCACGAATACGGCATCAACTTCTTCGACACCGCCAACGGCTACGGCGGCAGCCTCGGCTTCGGCGCGACGGAGACGATCATCGGCAACTGGTTCGCGACGGGCGGCGGCCGCCGCGAGAAGACCGTGCTGGCCACCAAGGTCTACGGCAGCCCCTCGAACTGGCCGAACGACGGCAAGCTCTCCGCCTTCAACATCCGGCAGTCGCTCGACGCCAGCCTGAGGCGGCTGCAGACGGACCACATCGACCTCTATCAGTTCCATCACGTCGACCGCGCCACGCCGTGGGACGAGATCTGGCAGGCCATGGAGACGGCCGTCGCGCAGGGCAAGGTGCTCTACGCGGGCAGCAGCAACTTCGCCGGCTGGCACATCGCCGCGGCGCAGGAGGCCGCCCGCAGGCGCAACTACAACGGCCTGGTGAGCGAGCAGTCGATCTACAACCTGCTGACGCGCGACATCGAGCTCGAGGTCATCCCGTCCGCCCAGGCGAACGGTCTGGGCATCATCCCCTGGTCGCCGCTCAACGGCGGTCTTCTCGGCGGGGTGGTCCGCAAGGAGCGCGAGGGCAAGCGCCGCCTCGAGGGTCGCGCCGCCGACACCCTCGCGACCAGGCGCGACGCGCTCGAGCGGTATGAGGACTTCGCCGACGAGCTCGGCCACGAGCCCGGCGACGTCGCCCTCGCCTGGCTCCTGCACCAGCCGGCGGTGACGGCTCCGATCATCGGGCCGCGCACGCAGGGTCAGCTGGATGCCGCCGTGCGAGCCCTCGACGTCAGTCTCGACGCCGCGGCGCTCGCCAAGCTCGACGAGATCTTCCCCGGACGCAAGACCGCGCCCGAGGACTACGCCTGGTAAGCCCGATCCTCCCCGCTCGCCTCTTTTTCCCAGAGCAGAAAGCTGCAGTATGAAAACCCGCACAATAGCCGATGTAGAGGTCAGCGCGATCGGACTCGGCGGCATGCCGATGTCGATCGAGGGCCGCCCGGACGAGGAGCGCTCGATCGCGACCATCCACGCCGCCCTGGAGGTCGGGGTGACGCTGTTCGACACCGCGGACGCGTACCACCTGCACGCGAACGAGGTCGGTCACAACGAGTCGCTCATCGCGAAGGCGATCGCCTCGTGGGGCGGCGACACGTCGAACGTCCTGGTCGCGACCAAGGGCGGCCACCTGCGTCCTGGCGACGGCTCCTGGTACGTCGACGGCCGGCCGGAGTACCTCAAGAGCGCCGCGGAGGCCTCGCTCAAGCGACTGGGCGGTGAGGCGATCGGCCTGTACCAGCTCCACCGGCCGGACCCGAACGTGCCGTACGCCGACTCGATCGGTGCGATCCGCGACCTGCTGGATGCCGGCACGATCCGCCTCGCCGGCATCTCCAACGCGAACCCGGAGCAGATCCGCCTCGCCCAGGAGATCCTCGGCGGCCGCCTCGCCTCCGTGCAGAACCAGTTCTCGCCGGCGTTCCGCAGCAGCGAGCCGGAGCTGGAGCTGGCCGATGAGATGGGCATCGCCTTCCTGCCCTGGAGCCCGCTCGGCGGGATCTCCGCGGCGGCAGGCCTCGGCGAGCGGTTCGCCCCGTTCCAGCGCGTCGCGGAGGACAGGGGCGTCACCCCTCAGGTCGTCTGCCTCGCCTGGCACCTGTCCAAGTCGCCGCACGTGATCCCCATCCCGGGGGCCTCGCGCCCGGAGAGCATCCGCAACTCGGTTCAGGCCGCGGAGCTGACGCTCTCGGCGGAGGAGCTGGCGGCGCTCGAGACCGCCTGATCGTCCAGCAGCTGGTCGAGGAACGCGGATGCCGCGGGGCTCGGTTCCTCGGCCGCTGCGACGGCGACGGTCCATTCCGGCATGTCGGCCGGCAGCGCGACCGCGCGGAGGGCCTCCGGCCGTTTGTGGGCGAAGCTCGCGGGGACGATCGCGACCCCGAGGTTGTAGCCGACGAGGTCGAGCAGCGGGTGGACGTCGTTGACCTCCATCGCCGCCCGGTAGTCGAAGCCCTTCGCGGCGAAGGCGCGGCGGGTGAGCACCTGGGCGCCCCATCCCGGTTGGAAGCCGATGAGCGACTCGGTGTGCAGGGAGACGAGGTCCGTGTCCGGGGCGCTCGCGATCCGATGGTCGGGATGGCAGAGGACGATCATCTTCTGGGTGCTGAGCGAGCGCAGCCGCACACCCTGCGGCGTCGGTCCGGTTGCGACGACGAGCGCGACATCCGTCCGCCCGGTGGCGACGCTGTCGAGCAGCTCGACAGAGCCCGCATACCGCAGCCGCACGTCCACGCCCTGATTGGCCCGGCGGAAGCGGCCGAGCTCGGCGGGCAGGTCCACGGAGCCGAGGCACGGCTCGGCCCCCACGGTGAGCCGCCCGCGCATCAGCCCGCGCACCGCCGCCACGGCGTTCTGGGCGGCCGCCGCACTGGCGAGGGTGCGCAGCGAGTCGGCGAGGAGGGCCTGGCCGGCGGCGGTGAGCTCGACCCGTCTGGTCGTCCGGATGAACAGGGAGGTGCCCAACTCGGCCTCGAGGGCGCGGATCGACGCGGAGAGGCCGGACTGGGAGATCTGCAGGAGGTCGGCGGCGCGCGTGAAGTGGCGCTCCTCGGCGACCGCGACGAAGTGTTCGAGCTGGCGTAGTTCCATTGTGCAATCCTACGGATGAATGCGGGACGGTTCAGCGGCCCGGTTTGCCCCGCGTCGGCGGTCTGGTCGAGGATGAACGGGTGATGATCCGTTCCTTCCGCGTCGAGGACACCGACGACGCCGTGCGCCTCTGGACAGACTGCGGTCTCGTCCGGCCCTGGAACGATCCGCGGCGGGACATCGAACGCAAGCTCGCGGAGCAGCCCGAGCTGTTCCTGGTGGGCGAACTCGACGGCGAACTCGTGGCGACGGCGATGGTCGGCTACGACGGCCATCGCGGCTGGATCAACTACCTCGCGGTCGACCCCGCGCAGCAGAGGCGCTCGTTCGGGCGGGCCATGATGGCCGAGGCCGAGCGCCTGCTGGCGGAGCGCGGCTGCCCGAAGGTGAACATGCAGATCCGCGCGGGCAACGAGAAGGTCATCGGCTTCTATCGTGGCCTCGGTTACGGCGAGGAGCAGGCCGTGACCCTGGGCAAGCGCCTCGGGCTCGACTGAGGCTGTCGGTCCCCGCGGTTAGACTCGCCGGGTGAGCCAGAGCGCGGAGATTCCCTGGGGTCCCGACGAGTGGGACCCCGACCAGCTCGTGCCTCCCGACCCCTACGACGCCGAGCCGCCGTTCCCCGACGACATCGATCGGGTCGCGCACACGGTGCAGGCCGTGCGGCCCGCGCCGGCACGGTATCGGACCGCGGCGGAGGCCTTGCACGCGGTCTTCGGGTACGAGACGTTCCGCGGCGACCAGGCCGACATCATCCAGCACGTCGTCGCGGGCGGCGATGCCCTTGTCCTGATGCCGACCGGCGGAGGCAAGTCGCTCTGCTACCAGATCCCCGCGTTGGTCCGCGAGGGGACGGGCGTCGTCATCTCGCCGCTCATCGCGCTCATGCAGGACCAGGTGGATGCGCTCTCCGCGGTGGGCGTCCGCGCGGCCTACCTCAACTCCACCCAGGACGCCGCCCAGCGGCTGGCGGTCGAGCGCGCCTTCCTCGCCGGGGAGCTCGACCTGCTCTATCTCGCCCCCGAGCGGCTGCGGGTCCCGTCGACCGCTGACCTCCTCGACCGTGGCGCGATCGCGCTGTTCGCCATCGACGAGGCGCACTGCGTGTCCCAGTGGGGTCACGACTTCCGCCCCGACTACCTGCAGCTGTCGATGCTGCACGAACGCTGGCCGACCGTTCCCCGCATCGCGCTCACGGCCACGGCGACGGAACAGACCCATCTCGAGATCCAGAGGCGATTGCAGCTGACGGAGGCCAGGCACTTCGTCGCGAGCTTCGACCGGCCGAACATCCAGTACCGGATCGCACCGAAGAACGCGCCCCAGCAGCAGCTCCTCGAGCTGCTGCGCAGCGAACATCCGGGGGACGCCGGCATCGTGTACTGCCTGTCGCGGGCGTCCGTCGAGAGGACGGCCGAGTTCCTCGTGCAGAACGGCATCGCGGCGCTGCCGTACCACGCCGGTCTCGACTCGAGGGTGCGGGCGGCCAACCAGTCCCGGTTCCTGCGCGAGGACGGCATCGTCATGGTCGCCACGATCGCGTTCGGCATGGGGATCGACAAGCCGGATGTGCGTTTCGTCGCCCACCTCGACCTGCCGAAATCGGTCGAGGGCTACTACCAGGAGACCGGTCGCGCCGGCCGCGACGGCCTGCCGTCGACGGCCTGGCTGGCGTACGGGCTGCAGGATGTCGTCCAGCAGCGCCGCATGATCGACGACTCGGAGGGCGACGCCGAGCATCGCCGCAGGCTCAGCGCTCATCTGGATGCGATGCTCGCCCTGTGTGAGACGGTCGAGTGCCGGCGGGTGCAGCTGCTCGCCTACTTCGGCCAGGCCTCGGAGCCCTGCGGCAACTGCGACACCTGTCTGTCGCCGCCCGAGTCGTGGGACGGTACGATCCCGGCCCAGAAGCTCCTGTCCACGGTCGTCCGACTCGCCCGCGAGCGAGGTCAGAAGTTCGGTGCCGGCCAGATCGTCGACATCCTGCTCGGCAAGACCACCCCGCGCATCACCCAGCACCGCCATCAGGAGCTGAGCACCTTCGGCATCGGCGGAGAGCTCAACGATCAGGAGTGGCGCGGTGTGGTGCGTCAGCTCCTCGCCCAGGGGCTGCTCGCGGTGAACAGCGACGGATTCGGCACCCTCGTCACCACGCCGGAGAGCGCCTCGGTGCTCGGCGGCCAGCGGCGGGTGCTGTTGCGCCGCGAGCCGGAGCGGCCGGCCAGGGCCTCGAAATCGAAGCGTGCGGCGGTCGTGGACCTGCCCGCCGATGCGGTGCCGGTCTTCGAGGCACTGCGGGTCTGGCGCGCGGCAGAGGCGAAGGAGCAGAGTGTCCCCGCCTACGTGATCTTCCACGACGCCACACTGCGGGAGATCGCGACGGGACGACCGGATTCCCTCACCCGGCTCGGCACGATGAGCGGCGTCGGCGAGAGCAAGCTGGCCAAGTACGGCGAGGCGATTCTCGGGGTGCTCGCGGCCGTCTGAGCGCCGGCGTTTCCTTATTAGAGTAATTACTCTTATACTGGGCACGTGGATGACGACGCACGCGTGCCCCAGCGCAAGACGCCTCGGCGGGAGCAGATCCTCCGGGCGGCCCTCGAGCTGTTCGACGAGCGGGGGATCTCGGCGGTCTCGACCAATCACATCGCCGAGCGGGCGGGGATCAGCCCGGGCAATCTCTACTACTGGTTCCCCAATCGCGCCTCGATCGTGCGTGCGCTCTTCGAACGCTGGAGCGCCAGGTCGACCATGCCGGACGTCGAGGGGGAGAGCCCTGCCGGCCTCCTTCGGATCCTCTTCCACGCGATGCGGAGACAGGTGGTGCTCACCGACGAGTACCGGGTCATCGCCAGGGAGCTGGTCACCCTCCTTCACGAGGACGACGAGCTCGCCCGCAGCTACGCGGCCGCCTACGAGGAGCGGATCGATCGGCTCGAACGGATGCTCGCCCTCCTGCAGTCAGAGGGCCTCCTGCTCGAGCCCGCCCCGCCCACGACGACCAGAGACCTCGTGGTGGCGAGCTGGATCCTGAGCGAGAGCGCGCCATCCTTCCTCTCCGCCGTCGGCGCCGAGCAGGGCACCACCGGTATCGACGCCGGTGCCATCACGACGGCGCTGCTGCTCGCCCATCTCACGCCAGCGGGGCGGCTCGTCCTCGCCGCCGATCTGAAGGAGGCATCCGATGCCGCATCCCATTGAGCACGATAAACAACCCGCCGATCGGCAGCAGGAGGCCGAGCCGCCGAAGCGCGGGGTGAGTCGGCGCACGGTGCTCGCCGGGATCGGCATCGGCGCGGCCGCCGTGGTGGTCGCCGGAGGGGCCGGGGTCGGCGTGAGGAGCGCCGTCAACGGCGTCTGGGACTCCGGACAGGGGTCACCCTACGAGCTCTGGGACGGCTGGAAGCACGAGAAGGGCCTCCGTGGCATCGTCGCGGCGGGTGTGCTCGCGGCGAACCCGCACAACACCCAGGCCTGGCTGTTCCGGGCGGAGGGGTCCACCATCGAGGTGCTCTCCGACCCGACCAGGAGAATGCCCGCGGGCGACGCCAGCTTCCGCGAGCACTTCGCCGGCCTCGGCTGCGCCACCGAGAACATGGTCATCGCCGCCCGGGCCCGCGGCCGTGTTCCCGCCGTGGACTACTTCCCCGACGGCGAGACCTCGCCGGTCGTCGCGAGGATCGTCCTCACCGATGGCGCCTCGGCCGCCTCGGAGCTGTACCGCGTCATCGGCGATCGGCACAGCAACCGCGGCCGGTACCGCGATCGGGCGGTTCCCGCGGATGTCCTCTCCGCCCTCTCCGACCAGGCGGCCGGGCTGGAGGGTGCCGGCATCCACTGGCTCACCTCCGCGGAGGAGAAGAAAAGCATGGGCGCCCTTCTCATCGACGCGGCGAAGGAGACCGTCGCCGACACCGCGGAATCGCGAGAGGGCTTCGCCTGGTTCCGCAACAACCGGGCCGACATCGACCGCCACCGCGACGGCCTCACCCTCGACGGGCAGGAGCTCGGCGGTTTCACCCTGTTTATGGCGAAGGTCCTTCCCGCGGAGTCCCGGACGGACGGCGCCGCGTTCTGGCTCACCCAGACGCGCGAGGTGCACACCGCGACCGCGGCGGCGTACGGGGTCATCACGGTCCCCGACGTCGCCGACCGCACCCGGCAGGTGCAGGGCGGCCGCCTGGTCGAACGGGCCCATCTCGCCGCGACCGCCCACGGCCTCGGGTTCCAGCACCTCAACCAGATCACCGAGCGGATCGATCGCGATCGGTCCCTCGGGGCGAGGGACCGGTTCTCCGGCCGCCTCGGTGCGCTCATCGGCGCCCCCGCATCCACCGCGCTGCTCGCGTTCCGCGTCGGCTATCCCGCAGGCTCGGCTATGCGCAGCCCCCGCCGTGCCCTCGCCGACGTGCTGGTGCACTGAGACGCCCGCCCGCGGTCGCTAGGCTCGGAGGATGCGTAGCTTCTACCCTGAGATCGAGCCGTACGATTCCGGATTGCTCCCGGTCGGCGACGGCCAGAGCATCTACTGGGAGACCTCGGGGAATCCGGATGGCAAGCCGGCGGTGTTCCTGCACGGCGGCCCTGGCAGCGAAAGCGGCCCGAAGCACCGCCGCCTGTTCGATCCGGCCAGGTACCGGATCATCCTGCTCGACCAGCGCGGTTCCGGCAGGAGCCTGCCGCACGCCAGCGAGACCGACGCGGACCTCAGCACGAACACCACATGGCATCTGGTCGCCGACCTCGAGAAGCTCAGGGTCCACCTCGGTGTGGACCGGTGGCAGGTCTTCGGCGGTTCGTGGGGCAGCACGCTCGCGCTCGCCTACGCGCAGACGCATCCGGATCGGGTCACCGAGCTCGTGCTCCGGGGGATCTTCACCCTGCGCAAGAGCGAGCTCGACTGGTTCTACGAGGGCGGGGCCGAACAGCTGTTCCCTGACCTCTGGGAGGCTTTCGTCGCCCCGGTCCCCGTCGCCGAGCGGGGAAGCATGATCGAGGCCTATCACCGTCTGCTGCACGACCCGGATCCCGCGGTCCACGGCCCGGCCGCCGTGGCCTGGTCGACCTGGGAGGCCTCGACCATCACCCTGCTCCCGCGGCCGGACGTGGTCGCCACCTTCGCGGAACCGCGTCACGCGCTCGCCTTCGCCCGCATCGAGAACCACTACTTCGTGAACAAGGGCTGGTTCGACGACGGTCAGCTCATCCGCGACGCCTCGGTGCTCGCGGGCATCCCCGGGGTCATCGTGCAGGGGCGCTATGACGTCTGCACTCCGCCCGTGACCGCCTGGGATCTCCACCGTGCGTGGCCCGAGGCCGAGTTCCGCCTGGTTCCGGACGCCGGCCACGCCTTCGACGAGCCGGGCATCCTCAGCGCCCTCATCGAGGCCACGGACCGCTTCGCGAACTGACCCGAACATGCCCGAAGCGGCATGCTCGGGTCCGTATGCTTGTCGCTGCACCGTTCGAACCGGCCAGACGTGGAGGCAAAGATGCTCAAGCGACTGCTGCGCGTCTTTTTGACGCCGATCGCCCGCCTCATGTTCCGTCCGCGGGTCATCGGCAGGTCGAACGTGCCCAAGCGAGGCCCGGTGGTCATCGCGAGCAATCACCGCTCCTTCGCCGACAGCATCGTCATCACTCTGCTGGCTCCGCGCTCGGTGTCGTTCCTGGCCAAGTCGAGCTATTTCACCGGCACGGGCTTCCGCGGCTGGCTGTCGAGGGTGTTCTTCCTCGGGGTCGGCGCGATCCCGGTCGAGCGCGGGGCCGGCCAGGCCGCGCAGGATGCGCTCGAGCACGGCCTCGAGGTGCTCACGAACGGGGAGGCCTTCTCCATCTACCCCGAGGGCACTCGCTCTCTCGACGGGCGGCTGTACAAGGGACGTACCGGGGTGGCCTGGCTCGCCCTCACCTCCGGCGCCCCGGTCGTCCCCGTCGCCCTGACCGGCACGGAGGACCTGCAGCCCGTCGGGTCGAGGATTCCGCACGCCGCCAAGGTCACCATCGAGTTCGGCGCGCCGCTCGACCTCAGCCGCCACGGCTCGCCGGAATCGGGGCGCGCGCGGCGCGCCGCGACGGACGAGATCATGGAGGCCATCCACCGGATGAGCGGCCAGCCGCTCGCGGGCGTCTACAACGAGCCGCCCGCCGCGAACGTCACCGAACGGATGCGCCGCCTGTTCCACCGCGAACGCCACTGAGCGCGAACGGCTATTCCGCGGCCGCCGCCGCCTCGCGTTCCTCGCGGTCGACGGAGGTCCCACTCAGCCGCAACGTGGCGAGGAATCCCAGCACGAGAAATCCGGCGGCCGAGAACGCCGCATACCGGGTGGCGTCGCTGAAGGCGACCCTCGCGGCGTCTGCCGTCTCCGGGCTCTGCCGTTCGAGGCCGGGGATGGCCGCGCCCGCGCTGTCGACCACCGCGTCGACGATCTGCGTCCGTGCCGTCTCGGGCAGGCCGAGGTCGTCCAGCCTGGCATCGAGTGCCGCTCCGGCGGAGGTGAAGAGGACCGTCCCGAGGATGGCGATTCCGAGGGCGGAGCCGATCTGCCGGGCAGTGCTCTGGGTTCCGGATCCCTGTCCGCTCGCCTCGACCGGGACATCCTTCAGCACCACGCCGGTGAGCTGCGCGGTGGCCAGCCCGACCCCGAAACCGTAGACGAAGAGGAAGGGGACGATGGCGCCCCAGCCGGTGTGCGCGGAGACGACCGATCCGATGCCCGCGACCCCGACGATCTCCGCCGCCAGCCCGACGCGAACCACCGTCACCGGGGAGATCCGGTTGCCGAAGGCCCCGGCGAACCCGCTCGCGACGAAGGATCCGATCGCGAGGGCGAGCAGGACGAACCCGGTCTGGAGGGCGCTGTAGCCGAGCACGTTCTGCAGCCAGAGCGGCAGCGACAGGATGATGCCGAATTCGCCGAGCGACACGATCAGCGCCGCGATGTTGCCGCCCCGGAACGAGGCGATGCGGAACAGGTCGAACGCCAGCAGTGTCGTCCTGCCCGCCCGTTGCCTGCGCCGTCCCCACAGGATGAAGGCCGCCCCCGCGAGCACGGTGACGGCGAAGGCGAGCGGGATCGGCGAGAGGCCGAGCGGCCACGTCCATCCGCCGACGGCGAGCGGCCGTCTCGTCGACCACCAGCCATAGCTGCGTCCCTCGATGAGACCGAAGACCAGGGAGCCGCTCGTGAGCACGGAGAGCAGCGCTCCGAGGACGTCGATGCCCCGGGAGTCGCCGGCATCCCTCGACTCGGCGACGAACGTCAGCGTGCCGACCACGATCAGGATCGCGAAGGGGATGTTGATTCCGAACGCCCAGCGCCAGGAATAGTAGGTGGTCAGCCAGCCGCCGAGCAGGGGCCCGACGGCCACCATGCCGCCGATGGTCGATCCCCAGACCGCGAAGGCGATGCCGCGCTCCCTGCCCCGGAAGGTGGCGTTGATGAGCGACAGGGTGCTGGGGAGCACCATGGCTCCGCCGATGCCCTGCAGAACTCGGGAGCCGATCAGCAGGTCTCCCGACTGCGACGTCGCCGCGAGCACCGAGGCGAGCGCGAAGACGGTGACGCCGACGATCAGCATCCTCCGCCTGCCATAGCGGTCGGCGAGGGTGCCGAAGACCAGGAGCAGGGCGGCGAAGACGAGCGTGTAGCTCTCCTGCACCCACTGCACCTGAGTGGAGGTGATCCCCAGATCGCCGACGATGGAGGGCATCGCGACGTTGACGATTGTCGAGTCGACGATGATGAGCGCGACGGCGATGCTGATGAAGACGAGGCCGGCCCAGCGGCGTCGCGACGTGGTCATGGGACTCCCGATAATCAGCTAGCTGACTAAATCACGGTAGCACTAAATTGGAGTCATGGAACAGGCCGATCCGATGGCGAGCTGGCCGACCGGCCGGCTGCTGTCCACCGCCGCGCGGCTCGTCGAGCACCGCTGGATCCAGACGCTCGAGCGGGTGGGGCTCACCCATGCCGGCCTCGTCGTGCTGCACCTGCTCGACGCCGGCCCCCTGAGCCAGACCGAGCTCGCCGCCCGGGCCAAGGTCGAGACGCAGACCATGTCGCGGACGCTCGACCGGCTCGAGCGGGAGGGCTACGTCGAGCGGGAACGGCATCCGCAGGACGGCAGGCGGCACGTCATCACCCGGACGCCGGCGGGACGCGCCGCATGGGAATCCGCCCGCACCCTCGAGGCGGACCTGTTCCCCACTCTGTCCGACCAGTCCGCCATCCGCCAGACGCTGCTCGAGATCATCCGGGCATCCTCCGCCGGCCGATGGGAGCCCTGAGGCCTACCGTCAGGCCTCGGATGCGGCCTTCTGCTCGGCGATCTTCCTCTGCACCTCGTCCATGTCGAGGCCCTTCACCGCGTCGATGACCTGGTCGAGGGCCGGTGCGGGAAGCGCTCCGGGCTGGGCGAAGACGAGGACGCCGTCGCGGAACGCCATGAGGGTCGGGATCGAGGTGATGCCGGCGGCACCGGCGAGCGCCTGCTCTGCCTCCGTGTCGACCTTGGCGAAGGTGATCTCCGGGTTCCTCTCGCTCGCCGACTCATAGATGGGAGCGAACATTTGGCACGGTCCGCACCAATCCGCCCAGAAGTCCACAAGCGTGATGCCGGACGAGGTCACCGTCTTCTCGAATTCGTCGGTCGTCAGATTCACGGTTGGCATGTCATCTCCCGGGTTTGTCGTCGTATGCGTGTGTCACACAGTTAACGCCCCTCTCCGCCGCCCATTCCCCGGTCGATCGTCACTGTGGGATTCCACAACGGATGCCGGACGGAGCGCGCGGCCTTTGGTGCACCCGGCACGAGAGGCTTTGCTCCCCCTGGCCTCGCTCCTACAGTGCTACAGAAAGGCCAACCACGAAAAGGCTTCTCCATGACGCAGCTCGCAGACCGTCCGTCGACGTCGACCGGACCGGCAGACTCCCCCTCCACCGCCCACGTCGATGCGGCATGGCTCGGCGACTATCTCCTGGGAACCTGGGCGGATGCCCGCCGCCGAGCACGCGCGTTGGCGGCGCGGCCTGAGTTCCAGCGGCAGGACGGTCTCAGCCTGGCCGACCAGCGTGCGCGGGTGCTCGACCAGCTCGGGCTCCTCGCCCGGAGCGGAACGGTGCATCGGGCCTTCCCCACGGGTCTCGGCGGCCAGGACGACCACGGCGGCAACATCGCCTCGTTCGAGGAGATCGTGCTCGCCGATCCGTCGCTGCAGATCAAGTCTGGTGTCCAGTGGGGGCTGTTCGGCGCGGCCGTCCTCCACCTGGGCACCGAGCGCCACCACACTGCCCTGCTGCCCTCGATCATGAGCCTGGAGACGCCAGGAGCGTTCGCGATGACGGAGACCGGACACGGGTCGGATGTCGCGGCCATCGGCACGACGGCGACCTACGACGAGAACACCGGTGAGTTCGTCATCCACACCCCCTTCCGTGCCGCCTGGAAGGACTACCTCGGCAATGCCGCGCTGCACGGAACGGCCGCGGTCGTCTTCGCCCAGCTCATCGTGAGGGGAGTGAACCACGGCGTCCACGCGCTCTACGTGCCGATCAGGGACGAGAACGGATTCCTGCCCGGTGTCGGCGGGGAGGACGACGGGCTCAAGGGGGGCCTCAACGGCATCGACAACGGTCGGCTGCACTTTGACCACGTGCGGGTGCCGCGGGAGAACCTGCTCAACCGCTACGGCGACGTGGACGCGAACGGCACATACTCCTCGGCGATCGCGAGCCCCGGTCGACGGTTCTTCACGATGATCGGCACGCTCGTCCAGGGCAGGGTCTCGCTCGACGGCGCCTCCGTCGTCGCCAGCAAGCTCGCCCTCGACATCGCGATCACCTACGGAAGCCAGCGGCGTCAGTTCGTCGCGGGCAGCCCGACCGAGGAGGAGGTCATCCTCGACTATCAGCGCCATCAGCGCCGACTGCTTCCTCTCCTCGCCACGACCTACGCCATGTCCTTCGCGCACGAGAAGCTGCTGACGGCGTTCGACGGGGTCTTCTCGGGCGCGCGGGCGACCGACGCCGATCGGGAGGACCTCGAGACCCTCGCCGCGGCGCTCAAGCCGCTCAGCACGTGGGCGGCCCTGGACATCCTCCAGGAGGCGAGGGAGGCCTGCGGCGGCGCCGGTTTCCTCGCCGAGAACCGGCTCACCCAGCTGCGTGCCGACCTCGACGTCTACGTGACCTTCGAGGGCGACAACACCGTGTTGCTGCAGCTCGTCGCCAAGCGTCTGCTCGGCGACTACTCGCGCAGGTTCGCCAAGGCGGATGCCGGCGCCGTGGCCGGGTACGTCGCCGGCGTGGCGCACGAGGCGGCGGTCAACCGCTCGGGGCTGCGTCGACTCGCTCAGAACGTGAGGGACTTCGGCTCGACGGCCCGGTCGGTCGGGTTCGTGCGGGACGGGGCATCCCAGCGCCAGCTGCTGACCGATCGTGTCCAGACGATGGTCGCGAGCCTTGCGGCTCGGCTCAAGGGGGCCGGCCGACTGTCCTCGGTGGACGCCGCGGCCCTGTTCAACGCCAACCAGAACGAGCTCATCGAGGCGGCTCGCGCCCATGCGGAACTGCTCCAATGGGAGGCGTTCACCGAGGCCCTCGCCGGCATCGACGACCCGGGCACGGCGCGGGTACTCACCTGGCTGCGAGACCTCTTCGGGCTCGGCCTCATCGAGAAGAACCTCGCGTGGTACCTGATCCACGGACGCCTCTCCGCGGCGCGCGCGGAGGCGATCACCGCCTACATCGACGGGCGGCTGCTTCCCCGGCTTCGGCCCCACGCCCTCGATCTTGTCGCCGCCTTCGGATTCGAGCCCGGCCACATCCGTGCGTCGATCGCGTCGGGCGCCGAGCGCATCCGTCAGGACGAGGCCCGCGAGTACTATCGCGACCTGCGCGAGAGCGGCACCGCCCCGGTGGACGAGAAGACCCTCCGCGCGCAGGCCGGTCGATAGCCGCCCGCCCGGGTCGCGCCGGGCCTCCGGCTCCTACTTCCCGTTGCTTGCCGCGTCCCCTGCTTTCCGTGCGCCCGCCTCGCCCGGCCCTCCACCCCGTGCCCCCGTGCATAACTCCTGCAATACTTGCCGCATCGTCGCCGTGCGTCCGTGAATGCCGTCCCGGTTGCCGGCCTGGGGGAGAAATGCAGGAGTTATGAACGTGGCCACCGTTGTCCTCGTGCTCTCGGCCTGAGCCAGCCATGTTCGTTCGATATCAGGCGACCGGTCCCAATCGGCGGGGGATGCGTGTCGGCGTCTTCGCGCTGGTCAACGGACTGGCCGCCCGGGGACTCCTCACGGCGGACCAGGAGGCCTTTCGCCGCCGGACCAACGACTGGTACAACGACAACCTCATTGATCCTGGGCGGCTCGACCCCGGAGTGTTCGACCGTGCCGTGTATCCGGTCGCTGCCTGCTGGTTCAGGTCAGGCTCCGCCCGGCTGCTCGAACGGGTGTCCGGTTATCTCGACATCCTCGATACCCACGGTCTGGAGTGGGAGCGGGTGGAATCCGAGGTCGCTCCGGGAGAGATCCTCTACGCGGATGCGGATCAGATCGTCGTCGCCGTCGAGCCGGAGCACCGGGAGACCCCTGCCGCGTGCCCGGCTCGCGCATAACTCCTGCAGTTTCTCCGCCGAATCCGTGCCGAGCCCAAACCAGCGCCGTCTTGGCTGCCCCTTCTACGGGTGACGGCCTTCCCGGCAGAAAAACGCAGGAGTTATGCGCAGGAGCGATGGGCTACAGGTTCTCGATCAGCCAGTCGAGCGACGGGCCGGAGAGCGGGCGATCGGAATAGATCTGCCCGGTCCTCCCCGCGCCATCGCCCGCGGACCGCTGGCCTTCCCAGACGAGGGTGAGGCCGACCCGACGGGCGACCGCAGCGGAGGCCGGGTTGGTGCTGAGCACCCTCGCGGTGACCGGTCGATCCGGATGCCGCTGCCTCGCGGCCGCGATCGCCGCCGTACTGAGCTCCGTGGCGAATCCATGACCCCAACTTGGCGGGGTGAACCGGTAGCCGAGATTCCAGACGTCGCCCGCGGTCATCGTGACTCCGCCCACGCCGAGGAAGGACCCCGCGGACAGGCCGTCGACCGATTCGCGGAGTCTGACCGACCACTGCCCCAACCCGTGGTCCGCCCGGCTCGCCATCGTGCGCTCCACCAGTTTCAGCGACTGAGTTCTGTCCGTGTGGCGGCCAGACGGCAGATGGCGCCAGGTGGCGGGGTCCGAGTAGAGACGGAAGACATCGTCGATGTCGGCCTGATTCAGCGGCGCGAGCAGGAGCCTGGCGGTGGTGGAAATCGACGATGGCACAATTCACCCTGGCACATCCGCGTGCCGCCGCTGTCGTGCTGCCTCGCGCATAACTCCTGCAGTTTCTCCGCCGAGCCCGCGCCACACCCCATCCGGATGACTCGCGAAGGTCCTCCGGGCGAAAACTGCAGGAGTTATGCGCAGGGGAAGAGCCGGGACAGTCTGAACGGCCGCGGCCGGCTACCGCTTGCTGGGCCAGACCGGCAGGACGGCGTGGCCAGCGGTGGAGTTGAAGACCACCGCGAAGGAGCCGTACCAGGCCAGGACGGCCGTGATCAGGCCGAGCCAGCCACCGATGTGGATGATTGTCGCGCTGCCGGTCATCGTCCCGATCGCCAGGGCGAAGAAGGTGAGGGTCAGGGCCGCGAACACGGAGAGGGTCGACCCCGTCGTCCTGATGGCCGCGACGGTCATGTAGAGGGTGAAGATGGCCCAGGCGAGAAGGTACACACCCACGCCGGATGCGCCCGCGGCGCTTCCGGTTCCCGTGCTCTCCAGGTACCAGAACGAGAGCCAGAAGGCGCCGAAGGAGCAGAACGCGGTCGCCCCGAAGGTGTTCTTGTTGGCGAACTCCCAGACGCCCGCGAGCAGCTGGACGATACCGCCGTAGAACAGGGCGAGCCCGAGGACCGCGGATGCCGAGCCGATGAACCCGGCATTGGCGACGCTGAGCACGAAGGTCGTCAGCGCGAATGCGGCCAGGCCGAGCGCTCCGGGATCGACCGACCGTGGGGCGATTGGCGACGGCGCCGCCTCGGACTCGAGGGCAGCGGTCGTCGTGGTGGGCAGTTCTGTCATGGTGGTTTCCTTCTCGTGGTCCGCCGGACCCGCCCGCGGAAGGGCACAAAAAAGCCCTACCCCCATGTAGAAGCTAGGGAGTAGGGCAGTGGCTCCGACGGGCGTCGATCCCGTGACCTCTCGATTTTCAGTCGAACGCTCTACCAACTGAGCTACAGAGCCGCGTGCTGCGACACAGCACATAATAAGGCACGGCCGTCTGGCGAGAGATGACCGTGCCTTGCGACCCTGACCGGACTTGAACCGGCGACCTCCGCCGTGACAGGGCGGCGCGCTAACCAACTGCGCTACAGGGCCTAGCTATTGTTTCGTGACCCCAACGGGATTCGAACCCGTGTTAACGCCGTGAAAGGGCGCCGTCCTAGGCCACTAAACGATGGGGCCGTGAAGTAAACAACCCTTCATAGCTACCGAGGAACAAGCATAGGGGTGAGCACCCCATTTGCCAAACGAACCGAGGATGCCCGCCGGCGGCCCCGAAACCGGCGGAATCGAAAAACCGGCCACTCCGTCCAAAACATCGTCGGTTCGAGTGTCCTGCGGGTACGTTCAAGTCGTCGTTGAGGCTTTTACGGAGTCGGGAAACATATGAAGCACACCACACGCGGAGCGGGGCCGATCGCCTCGGCGAGCCGCCTGTCATCCCTGCGCCACGGCCGACTCCTCGCGATGCTCGCCGTCGTCGTCCTGCTGGCGACGGGCACCGTGCTCGGCCACGGCTCCGACCGGGCCTGGGCCGCCGACTATCCGAGCTGGGACGACGTGCAGAACGCCCGCAAGAGCGTCGCTGCCGCCCAGGCGGAGGAGGCCCGGCTGACCGCCCTCCTGGCCAGCCTGCAGGATGCCGTCACCTCGACGCAGGCGGTGGCGGAGCAGAAGGGCACCGAAGCACAGGAGGCGCAGCAGAAGTACGACGAGGCGGCGCAGAAGGCGGCGCGGCTCAAGAAGCAGGCCGACGACGCCCAGGCCAACGCCGAGAAGTCCAAGCAGCGCGCGGGACAGGTCGCGGCGAAACTCGCCCGCTCGTCGGGGAACGACCTCAGCGCGACCCTCTTCTTCAGCGGCGGCAGCGCGGGCGATCTCCTGTCGCAGCTCGGCCTGGCCACCATGGTCAAGGATCAGTCGGCCGGCCTCTACGAGAAGGCGGTCCAGGATCAGAACACCGCCCAGGCGCTCACCGATCAGGCGGATGTCGCGAAGAATGCGCTGAGGACCCTGGCGGAGGCGGCCCAGAAGGCGCTCGATGACGCGACGACCGCCGCGACGGCGGCGACCGCCGCGCTCGCCGAGCAGCAGGCGAACGAGGCCAGGGTGAAGGCCCAGCTCGCCACCCTGGTCGACAACGCCACCCACACCGAGCAGGAATACACGGCCGGGATCCAGGCGCAGTGGGGTGCGAGCGCGAGCCTCGGGGGCGGTCAGATCAGCTCGACCGGGTGGGTGCGGCCCGCCGGCGGGCACATCACCAGCCCGTACGGCTACCGGGTCGACCCGTACACCCACCAGTACGCCCTGCATTCCGGGACCGATCTCGGTGCGGCCTGCGGCTCCCCCATCTACGCCGCGCACAGCGGAACGGTCATCTACGCGGGCCCGTTCGGCGGGTACGGCAACTACGTCAAGGTGTCCAACGACGACGGCAGTGGCATCGCGAGCGCCTACGGGCACATCGTCAACGGCGGCATCCTTGTCCACGTCGGCGACAAGGTCGGGGTCGGGCAGAACATCGCCAAGGTGGGCAGCACGGGCTGGTCGACCGGCTGCCACCTCCACTTCGAGATCTACCACAACGGCACGACGGAAGACGCGGTGCCCTTCATGCGTGCCAAC
>NZ_DASWPB010000097.1:0-9871 GCF_036404185.1 Lacisediminihabitans sp. | reverse complement strand
CACCGATCCCGCCGGCGTCTATGCGGGGTATCTCGTGTCCGCCGACGCCCCGAAGACGCTGACCACGATCGACTCCCCGCGGCCGACCTCCGACGTCGAGCTCAACCTGCTCAACGTCTTCTACGCCATCGAATGGGTGGTGTTCGCCGGCTTCGCCCTGTTCCTCTGGTACCGCCTGGTGAAGGATGCCTGGGAACGCGAGCAGGAAGAACTCGCGGAAGTAAACTAAGCGCATGCCCCTTCGCCCCAAGGTTTCCGACATCCCGAAAATCCGAGGAGCTCTGAAGTTCTACCGGGTATTCGCCTACGTCACCGGCATCATGCTCCTGCTCCTGGTGCTCGAGATGATCCTCAAATACACGCCGATCGACCGGGAGATCTACCTCGGCGGCCCGACCGGTTTCCTCGCCCTGGTGCCCTGGAACCCGATCGACCCGCGCTCGCTGAGCGGCATCAACCTCTCCACGGGCATCCTCATCGCCCACGGCTGGCTCTACGTCGTCTACCTGATCAGCGACTTCCGGTTGTGGAGCCTCATGCGCTGGCCGTTCAGCCGATTCATCCAGATCGCCCTCGGTGGTGTCGTGCCGTTCCTCTCCTTCATCGTCGAGCACTTCATCTCGCGCCGCGCCGCGCGCGAGCTCGCCGACCTCGATTCCCGGGCAGCCGCGGAGGTTCACCATTAGCCAGACCGATCACCGTCCCGTTCTCGTCGTCGACTTCGGCGCGCAGTATGCCCAGCTGATCGCGCGCCGGGTGCGCGAGGCCAACGTCTATTCCGAGATCGTGCCGCACACGATCACCGCGGAGGAGGTCGCCGCCAAGCGGCCGGCCGGCATCGTCCTGAGCGGCGGCCCGTCCAGCGTCTACGAGGAGGGTTCGCCCGCCCTCGACCCCGGCATCCTCAAGCTCGGTGTCCCCGTGCTCGGCATCTGCTACGGCTTCCAGGTGATGGCGCAGCAGCTCGGCGGCGAGGTGGCCAACACCGGTCTGCGCGAATACGGGTCGACGGCCGTGCACCTCGAGGGCGACGGCGGCCGACTGCTGAGCGGTCAGCCCGACGAGCAGACCGCCTGGATGAGCCACGGGGACTCCGTCTCGAAGGCCCCGGACGGCTTCGAGGTGCTCGCCTCGAGCGCATCGACGCCCGTCGCCGCCTTCGCGAGCGACGAGAAGCGGATGTACGGGGTGCAGTGGCACCCGGAGGTCAGGCACTCGCAGTTCGGCCAGCGGGTGCTCGAGAACTTCCTGCACGACGCGGCCGGCATCCCCGGCGACTGGAACAGCGGCAACGTGATCGCGGAGCAGGTCGCGCGCATCCGCGAGCAGGTCGGCTCCGCCAGGGTCATCTGCGGTCTCTCCGGGGGCGTCGACTCCGCCGTCGCCGCCGCGATCGTGCACAGGGCGATCGGGGATCAGCTCGTCTGCATCTTCGTGGACCACGGGCTGCTCAGGCAGGACGAGCGCCGCCAGGTCGAGGAGGACTACGTGGCCTCCACCGGTGTGCGCCTCGTGACCGTCGACGCCGTCGACCAGTTCCTCGACGCGCTGAAGGGCGTCACCGATCCGGAGACGAAGCGCAAGATCATCGGTCGGGAGTTCATCCGCAGCTTCGAGGCCGCGGCGGCGGATCTGGTCGCCGAGGCCGCCTCGGACGGCGAGCCGATCGGCTTCCTCGTCCAGGGCACGCTCTACCCGGACGTGGTCGAGTCCGGCGGGGGGACAGGCACCGCCAACATCAAGAGCCACCACAACGTCGGCGGCCTGCCGGAGGACCTGCAGTTCGCGCTCATCGAGCCGCTGCGCACTCTGTTCAAGGACGAGGTGCGGGCGATCGGGCGGGAGCTGGGCCTTCCGGAGGTCATCGTCGGCCGCCAGCCCTTCCCGGGTCCCGGTCTCGGCATCCGCATCGTCGGCGAGGTTACCCGCGAGCGGCTCGAGCTGTTGCGCAAGGCCGATGCCATCACCCGGTTCGAGCTGACCGCTGCCGGCCTCGATCAGGAGATCTGGCAGTGCCCTGTCGTGTTGCTCGCGGACGTCCACTCCGTGGGGGTTCAGGGCGATGGGCGCACCTATGGCCACCCGATCGTGCTGCGGCCGGTCTCGTCGGAGGACGCCATGACCGCCGACTGGACGCGGCTGCCCTACGACGTGCTCGCGCACATCTCGACCCGCATCACCAACGAGGTCACCGGGGTCAACCGGGTGGTCCTCGATGTCACGTCGAAGCCGCCGGGGACGATCGAGTGGGAATGACCGCTCGCTGAGGATCCCTACCGGGACACGACGTGGATGGTGATGCCGGGCAGATCGAGACCTGCCCACGCCGTGTCCGCCGTCACGGCGATGCCGCTCACGGCCTCGGCGAGGGCGAGACAGGCACGATCGCCGAAGGAGAGTCCCCTGTGCCGGGTGAGCGGCCACAGGGCGGCGTTAGAGACGGCCATCGCCTCGTCGAAGGGAACCGTTCCGAGTCCCGCTTCGCGAAGCGCGGTCGATACTTCTTCTGGGTCGATCCCTCGTTGCGCGGCCTTCTGCAGGATCTCGGCCAGATTGACGGTCGAGATCAGTGCGCCGTCGAAGAAGCCCAGCGCCTCGGATGCACCCGGCTCGTTGTTGACCACGGCGAGCACAGCCGACGCATCGAGCACGTTCATTCGGTGTCTTCCCGCTCCGCCTCGGCGCGTCGCTCGGAGATCAACTCATCAACGAGGGAACCACTCGGACTGCGAGGCGCCTCTCGGAACATCCGTTGCAGCCTCGCGACCGCCACCTCCCGGGTGGTCATGACGACGTCATCTCCATCGAGCCGAAAGGTCAGGGTCGTACCGGGCACGAGCCCCAGTATCTTGCGAATGCGGGCAGGGACCACGACGCGGCCCTCGGCGCTCAGCGTCGATGTCTCGCTTCGGGACACCGCTATCTCTGCCATGAAAGGAATTCTATGGCAGGAGTGCGATGATGTCGACAAAAAAGAGGCCCGCTCCAGAAGGAGCGAGCCTCTTATCTGCGAAGGAACGAGGACTACCGGCGCAGGATGGCGAGCATCCGCAGGATCTCGAGGTACAGCCAGACGACGGTGACCATGATGCCGAAGGCGGCCGTCCAGGCGTAGGCGCGGGGTGCGCCGCGCTGCACGCCGGTCTTGATGCTGTCGAAGTCGAGCACGAGCGAGTAGGCCGCCATGATGATGACGACCACGCCGATGAGCAGGCCGAGCGGGATGCCGAAGATCGTCGCGCTGCTGAGGCCGAAAGCGTCCCGGTTGACGCCGGTGGCGATGAGGATCACGTTGATGATCGAGAAGACCGCGTAGCCGACCATCGCGATGAGGAACACCTTGGTGGCCTTCCTGGAGGCGCGGACCTTGCCGCTCGCGAACAGGGCGAGGGTCACCCCCACCACCGCGAGGGTGCCGATGACCGCCTGGACGGCGATGCCGGGGAAGCGGCTCTCGAAGAACACCGTGATGCCGCCGACGAAGACGCCCTCGACCGCTGAGTAGCTGAGCACCAGCGCGGGCGACGGCTTCCTCTTGAAGATGTTGACGAGCGCCAGGCCGAAGCCGACGAGCGCGGCCGGGACGGCGAGGGCGGGGACGAACCAGCCGACACCGGCGCCGATGAGCAGGAAGACGAAGGTCACGACGATCTTGACGACCGTGTCTTCATAGCTCATGCGGTCGGTCTCGACCGGGGTGGCCGATGGCCGGCTGTAGAGCTCGGTGAGCTGCTCCGCCGTCGGCGTGACGGGCGACTTCGGCAGCTTCGCGGCGATGCTGGAGCGCTCGGAGAAGGCTGGGGAGTTGTTGAAAGCCGGGTTGGAGGATGCCATGCCACCAGGCTAACGGAGCGGCCGCGCCCGCTGGCTGGGGATTTGCCTGCTTTTCGCCGTGGATCGGCCCATCCACGCGGCTCCCACGATCACGATGAGCGAGACGCCGACCACGATGCCGCCGTCGCCGTACTGGGGGAACAGCTGGGCCAGCACGATCCCGCTCAGCACGGGCAGCAGCGCCGCGAGATAGCTGAGCGCCGGCCGCTGCCGGTTGTAGAACCAGAACACCAGCGGCAGGACGAGCAGCACGCAGGCGAGCGAGCCGATCAGCAGCGAGCTCACCGCCAGGGCGGAGGGCAGCACCGCCGCGAGCCGGCGGCCGCCGCGCGACGGGAGCACCAGCCAGCCGGCGATGTGGGCGCCGAGGCCGAGGAGGAGGAAGTAGCCGGTGTAGACCGAGGTCGCCTGCACGAGGAGGGCGCCGGCGAGGATGAGCGCGACGGAGAGGACGTAGCGGAGTCGATAACCGCCCCAGCGCAGGGGGATGTCCCTGGCGGGCTCGTGCCATCCGTCGCCGGACCGTCTCTCAGCCATGAGGCGAGAACAGGACGATGGCCACCGTCACGATGAGCGCGATCCCGATCACCGTGACGGCGACCCCGATGAGGACGGCGACGTCGGGCTTGCGCGCCCGGGGCACATCGTCGTACTCGTCGTCGAAGTCGTCCTCCGCGCTCGGCCGGACGGCGGCCGGGATCGCGGTGGTGACCGGAGGCTCCTCGGCAGGCGCCTCCGAGACCGAAGCCTCCGAGACGGCAGGGGCCGGCGGCCCGGGAGGGGTCTCCGGTGCACGGGGCGGAGCCACGATCTCGGGAGCGGCCTCCGCACCGTCGCTGCGGGGAACCGAGGTGCCGCAGACGATGCAGAACTTCCAGGCGGGGTCGAGCTCCGCGCCGCAGTTCGTGCACTTGCTCATGCCGAGCAGGCTATCAAGAGTTCGTAACCTCGATCGTCTAGCGTTGCCCCGTGACCCCCCACCCCATTGTCATCGCCCATCGCGGCGCAAGCGGCTACCGGCCGGAGCACACGAGAGCGGCCTACGAACTGGCCTTCGCTCTCGGAGCGGATGCGGTGGAGCCGGACATCGTCGCCACCAAGGACCGGGTGCTGGTGGTGCGCCACGAGAACGAGATCTCGGGGACGACGGATGTCTCCTCGCATCCGGAGTTCGCGGACCGCCGGACGACCAAGACCATCGACGGCGAGAAGCTCAGCGGCTGGTTCACCGAGGACTTCACCTGGGCGGAGCTCAGCACGCTGCGTGCGCGGGAGCGGTTGCCCAAGGTGCGCCCGGCCAACGTGGCCTTCGACGACGTGCAGGGCATCCTGAGGCTCGGCGACCTGCTCGGCCTGCTCGAGACCGTGGGACGACCGGTGACGATGGTCGCCGAGATCAAACACGCGACCTACTTCGCCTCGATCGGGATGCCGCTCGGCGAGCTGTTCGCGGCGGAGCTCACCGCCGCCGGCTGGGCGCACGACGACCGGCTCGTCGTCGAGTCGTTCGAGAAGTCGGCGCTGCTGGACATCCGGGAACGGGGGATCGGCGGCCGGCTGGTCTATCTCATCGACGCGAAGGGCGCGCCCGCGGACGGTGGGGCTCCGTACGCCGAGTGCCTGACCGAGACGGGCCTGACCGCGATCGCCGCCGAGGTCGACGGCATCAGCGTGCACAAGCGCCTCCTGCTGCCGAAGGACGCTCACGGGTTGACGACGGACCTGGTCGCTCGCGCCCACGCCGCCGGCCTGCTCGTCTTCTGCTGGACCCTCCGGGCGGAGAACAAGTTCCTCAGCAAGGACCTGCGGCGCGGCGGCGCGGCGAGCGACTTCGGGAGCTGGCCCAGGGAGTTCGCCCTCCTCATGGCGACGGGTCTCGACGGGGTCTTCGCCGACCAGCCGGACCTCGCGATCGAGGCACGGGGCCGTCTCTAGGGTCGGTCGCTGCGCCTAGAATTGGGCCAGTCATGACCTTCATCCTGGATCCGGCCGAGCCGGCAGAGTCTCCGCTGCTGGCCGGGCTCAACCCGCAGCAGCGCGAGGCGGTCGAGTACCGCGGGCAGGCGCTGCTCATCGTCGCGGGCGCGGGATCGGGCAAGACCAGCGTGCTGACGCGGCGCATCGCCAGCCTCATCGGCTCCCGCGAGGCGTGGCCGTCGCAGATCCTCGCGATCACCTTCACCAACAAGGCGGCCGCGGAGATGCGCGAGCGCGTCGAGTCCCTGCTCGGCCAGGCGGCGGAGGGCATGTGGATCTCGACGTTCCACTCGGCCTGCGTGCGCATCCTTCGCCGCGAGGCGGAGCACTTCGGCTTCGGCAAGAACTTCACCATCTACGACTCCGCCGACTCGCGCGCGCTCATCAAACGGATCATCAAGGACCTGGATGCCGACACCTACGGCTTCACGGTCAGCAGCGTCGCCGGCAAGATCTCCAAGCTCAAGAACGAGCTGAACGACGTCGAGTCCTATGCCCGCGGCGCGAACTTCAACGATCCCACCGAACGGGTCTTCCTCGACATCTTCCGGGAGTACACCAGGAGCCTGTCCAGCGCGAACGCCTTCGACTTCGACGACCTGATCGGCCAGACGGTCTACCTGTTCCGCGCCTTTCCCCAGGTCGCCGCCCTGTACCAGCGGCGGTTCCGGCACATCCTCGTCGACGAGTACCAGGACACCAACCACGCCCAGTACGCGCTCATCCGCGAGCTCACCCGGCCGGTCAAGCAGGGCGACCTCCCGCCCGACCTGCAGGGGCGCGGCTCGCTGCCGCCGGCATCCCTCACCGTGGTCGGGGACAGCGACCAGTCCATCTACGCCTTCCGCGGGGCGGACATCCGCAACATTGTCGAGTTCGAGCGCGACTACCCGGGGGCGAAGGTGGTGCTGCTGGAGCAGAACTACCGCTCGACGCAGAACATCCTCAGCGCGGCGAACGCCGTGATCTCCAACAACTTCGACCGCAAGGACAAAAAGCTGTTCACGACGGTCGGCGACGGCGACAAGATTGTCGGCTTCACCGGCTACAGCCAGCACGACGAGGCGCAGTTCGTCGCGGACGAGATCACCGAGCTGCACAAGCAGGGCATCGAGTACCGGGACATGGCGGTGTTCTACCGCACCAACGCCCAGACCCGTGCGCTGGAGGAGATCTTCATCCGCTCCGCCCTGCCGTACCGCGTGCTCGGGGGCACCAAGTTCTATGAGCGCGCCGAGATCAAGGACGCCTTCGGCTACCTCATCGCCGTCGCGAATCCGGCGGATCCGATGGCGCTGCGGCGCATCATGAACACCCCGAAACGCGGAATCGGCGGCGTCACCGAGGCGGCCCTGCAGAGCTGGGCGGATGCGCACGGCGTGACCCTCCGCGAGGCGTTGCGGCACGCGGACGAGATGGGGTTCGGCCCCAAGATTACCGGTGCCGTCCTGCGTCTCGGTGCGATCCTCGACGAGGTCGCCCTCACCGCGGACACCGCGCCGGTCCCCGAGATCCTCGCCGCGCTGCTGGAGAAGACCGGCTTCGTCGAGGCTCTGCGCGCCTCCCGGGATCCCCAGGACGAGGCGCGGGCGGAGAACGTCGAGGAGCTCGTGGCGGTGACGAAGGAGTTCCAGAAGAACAACCCCGATGGCACGCTGCTCGACTTCCTCACCGAGACCTCGCTCGTCGCGGCGGCCGACGAACTGGACGACAGCAGCGGCACCGTCTCCCTCATGACGCTGCACACCGCGAAGGGCCTCGAGTACGAGGCGGTCTTCCTCACCGGCGTGGAGGAGGACCTCCTGCCGCACCGGATGTCGGCGAGCGAGCCGGGCGGACCGGCCGAGGAACGGCGGCTCTTCTACGTCGGGATCACCCGTGCCCGCCGCAAGCTCTACCTCTCCCTCGCGATGACGCGGGCGCAGTTCGGCGACGTCAGCGTCGCCATGCCCAGCCGCTATCTGCAGGAGATCCCGCCGGAGCTCATCGACTGGCGCCAGTCGCCTGGCATGGCGACCTCGCGCGGCGGGACCCAGCCGCGGGCGCTCAACGCCCGCCGGGAGGGCTTCGCCGGCGTCGGCTCCGGCTACGAGCGCTCGGGGGCGCCGGGGGCGACCGCCCTTGCCAGGGCGGCCGCGCGGGCGGCCCAGCCCAAGACCGAGTGGGCCAACCGGGTGACCGGCGTCGTGCGCGACAACGGCGACCTGACCCTCGTGGCCGGCGACCGCATCCGCCACGTCGACTTCGGCGACGGCAGGGTGACGGCGGTCACCGGGGTGGGTCCGAAGAGCATCGCCGAGGTGCAGTTCGACACCGCGGGGCGCAAGCGCCTGCTGATCAAGCTGGCCCCGATCGAAAAGCTCTGAGCCGGCGGCTTTCCGCCGTCAGCCGAGCCTGCGCAGGAGGTGGTCCTTCGGCCAGTGCCGGATGCGCCGGGGCAGGCGCGGATAGACCAGGGCGGACAGGCGCAGGAACCGGTCGAACCGGCGCTGTCGGCGTGCGTCCCAGGGCAGGCCGTAGCCCGCGCGGAGCTCCGAAGGCAGCAGGCCCGCGGTGGCCAGGCGGGCGAGCGGCATGGCGGCACGCATCCAGAACGGACCGGTCGTCGGATGCAGCAGCTGGACGCCGACCGCCCTGACCCGCTCGTCGACGCTCAGCGTCGTCAGCCGCCGCTCCCAGTAGTCGCGGAAGGCCGCGCGGTCCGCGGGCCAGAGCCCGGCAGGCATGCCGAGCGCCGTTCCGATGATCGCGTAGTCGCGGTAGACGGCATCCGCCTCCGCCGCCGACAGCGCGCCGAAGATCCGTTCGTGCAGGACCATGGCGGTGTTGTAGAGGGTCGCCGTCACCCACAGCTGCAGCGAGGGGTCCGCGGCGTCGTAGCTCGCGGAGCGTACCGGGGCGTGGGCGGTGGCGACCATCGCGGTGACCCGGTGTGCCTGCGCCGGCGTGCCGAAGACGATCGCGTAGACGTAGGTGAGGGTGTTGCGCAGGCGGCGCAGCGGGTCGGCGGCGAAGGTGCTGTGATCGGCGACCGCGTGCCCGACCGCCGGGTCGGCCAGCTGCAGCAGGATGGCCGTCCCGCCGCCGGCCAGCAGGATGCCCTCCGCGCCGATCCGTCTGAGCCCGCTCGTGTCATCCACAGTTCATTGTCGTCCCGATGGCCTCTCGCGGGTGACCCGTCGGCTAGCCTCTCAGGGGACAGGAATGCAGCCCACGGACGCCCGCGAGGATGCATTCTCGTCCCCTCGCGGCGGTCGACGCCGGAGTAGAGTGCATGATGGCCCAAGTATCTTGACGTCAAACTATCTCGATGTCGAGAAACGATGGCCCCTGACGGCACATGACCTGCGGATTGGACAAGCAGCGTGGATCTTTTCGAGTATCAGGCCAGGGACCTCTTCGAGTCCTATGGGGTCCCGGTCCTGCCGGGCATCGTCGCCGACACCCCCGACGAGGTCCGCGCCGCGGCGGAGAAGCTCGGCGGCACGGTGGTGGTCAAGGCCCAGGTGAAGGCCGGCGGCCGCGGCAAGGCGGGCGGGGTCAAGGTCGCCCACACGCCCGACGATGCGGCGCACGCCTCCGAGGCCATCTTCGGCCTCGACATCAAGGGCCACACGGTGAAGCGCGTGATGGTCGCCGCCGGCGCGCGGATCAAGGAGGAGTACTACTTCTCGGTGCTGCTGGACCGGGCGAACCGCTCCTACCTGTCGCTGTCGAGCTTCGAGGGCGGCATGGAGATCGAGGAGCTCGCCGTGGAGCGGCCGGAGGCCCTCGCCAGGGTCGAGGTCGACCCGCTGGTCGGCGTCGATCTTGCCAAGGCCACCGAGATCGCGATCGCCGCGAGGTTCCCCGCCGAGATCGTGGAGAAGGTCGCCCCGGTCTTCGTCAGGCTCTACGCGGTCTACACCGGTGAGGATGCGACGCTCGTCGAGGTCAACCCGCTGGTGCTTACCGAGGAGGGCGAGATCCTCGCGCTCGACGGCAAGGTCTCGCTCGACGAGAACGCCGACTTCCGCCATCCGGACCACGAGGCGCTCGTCGACAGGGACGCGGCCGACCC
>NZ_DASWPB010000096.1:0-106013 GCF_036404185.1 Lacisediminihabitans sp. | reverse complement strand
GAGACAACGGAGGAAGCCAAGCCGATGCCAAGGGAGATCCGGGCGCCGTGGGCGACGATCGAGAACAGATCCACGCCCCGCAGTGGAGTGACCCCGAACCAGTGCTCGGCGCTGATCCCGCCTCCCCAGCCCTGAGGAATCGAGCTGGCTCCTAGGGCCTCCGGGTGCTCGGAATAGGGGTTGTTTTCGGTGAGGTGCTCCAACGGAGTGGCGAAGATCGCCAGGAGGATGAAGAACAGGACAATGGCGCTGCCGATGACGACGGCGCGGTTGAGTCGGCTGAATCTGCCTCGGACAGCGGCCAGACCGGCCGGTCCTCCATCGACCTTCTTCGCAGGTGGAAGAGGATCCACCAGCACAGTGCTTGACATTGCGGCAGCTCCCGGATCGGGTGTTGAATGAACACGAACGCAGGTCATGCCGTGTTCGGTCCAGAGCATGGCGTGGCCGTCCAGCGCGCATCCGGGTTGCCCGGACACTGGGCATGTGTAAACGCTGATTGCCCCGATAGTCTGGTCTCATGCGCGTGGACGAACTCGATGAGGGCCAGTTGATCTCCCGCTTTGCGGCGGTCCTGCCGACGGGTGAGCGCACGCTGCTCGGGCCCGGCGACGATTGCGCGGTCGTGGCGGTGCCGGAGGGATCTGTTCTGGTCACCACCGACGTGATGGTCGCGGGTCGTGATTTCCGTTTGGATTGGTCGGCTCCCGACGAGATCGGCGCCCGCTCGGCAGCCGAGAACCTTGCCGACATCGCCGCGATGGGCGCTCGAACGTCCTCGATGGTCGTGTCTCTGGTCCTGCCCGAGGACACGGATGTTGACTGGCTTGTCGCCCTCGTCGCGGGATTCGGGGACCGGGCGTGTAGAGCGGGCGCGGGCGTGGTGGGAGGCGATCTTTCGGCGGGGGATCGGTTCATGATCTCCGTGACAGCGCTCGGATGGTCGACGGTTGCGCCGGTTTTGCGCTCGGGTGCGCATGCCGGGGACGTCCTGGCGGTAGCAGGGACGCTGGGCCGATCGGGCGCGGGGTTAGAACTGCTTTCTCGAGGCATGGTCGATCCCTCGATTCACGATGACGTCCTCCTCGGAGACCTGAGGGAGCCGGTGCGAATCTTCCGAGCCGCGGAACCGCCGCTCGAGGCGGGACCCGAAGCGGCGAAGCGCGGTGCGTCCGCGATGCTCGACGTCTCCGACGGTCTGATCATGGATGCTGGAAGGATCGCGTCGGCATCCGGGGTTGTCCTCGAACTCGACTCGGAACTACTGGCGTCAGATGTCCGCGCCCTGGACACACCGGCCCAGCTGTGCGGTCATCCGGCTCTGGACTGGGTGCTCTTCGGAGGGGAGGACCACCCGATGCTGGCGGCCTTCCCGTCTTCAGCCACGCTTCCTCCCTCGTTTCGGCCCATCGGCGTGGTGGGTGCGGTCGAGCCCGAGGGCCGTCCGCGTGTGCGCCTGGATGGAGTTGAGATCTCCGGAGGCTGGGACCACTTCAGGCACGCGTGAACGAGAGTCTGAGTCCTCGATGCGCCGATGCGAGCGCAATCGTCGCAGCATCCGCGCGTCGGTGAATCCGACCGCTCGCGCGGCGGCCTCGACGGTCGTGCCGGACGCGATGAGGTGCTCAGCGTGCTCCACGCGGATTGCTTGCTGATAGCGCAGCGGCGTCGTGTCCGTGGCGCGGACAAAGGCGCGCGTCAATGAGCGCTCACTCACGGAAACGGCTTCTGCGAGTTGGGCGAGAGGAAGAGCACGTGCAAAGTCTTGATCGATGATGTCCTGGACTCGGTGGACACGGTCATCCACGTGATTGCGGGAACGCAGGAAGATGCCTTCTTGGGGCTGAGAGCCGTTGCGCCGTAGATAGACCACCATGGTTCGCGCGATGGAGGAGGCCGCCATCGGACCCAGTTGAGCCGCCACGAGGTGCAGCGCCAGATCGATCCCCGAGGCGATCCCGGCAGAGGTGTGGACCCGGTCGTCGTTAACGAAGAGGACGTCTGGGACGACACGGACCTGCGGGAAACGACGGGACAGAGCATCTTGCAGATCGTGATGAGTCGTGGCCCGACGATCGTCGAGGATCTCGGCTTCGGCCAGGGCGAAGGCCCCGGCGCACACGCTCATCAGGGATCCGCCGGCCGTGTAATGCGCGCGCAGGATGTCCAGGGTCTTCCTGTGAAACGACGGCTGATGGTCCCTCGGATCCATTCGCCATCCAGGGATGACGACAAGGTCGTCCGGTGACAGCTCGGGCCAGGTGGTTCGCGCGTCCAGAGCAATGCCCTGGTGCGAGAGCACCGGTGAGCTGTCGGCGACGTAGACCATCGGCCAGGAGGCGCCCGTGGCATCGGCCACCGATCCGAAGACCTGTGCGGGACCGGCTAGGTCGAGCAGGTGCACCCGGGGATGAAGCAGGAAGACGACGGTCGTCATGCGGCCGCGAACGCCTCCTCGATCGAGGCGATGCGCGCGAACCTGCCGGCAAGTGCGAACTCCGTGCGGGTGATGATGTCGTCGACCTCCAGTCGCTGGCCCGTGTCGGGCCGGGTGATCGGGAATGTGGCCGTGGCCTCGGTGACGAACGTGACTGTGTGGCCGAGGTCGGCGCCCAGGCGCGCCGTCGTCTCGCAACACTGTTCGGTCTGGATTCCCGCGATGACGAGGTCGGTGATGCCACCACGAGTCAGATGCTGTCCGAGTGCGGTCGTGGTGAAGGCATTGCGTGAGGTCTTGGTGAAGACGGATTCATCGCCGAGGGGACGGAGCGGCTCGATGGGGCGGACATATCCGGACGTCGGATCGAAGACAGATCCAGAGCCCGGGGAGGCATGAAGAATCCAGATGACCTCATGGCCGTCCGCTCGCGCGCGCTTGATGAGGCGCGCAACGTCGGAGATGATTTTCGGGTTGGAAACCTCGGTCCAGTCGGGGGACTGGCGGAACGATTCTTGGACGTCGATGACGAGGAGCGCTGTGGTCATGGCTCCAGTCTGAATGTGCGCGGGCGTTGATACCAGGCACGATCACGTTGATCTGCGGACCGATCTGGTCATGAAGATCTCGCCGGTGTCACGCCTCGTCGGCGACGACCTCGGCCTTGAAACCTGCCGAGTTCTCCATCCACCCGACGTAGTGGTCCGGCCCTCCGGCACGCCCACCCGCCCATGCTGATCATGGTCTGATACTCGAACTCCGTGACGGCCTTTCGGGGTGAATTGAATGGCGGCGATGATCGTCTGCCCCTCATTCCGCTCGGGATCCTCAACTACGCGGACACGAATCGGGGGCCACCGGTTTCCCGGCGACCCCCGATTCAATGGTCGAGTGAGACCGTCCGTCAGATGGCGCGGACGACCTTGTCAGACTTGAGGCACTTGGTGCACACGTTTAGACGCTTGGGCGTCCCGTTGACCAGAGCGCGGACGCGCTGGATGTTCGGGTTCCAGCGGCGGTTCGTACGAATGTGCGAGTGCGAAACGCTCTTGCCGAAGCCCGGGCCCTTGCCGCAGACGTCGCATACGGAAGCCACGATGTTCTCCTCGGTTCCAGATCCTGTGTCCCCACGGAAGGGGTCGGTCCATGCAGCGATGGTCACCCACCGCGCGCAACCACAGCAGAGTATCCGATCAACACCCCGCAATCCAAGTCCGCACGCCGGTTCCAGCGTGTCAGGTGGCACACAGGCGTCCCGATCCGGACAATTGCCCCCATGACCGGTGCGCTCGCCACGACCCGGATCTTCGTCGGAAGGACCCTCAGTGCCAGTGAACACTCGGACGATGGCCGAGGCCCTATCGATCGCAGCGGGGGAATCCCGGCGCCTGCGGGCGTTCGTCGACGACCTCGACGGATGGGACGGACAGGACTGTGACACGGGAACGAACGCTCTGCTCACCTTCGAGGCGATGGCTCGGGCGACCTTGGCACTGGATGGGAACACATCGCTGGCCGGAATGCTCGAGGCCGCAGTGGCGGCAGGAATCCGTGAAGGCATCGGCCACGTGGGCGTTCTCGTGTCGTCGGTGCTGGCCGCGTGGGCGGACGCCTTGGCACGGATGGGTGAGGGTGAGGCCGGTGAGCTCACCCCGGTCGCCACTCGTGCGATGCTGCGACGCGAGCCGTGGACGGTCGATGGCACTCACATGGTGTGGAGCGTCGCCGTGGAATCAATGATCGATGAGGGAACCTCGGAGTTGGAGACCCTCGGCGACACACTGCCTGACGTCGCCGGGATCGTCTCCCTGTTCTCCTCCCAGGCCCAGTACGGACTCGTCAATGCGACTTCGGAGCGAACCGGCCGCGTCGACGCGGGAGCCGCGGTTCTCGCGGTGCTCTTCACTTCGCTGGACGCGGCCGTTCGTGAGGACACCGCAGTGCTGATCTCCTTGACCCAGATGCTCGCAGATCTGGCCGGCTCACCCGGGGCGTCCTCGCCCCGGCCCCAGGCGCCCTCTCCCGACCGGGCCTTCGGCGTCGACATCGTCCTGCGTGGCACTCGGGCCGAGGCCACCCGCGTCTTCGTGGATCTTTCTTCGCTCGGTGTGCGGTACTCGAGTGTGGGGTTCTCCGATCTGTTCGGGGTGGGCGAGTGGCGGGTTCACGTCGACACATCGGCGCCGCTGGCGGTGCGTCCTCGTTCCGGCCTCGTGTGGCGTTTCCAGGTCTGCGACGCGCGGCCCGACGAGTTGATCGGGGAGGATCCCCTGTCCGACGTCGTCACACACCGTGGAGCCCGGTTGCTGGAGCGCTCGACGCTGACCCGCGTCGAACGGGCCTGCGTCGTGGCGTGCACGAGGGCGCCCGGCCTCGTCGAGGACCTTGCACAAGCCGGTGCCGTCGTCCTGCTCGATCCCGGCGGGGACGACACGACAGCGATCGCGACCCAGGCCCGGCGGTCCTCGACGGGTGTGTGCCTGGTAGCCCCATGCGACGAGGGCTCCGCGGACCTGGCCCGTCGGGTCGCCTCGGATCTGGGATCGACGAGAGAATCGGACGCGGCGGCGGCGCGGATGGCGCGAACGCTTCGCGTTCTCGTGGCGACGTCTGATGACGACCTCGGTGTCCTCTCGGTCTCCCAGGCATGTGCGACGCTCTTCGTCCCGCGTCCGGGGGGTCCGTCGGTGGCGGGGATCATCGCTCCGATGCTGGAAGGCACGGCTGCGCAGGCCATCGAACGATCCAGGACCGTGGTGCTTCCAGTGCCCGGCGAGGATCCCGGTTTCGGTGCAGCCGTCCACGAGATCGTCTCCCGCGAGCCCCGCCACTTCCGCGTCCTGGTCGGCGCAGGTCAGGACGGGCCGTTCCTCGTGGCAATGCTGCGCCAGGTCCTCGCGTCGACCGGATCCGGGGAGCCCCAGACCCCCGACCTTGAGGCGATCGACGGCGCCCAGCCAGGCCCCAGCTTGCTCCAGGGCGTGCGATGAACGCCCTCGAGATCCCACTCGATCTGCGTCTGCCCAAGCCGACCGCTCGCAAGCTTGCCGAACATGGCTTCGCCACGGTCGGCGAGCTGCTGGACCTCGCCCCCCGGCGCTACGATCACTGGGGTGCGCTGACCCGGATGTCGAGCCTGCGGGAGGGGCAGGATGTGACGATCCTGGCCGAGGTCATTTCCCAACGCATCATCCCGAATCGATCCCGCAAGGGGGTGCGCCTGGAAGTCGGTCTGACCGACGGGACGGACGTCATGACCGCGATCTTCTTCGCGACCAACGAGTACCGACTCGCTCCCCACCTGCGTCAGCTGGTTCCCGGGGCCAGCGTCTTGTTCGCCGGGAAGGTCGGCAGCTACCGGGGGGCCCTGCAGCTCACCCACCCCCAGTTCGAATCCACCGAGGGACAGAGCGAGGACGAGATCCGAGAGCGCCAGAAGCGGCCGATCCCGATCTATCCGGCCAGCGCGAAGCTCAATTCCTGGACGATCGCCCGAGCTGTGACGATGGTGCTCGATGCCCTCGACGACGCTGACGTCCCGGACCCTGTGCCGTCTGAGGTCCGGTCCCGTCACGGATTGCCCACCCACGCACGTGCCCTGAGGCTGCTCCACTACCCCGCTGACGACACGGAACACCGCGTGGCGCGTGCGGCACTGGCTTGGCAGGAGGCCTTTGTGCTCCAGTCCGGCCTGGTGGCCGCCCACGTCGGAGCATCGGGGGAGCGGGCTCCTGCCTGCGAGGTCGTGGGGAACACCGTCCTCGCCGGACTCCTCGACACCTTGCCCTTCGCGCTGACCGATTCCCAGGAACAGGCGCTTTCGGAGATCCGCTCCGACCTCGAACAAACGCGTCCGATGCAGCGACTGCTCCAGGGCGATGTCGGCTCAGGCAAGACCGTGGTGGCGCTGGCAGCCATGTGCCAGGTGATCGGTGCCGGCCACCAGGCCGCCCTGCTCGCCCCCACCGAGATTCTTGCGGAGCAACATGCAGAGTCCCTGCGTGGCCTGCTCACACCGATGGCTGCCCGCGGGATCGACGTCCAGTTGCGCCTGCTCACCGGGTCCAGTCACGCGCCGGTGCGTCGGGAGGTTGATCTCGCCCTGCGGTCGGGGGACCCGTTGATCGTCGTCGGTACGCACGCGCTGCTCCAGGATGCCGTGTCCTTCGGAGACCTCGGGCTGGTCGTCGTTGACGAGCAACACCGCTTCGGTGTCGCCCAGCGTGACCGCCTGCGGAGGCCGTCCGGTGAGGCCACGGATGGGGAGAAGCTCACCGGGTCCCGCGTGCCCCACCAGCTCGTCATGACGGCCACGCCGATTCCCCGCACGGTCGCGATGACGGTCTTCGGCGATCTCGACGAGACGCGCCTGATCGGTTTGCCGCCGGGGCGCACGCCGGTGGAGACCTTCCTCGTGGACTCCGCGAACGGCGTGTGGATGCAGCGCCTGTGGGCTCGTGCCCGCGAAGAGGTCGATTCCGGCGGGCGCGTCTACGTCGTGTGCCCGCGCATCGACGAGGCCGACTCGGTCGCCGACGCGGAGGAGGATGAGCCCGGCATCCTGCTCGGAGTCGACGATGTCGGGGCGCGTTCGGGAGCCGCGGCCCACGTTGCCCAGGGCCCTCCGCTGGCCAATGTGCAGTCCGTCGCCGAGTACCTGCGCACGCGGTCGCCGCTGGCCGGTCTCGGGATCCATGAACTGCACGGGCGAATGACAGCCGTCGACAAGTCGCGCGTCATGGACGACTTCGCCGCCGGTCGTGCTCCCGTGGTCGTGGCGACCACCGTCGTCGAGGTCGGGGTCGACGTTCCGGACGCCTCGATGATGGTGATCCTCGACGCCCAGCAATTCGGGTTGTCCCAACTCCATCAGCTGCGAGGGAGGGTTGGGCGTTCGCAGCGTCCGTCGGTGTGCATGGCGGTTCACCGACACGAGCTCTCGGATTGGTCGATCAAGCGGCTGGATGCCTTCGTCTCGACGACCGATGGGTTCGACCTGGCCGACGAGGATCTCAAGTTGCGCCGTGAGGGCGACGTCCTCGGTGCCGACCAATCCGGGCGGACCTCCGGGTTGCGCTTCCTCTCCGTCCAGCGCGACGAGGCCGTCATCCGCGAGGCGCGGGAGGAAGCCACCGTCCTCGTCGAGGCAGACCCCACGCTGCGCGCCCACCCGGACCTTGCCGCAGCGGTGCGCCAACGGGCGGGGTCGGATCTCGTGTGGATGGAGAGGTCGTAGCCGGGTGCGTCTCGCGCCCTCGTCACCCCAACGCGATCGACACACCGATGCACACGAGCGTCCCGGCGACGATCGACAGGATCGCGTTGTGGCGCCACAGCTGCAGGCCGACGGTGATGATCAGTGCGACCAGGAAAGGCGCGATCTGACCGGTTTCGTGGATGTCGACATCGTGGAACGTATAGATCGCAAGGATCACCATGATCCCGACCGGCATGCGGGCGGCCAGCCACGGGACGATCGGAGCCGATCGCAGCCGAGTGATGACCGTGAAGGGGAGCGCTCGCAGGGCGAGGGTGACGGCCGCCGCGACGAGGACTGCAGCGACCAGATGAGCGTCAGTGGGCACGCGGAACCGCCTTCCGTCCACCTCGCCGAGCGACCGGCCGTGCTGTGATGAGCACGACTGTGTAGGCGGTCATTGCGACGAGCAACATGTTGCCCGGTGTCCACATGGCTGCGGCTGTCGCGCACGCCGCGGCCAGCAGCGGCAGCGGTGGCGAGGCCGAGGCACGGTAGGCGTCCATCGCGAGGACGACGAAAAGTGCGGTGAAGGCAAAACTCAGGCCGGGGATCTCTGGGGGCAGCAGGCTGCCGAGTCCGACGCCGATCAGACCGCCGCCGACCCACGAGATCTGCAGCGTCGCCTGGATCGCGACGATGCGTGTGCCCGACCAGATCCGCGCCTCGGGCACACTCGTCAGCGCATAGGCCTCGTCGGTCAACGTGTAGACGGAGTAGGCGCGGGCGAGAGGAGCCCTGACCCGGTCGAGGGGAAACGACAGGGCGTAGAAGACGTGACGGGAATTCACGAGCAGGGAGCTCAGGGCGATCGTCGACAACGGGGCACACGCGGCCGCGAGTCCGACCAGGACGAACTCGAGCGATCCGGCGAAAACGACGGTCTGGCACAGGGGTGCCCACCACCACGGCAGTCCGGTCTGGACGACCAGGACGCCGAAGGTCACGCCCGTCGCTCCGACACCCAGCGCCGCGCTCAACGCGATGCGGATCCCGGCATGGACCTCATGGGAGGAGCTGGGGTCAGCCTGGCGCGCGCAGGAGAGGGAATCGGTGCTCACCGAGCCATTCTCACTCGCTGAGACGCCACATCGTCCTTGCGTCCACCCCAGGGAACGATCGACGTACCGGCCACCCCGTAGAGTGTGACCATGACCAGGATCGTCGCAGGCGAGGCAGGCGGGCGGACCCTGAAGGTGCCGCCCAAGGGAACGAGGCCCACCTCGGAGCGAGTCCGAGAGGCGCTGTTCTCTCGGCTCGATCACCTGGACATTCTGGAGGACTCGCGTGTCCTCGACCTCTATGCGGGCTCTGGCGCGCTCGGACTGGAAGCGGCTTCTCGAGGCGCGGCGCACGTCGACCTCGTCGAACGCTCGCGTCCGGCCTCCCAGATCATTGCCGGCAACATCAGGTCCACCGAACTCGGGGAACGTGCCAGCGTCCATACGGTCGACGTCCGGACGTTCCTTGCGACCCGCACGGGGACGGCCGCGCTCGCGGGCGACGCGAACCTGGTCCTTCTCGATCCTCCCTATGACATTGCCGAGAACGATCTGACGGAGGTCCTCGGTCTGCTTGAACCCTGGATCGGTCCCGATGGCCTGGTCGTCGTCGAGCGGTCGTCCCGTACCCCGGAGCCGACCTGGCCGGAGCATCTCCACCGCGAGGACAAGCGGACCTATGGTGAGACTGTCGTCTGGTTCGCGGGTCCATCCCAGTCCGAGTGAGTCGTCGGGCCGGAGAGATTTGCGCGTTGACCTGCGACAACTCACAGAGGGATCCCATTCGGGAGTATCGACTGTCACATGGGGGCCATGATGGGGTCCACGCGCATCTGGATGGTGTCGCCCCGATGTCATGGAGAGGAAACCTCAATGGACTACATTGCAGACGTCCAGAAGTACACGAGCGCAGTTGACGAGTCCGTTGTCCAAGCGATGGCCGCCACGTACCGCCTCGTGCTCAGTCGAGCGGATTCGGCGGTCATCGCCTTCGGCGACCCGGGGGAACTGGCCAGGGTGAAGAAGAACTTCCTGATCCGCAAGCTGGGCCTCTCCGAGTCCGATGACCTGGATGGGGCGATCGCCGAGGTCGGCGCGAAAATGAAGGGTGTCAGCCGCAGGAACCGGCTGACTGTCTATTACCTCCTCGCCGAGCATTTTGGAAAACTTGACGTCCTCAAGTAGTCGTTCCGAGGATTCTTGTCCGCGGTGTCGACACTCTCGTTCATGGATCCATGGCCGTTCGAGGGCGTTCACTCCGGGCTGGGGTTCTGCACCCGGTGGCCCCGCCTAGACTGACGCCATGACCACTGCCGTGTTGCCGGGATCCTTCGACCCCATCACCATCGGGCACGTCGACCTCATCCGCCGGGCCACGCGTGTGGCCGATCACATCATCGTCGGGGTGGGGGTCAACGCTCGCAAGAACCAGCACTTCACCGTCGAGGAACGAGTTGGCTTCATCCGCGACGCTTTGAGCGATATCTCCGGCGTGGCGGTCGAACCCGTTGACGGCCTGGTCGTCGACTTCTGTCGATCTCATCACGCCGATCTCATCATCAAGGGAATCCGTGACTCCGCGGACATCTCCTGGGAGATCACCCAGGCCAGCGTCAACCGGGAGATCGGTGACGTTGAGACGCTGTTCCTGCCGACGCGTCCGGATCTCATGCATGTCTCCTCGTCAATTGTGCGAGAACTCGCCTCGTGGGGAATGGACGTCTCCCGGTATGTTCCTCCCGCGGTTGCGGCGGCGTTGGCGGACAATGGGTCAGTGCGCAACACATGGCCGGGGACGAGCGAAGGAGGGTCCGATGCCTGAGCAGGACGAGACCGAGGACCAGGTCGAGCAGACGGAGGACGAGTCAGTCTCGACCGAGGTGCCCGAGGGCTCCGACTGGGGAGGCCAGGCGGTCTACGGCCCGTCGACAGTCATCGCGGCACTCGATCAACTTGAGGACCTCATCACCCAGGCCCGGGCTGTACCCCTGTCGGCGGCCGTCATGGTCAATCGGGCGGAACTGCTCGACCTCATCGATCAGGCGCGTGAGGCGCTGCCCGATGACCTCGTGGCTGCGGACGCCGTGGTCGCCGATGCAGATGCTGTCCTCGGTCGCGCAGATTCTGCCGCCGAGGTGACGATCGCTGAGGCGAACACCCGTGCCCGGACGACCGTGGAAGAGGCTCGCGAGAAGGCCTCACAGATGATTGAGGAGGCTCGCGACCAGGCCGAGCGCGCTGTTCGCACCGCGACTGAAGAGGCGGAGGCGACCCGCGCCCAGGCTCGGTCGGACGCCCAGTCGTCGCTCGCCGATGCCAACGCCCAGGTCGAGCGCCTCGTCTCCACGGAGAACATCACCCAGCTCGCGGAGGACCGGGCCCGCCAGATCGTCGCCGAGGCCCGCGACCAGGAGAAACAGCTCCGGCGCGGTGCGGACGACTATGCTGCGACCTCGTTGGCGGAACTCGCGCACCTGCTCACGGACCTTCAGCGGCGCACGGACGCCGGCCGGCGGGCAATCGCCGAACGCAACGGAATCGACCAGACGGACATCAGCATTGACCACGACTGACACATCACCCCTGCTTCTTGACCTGCGTGATCTTTCGCGCCAGATCGGTTCGACGGCCCATCGGGAGGTCGTGTGGGAGGCGCCTTCTGGTTTCGGGACCTCCTCGATGGCTCTCGAGGCCGGCGCAGCGATCCCCCTGTCGATCGATCTGACGTCCGTCGATGACGGAGTCCTCGTCTCCCTGGACACCGCGGTCGACCTGGTGGGGGAGTGCGTGCGCTGCCTCGATCTGGTTCGCGCCCACCGTGAGGTCCACACCACCGACGTCTTCGTTGAGCCGTCCTCCCCTCTTGCTCGCGGGCCCGAGGACGAGGACAGCGATGCGCTGGACGGACTGCGTATCATCGGCCTTCACGACACCGTCGATGTGGAGCCCGTCCTGCGTGACGCGATCATCCCCTTGGTCGACGACCGCCCGCTATGCCGTCCCACTTGCGCAGGCCTGTGCGCGGTGTGCGGGGAGAAGCTCGACGACCTGCCGCCTGACCACCACCACGATGTCATCGACCCACGCCTGGCGGGCCTTGCCGCCCTCCTTGAGTCCGACGACGTGGAGGAGGACCTCTCGAACGACGATGCACAGGAGGCAGAGCACCAATGAGCCGTCATTCCGCTCCGCCGGTTCCCCCCAACAGCGACCAAGCCGAGCTCGCGCGCCTGTGGGGAGCCACGATCGATCCCGAGCTGCTGGACCTGGCGATCACCCACCGCTCCTATGCCTACGAGGCCGGGGGGATTGCCCACAACGAGCGTCTGGAGTTCCTCGGGGACTCGGTGCTGTCGATCGTCGTGGCCGATCACCTCTACCACGAGTTTCCCGATCTGCCCGAGTCTGATCTTTCGCGCATGCGCGCAGCGACCGTTTCCCAGGAGCCCCTCGCGATCGTTGCCCGTTCGATCGGCCTGGGTGATTTCATTCGTCTGGGCCGTGGCGAGGGCCTGACCGGTGGGCGCGACAAGGATTCGATCCTGTCCGACACGGTCGAGGCCTTGATCGGGGCCACCTATCTGTCGCTTGGCATGGAGGAGGCTCGGCGCGTCGTCCTCGAGCGACTCTCGGGTCTGCTCGACCATGCGGTGGAGCGCGGCCAGACGCAGGACTGGAAGACGATCCTCGCCGAGTACGCGCGCTCCCAGGGTGCCGACGATCCGGTCTACACGGTCACCGGGCGCGGACCCGACCACAGTCGAACCTTTGCGGCCGCCGTCGCGTTCGGCTCGGGTGAGACGGTCGGGGCGGCCTCGGAAAGCTCGAAGAAGCACGCGGAGAACTTGGCGGCACGCGACGCGATGCTGCGGCTGGATCCTGACTTCATCCATCACCACGACTGATCGATGCGGTGGTGCGGGTTGCCGCACGTCCGGGTGCACATCCGTCCGCGACCGGGCGCCCGTGGCCGGTGATTCCCCCGCATGGGGCGAGGCGATGTGATGACGAGTCTCGCTGTTGGCTACGATGAGGGCGTGTTAGCGAACGAGAAGAAGTCCGACGGCAACATCCGCGTGATGATCGTCGATGACCACGAGATTGTGCGCCGGGGGATCGCGGAGATCGTCGATCGGGCCGAGGGCTTGGAAGTCGTCGCTGAAGCCGGGACCGTCGCCGATGCGTTGCGCCGGGCGGACCTCGTCCTGCCTGACGTGATACTGGTCGATCTGCAGCTCCCCGACGGGACCGGCATCGACATCATGGACCAGCTTGGGAAGACCCATCCCGAGATCCGGCCCATCGTCCTCACTTCCTTTGACGACGACGAAGCCCTGGCGGAGTCTCTGGAGAAGGGCGCTCGCGCCTACATCCTCAAGACTGTGCGCGGCGCGGAGATCACTGACATCATCCGCGTCGTGGCTGCCGGGAGAATCCTGCTCGACGAGCGCACGGTGACGCGCCGACGCGCCGATCACGACGACCCGACGTCCGACCTGACGCCCTCGGAGCGCAAGGTCCTCGAGCTGATCGGGGACGGCCTGTCGAACCGCGAGATCGGAGACAAGCTCGGCGTCGCGGAGAAGACGGTCAAGAACCACATCACGTCATTGCTGTCGAAGATGGGGTTGCAGCGCCGCACGCAGGTCGCGGCATGGGTCGCCGGCCAGCGCGCGGCCGCGTGGCGCAACTGAGGGACGTGCGCCTCACTCCTGCTTGAGCGGCGCCGTCCAGATGATCTCCGTGCCCAACCCCCCAATGCCGGGACCGAAGGCGAAGGACCCTCCGTGACGGCGGGCGCGAGCAGCGAGATTCCCCAGGCCCGAGTTGCGGGTGCGGTTCGGGTCGATGCCCTTGCCGTCGTCGGCGATCGAGACGGTGATCACGCCGAGGATTCCGTCGGTGGCGGGTTCTTCCGGCGTCTCGACCTCGACGGTGACACGCCCGGCGGTGGCGTGGGCGTGACGGGCGATGTTCGACAGCCCTTCACGGACGACGGCGACGACGTCGTCGGAGACATCGAGTCCGACGCATCCCTCGACGTGATCGATCATCGCTTCCTCCTCGGCTTCGACGGCGTTGATCGGGGTTCCGTTCAAGGAAATGACCAGCGAAGGCGCGAAGCCGAGGAAATTACGAGACAGGGAAGCCTCGCGTCGGATCCTCTCAACCACGCCGACATTCTGGTCCGGCTCGCGCAGGTTGTGGACGATCGCGCGAATCTGGCGCACTGATTCGTCGACCTGGGAGAGGGATTCGTCAATCGATGCCATGATCTCGTCCCGGGTCAGTTCGCCGGTCCCGACCTTCTGCTTGGTGGCATCCAATTGCATTCCGGCAGCGAAGAGCTGTTGGATCGCGAAATCATGGAGGTCACGGCCGATGCGGTCGCGCTCGTCGAGGAGGTTCGCCACGTCTTCGGCGTGCCTGGCGGAGGCCAGCTCCAGAGCGAGGGTGGCCTGTGAGGCGAGGGACTCGGCCATCGGGAGGTCCGAGCCGTCGAACTCGGGGCGGCCGGGTTTGCGCAGCAGGATCAACACGCCGGAGGATTGTCCGCGCGAGCGCAGGGGTGCGTAGAGAGCCGGCCCGAACTCCGCGAATTGGTGGACGCGCATCGTCTGGGCACGTGCCATCGAGTCAACGATCATGCCCGTCTCCTCGCGCAGGACGGACATGGCCCGTCCCTCGGGTGGAAAGACCACGCCGACTAGTTGGTCCGCGTGGTACCCGTCGGCGATCTCTCCGGCCCACGTGTTGCCGACGGAGGGCAGGACGATCAGAGCGGTGTCCGCGCGTGAGACTTCTCGGACGGTCTTCGCGATCAGCGCCAGAGCCTCTTCCTCGTCGGCGCCCTCGAGCATCGTCGTCGTCAGGGATTGGGAGGCAGCGATCCACCGTTCTCGGTTTCGAGCCTGGGCGTACAGCTCGGAGTTCTCCACCGCGACCCCCGCAGCCGATGCCAGCGCGGAGACGATCTCGACGTCACTTTGATCGAAACCACCGAATTTGTCGGACAGATAGAGCCGTCCGTAGACCTGCTCGTGAACCTGGACCGGCACTCCGAGGAAGTTCTCCATGATGGGGTGACCGGGGGGAAGCGCGACAGGAGTGTGGTCGGAGTGGGCGAGATCGTTGACGATGAGGGCGCCTTCGGTGGGGATCTCCCCGAGCAGGCCGTGCCCCAGGGGCGGGTGTCCCAGACGTTGGGCACGGGCCTCCGACAGCCCGTGTTGGATGAACATCGAGGTCTCGCCCCAGTTGTCGAGGACGGACAGAGCGCCATAGCGGGCGCCCGTCAGACGACAGGCCTGGTTGACGAAGTTCTGCAGAGCGGGCCTCAGGTGCAGGTTCGAGGTGAGGTCGAGTGCCGCCTTGAGCAGAGCAAGATCTCGTGGATCCCTGCTCATCGTGCCTCCTGTTCGAGTGCCCACCGATAGCTCGTCCGGTGGGAACTCAGGTCTGAATGTGTTCCTCGTTCGACGATCGTCGCGGGGAACAGATCCGCAGCGGAGTCCGCATGATCGAGGACCAGCACCGCATCGGCTCCGGCGAGGCCGGACAGCCGATGGGTGACGACGAGGACGCCACGGGCTGAATCCTCGGGACCGAGCAAGGTGGCCATCAACGCATCGGCGGTATCCGGGTCGAGATGCTCCGCGGGTTCGTCCAGCAGCAACAAGGGAGCGGGAGAGGCCAGCGCGCGCGCGAGCAACAGTCGGCGTCGCTCGCCTCCGGAGACGGTCGTCCCACCCGATCCGATCATCGTGTCGAGTCCTGCGGGAAGCTCACCCAACCATTCCGACAGTCCGGCGCGATCCAGCAGGTCCGCGGCCGCCGGACGGGTCAGGTCGGCGTCGGCCACCCGGATGTTCTCATACACGGTCGTGGCGAAGATGTGGGCGTCCTCGGCGGTCACCGTCACGCGGGAGGCGACGTCGCCGCGGTCGGCCGCCCACACGTCGGCTCCGTCCAACGTGACGGTGCCCTCCACGGGCGGCAGCATTCCGGCCAGTGTGTAGAGCAGGGTCGACTTCCCGATGCCGGACGGGCCGACCACTGCCAGGTGCGAGCCGACCTCCAGATCGAGGTCGATGCCGCGGGCGATGATCGGTCCTCCGGGCCAGCCGATGGCAAGGTTCCGGACGACCAATCGGGGACCGGTCGGCGGAACCGTCGGCAGGTGATGCTCCTCGGGGAGGCGATCGGTGCCGAGCAGATGATCGATCCGCTCCGCTGCTGCGGCGGAGCGCACCAGCTGGGAGGCCGCGGCCGACAACTCCGAGGTGCCCTCGAAGGAGGCGAGGGGGGTGAGGACGAGGACGGCGAGGGCGACCGCTGCGACGAGACCGGCCGTGGTCTCCGGGATCCCGACGAGCAGGGCTCCGACGACGGCCAGACCCATCGCTGCACGGTCGACTCCGGCGGCGAGGCCCGAGATACGCGCGGCGCGGGCCGTGGCATCGGTCAGCGAGTCCTCGATGCGGCCGAGGTGTGTGTGGATTCCGTCGATGCGTCCGGAGGTCTGGAGTTCCGCAGCGCCGTCCATGAGGCTGACCGTCGTCTCCGACAAGCCGGTGCGGGCACTCCGGGAGTCGGCCTCGACCGTGCGGGTCGCTTTTCCGGTCAGCAGCGGAGTCACGACGCCGGAGACCAGGAGGCAGATGGCCAGGATCAGGGCCGCGGCGGGGGAGAGCATCGCAATTCCCCCAACGGTTGCGACACCAACGAGCAGAGTGACGGCCGCCGGGAGGAGCGATTTGACGACGAGGTTGCCGACCTCGTCGACGTCGGCGCCGGTGCGGGCCAGCAGATCGCCGCGGCGCAGGGCGACGACACGGTCGACGCGTGAGGTCGAGAGAATGCCGTAGAGATTCTGTCTCAGTGCGTCCATGCCGGTCAGCGCCACTTTGTGGCTGGCCAGGCGTTGGAGGTAACGCATGAGGGCCCGCAGGATACCGAACATGCGGACGGCGACCGCCGCGACCGTCAGATAGAGAACGGGGGGTTGTTGGGAGGCGCGCGCGATCAACCAGGCCGAGGTTGCGGACAGAGCGACGGCGGAGCCCAGCCCGAGGGACCCCAGGACGACGGACAGGACGACGCCTCGGGCGTCGATGTCGAGCAACCCGAGGACCCGGCGCAGGGATCGGCGCTCCGAGGCCGTGAGCAGGAACCTCACCGGGCGCCTCCCGCCATCGGGTCCGACCGGTGGGTGCCGGACGGAGCGGGCGCGATCTCCGAGTCGTCGAGGAAGCCCGGAAGCTCGACTCGCAGGTCCGTGAGTTCGTCGATGTGACCGAGCTCGGGATGCGCCTCGAACTCGGCGGGCGTCGCCGGGCGCGCCACGACGTCGATGACGTGATCGGCGGCCGCGACGACGGCGGCGCGGTGGGCAATGACCAGGATGGTGCGTCCTTCGGCCCGCATGGCGCGCAGGGCATCGACGATCGTTTCCTCGCTCATCGCGTCGAGGTGGGCTGTCGGTTCGTCGAGGACGACCAGGGGCGCATCATCGAGGAGGGCGCGAGTCAGTGCCAGACGCTGACGTTGACCGACGGAGAGCCCGACACCGCCCTGACCGATCGGGGTCTGCCAGCCCTGGGGGAGGGAGGCGACGACCTGCTCCAGTCCGGTCGAACCGGCGGCACGCGCGAGGTCGGTCGCCCCGACGTCCTCGGGAAGTGCCTCGCGGACAGTTCCGGGCAGGAGGACAGGGGTCTGGGGGACCCACGAGACCTGACTCCACCAGGAGGCGGCCTCAATGTCCGCGAGGTCGACCGACTCCTCGTCCTCGCCACGTCCCGGCCGGGCGGGACGGATGAGGACGTGGCCGAGCGTCGGATCCTCCAAGCGGAGGGCGACCATTGCCGTTGTCGTCTTGCCCGCGCCCGAAGGCCCGCGCAGAGCGACCAGGGTCCCGGGTCGGATGACGGCCTCGAGGCAATGCGGGGCCCAGACACCGCGCGCCGCAACCGAGAGGTCCTTTAGGACGATCTCGGAGCCGTGCAGGTCGGGAGCTGCAACGTGACCGTCGGGACGCTCAGGAGTCTCGAGGATGTCGAAGGCGGAGTTCGCGGCGGCGACTCCGTTGGCCGAGGCGTGGAACTGGGCGCCGACCTGGCGCAGCGGTTCGAAGACCTCGGGGGCGAGCATGATGACGGCCAGACCGGTCTCCAGGCCGATGTTGCCGCTGACCAGACGCATCCCGACCTCGACGGCAACGAGAGCGACCGACAGCGTCGTCAGGAACTCAAGGACACCTCCCGACAGGAAGGCGACTCGCAGCGTTGCCATGGTCGTGCGGGTGTTCTCCTCACCGAGGCGCTTGAGGTGGGCGCGTGGTCCGGCCTCGCGCCCCAGACCACGCAGTGTTGGCAGCCCGGCCATGAGGTCGAGCATCTGGGAACCGAGCCGCTCCATCGAGGCGAGCTTGCGTTCGGAGGAGTCCTGGGTGAAGCGCCCGATGAGGATCATGAACAGCGGGATCAGTGGAATGACGAGGGCCGCGATCAGGGCCGACCAGAAATCGAGCAGGAGGATTGTCGCGAGCACCAAGGGGGTGACGGTCGCCGACAGAAGGAGTTGGGGGAGGAAATCGACGAAGTACGGGCCGAGGTCCTGCAGCCCTCGGGTCACCAGTGTCGCGGTGTCCGTGCCGTGGGCGGCGCGCCACCGTGGCCCCAGCCTTTCAGCCTTGGAGATGACCGCCCCGCGCAGCTCGCGGATTGCTGAATCGGCGGCGCGGTGCGCCAGGGACTCACGCACGGCCACGAGCAGGCCGCGCACGAGCACGACGATCAGAAGGATCCCGATGGGACGGAACACGCCGGACAGCTCGGAGGCTCCACGGACAACGGGCGCGAGCGAACGGGAGATCAGAAAGGCTTGGGCGATAACGAGGATCGATGTGAGGAGACCGAAGACAGCGGTCGCGACAATGTATCCCCGAGACGACCGTGCATAACGCATTAGTCGCGGGTCAAGGGGTCTCACCCCACTATTGTGCCAGTTGGACCGTCAGTCTTCCGGGTGTCGTGCTCGACGATCCGTGGTCTGTCCAACACTTCGGGCCCGCACCCCCGAGGAGATACGGGCCCGAAGAGCGTGCTGGATCTCAGCCGGTGAGGAAATTCTCGCCAAGCCTGATCTTGTCGGGGAGCAGACCAGCGTTCGCGTCGACGTCACCGGGGGTGACGCGCTTGCGGAAGACCCAGTACGACCACGCCGTATAGATCAAGACGATCGGGACCAGGCAGACCGCGACAATGGTCATCACAGTCAGGGTGCCCTGGGTGGAGGATGCCTGGGAGATCGTCAGCGAGTAGCCCGGATCGATGCTCGACTTCATGACCGCAGGAGCCATCGCGGAGAAGATCCACGCGACCGCCGCAGCGATGCCGACCGAGGAAAGCACGAAGGAGAGCCCCTCGCGCCGGGTCGCGGCCTGGGAGAACGCCGCCGATGCAATGAGCGACAGGGCAGCGATGACCAGCGGGATCCAGGCGAGCAGGTTGTCGGTGTGGGCGAACTGGCCCCACAGGACTAAGACAGCAGCCAGCACCGTCGAGACGGCCGAGGCCGGCGCGATGAAGGCGTTCGCGCGCTCGCGGATGACCCCGTCGGTCTTCAGCGTGAGGAACTGGGCGCCATGCATCAGGCAGATCGCGACGATGACCACTCCGCCCAGCAGAGTGAAGGGAGTCAGCAGGGAGAAGAACCCACCGGTCAACTGGTGCGACGACGTGGCAGCGGCCGCAGCGGCGTCGGCGACTGGAACAGCGGTCTGCGTCGCGCGGTCGATCACCTCAATCTTCATGCCCTGGACAAGATTCGCAAAGGCGACGCCAAGCAGCAGCGGAACTCCGAGGGCGGCGACGGTGTGGAACCAGTCCCAGGTCGCACGCCACTTCTCGGTTGCGATCTTCGAGCGCCATTCGATGGCGGTAATCCGCAGAATCAGGAGCACGAGGATGATGAACAGGGGCAGGTACATGCCCGAGAACATCGTTGCGTACCACTCGGGGAAGGCCGCGAAGGTCGCGCCACCAGCCGTGAGAAGCCAGACCTCGTTGCCGTCCCAGTGTGGGCCGATCGTGCGCACGACGGCGGTGCGCTCGCGGTCGTTCTTGGCGACGATGTGCAGCAGCATGCCGACGCCGAAGTCGAAGCCCTCGAGGACCAAGTATCCGGTCCACAGGACCGCGATGAGGATGTACCAGAGGATGCTGAGTGTCATGGGAATGTCTCCGTTTCCTCTCAGTAACCGAACGACAGGGCGCCGACGGGAGCGTCGCCGGGGGCAGCCTGGGTCTCGCTCGTCCCGGAGTCCCCCGACGAATGGATCCCTTCGAGTGAGTAGCGCTTGATGAGAAGGAACCAGACCACGCCCAGCGCCGCGTAGAGCAGTGTGAAGATGATCATCGTCGCCAGGACCTGTCCCGCCGGGACGGCCGTCGAGATTCCCGACTCGGTCATCATCATCACGGAGCCGACGGCATCACCGCCGGCCAACGCGTCGAGGTTGGGGACCACCACCCAAGGTTGGCGACCCATTTCGGTGAAGATCCATCCGAAGGAGGCTGCCAGAAAGGGGGTCGGGATCGTGATCAGGGCGAAGATCCCGAGCCACTTGTTTGTTGCCACGGCCCCGTTGCGCATCGCCCACAGTCCCCACAGGGCGAGGACGGCGGCGAAGCCGGCCAGACCGATCATGATGCGGAAGGACCAGAAGACGACCATCTGCGGGGGGCGGAAGTCGTACTGCGAGGCGTCGCCGTACTTGGCGACGAAGTCGGGGTTCGCGTTGAGGGTCTCGACCAGGCGAGCCTGCTCGGAGCTGACTCCCTCGACGGTGCCAGAGAAGCTGTTGGTCGCCATGAAAGCGGAGACTCCGGGAACCTCGATGAACTTGGTCGGTTCAGAGCCGTCGTCACCCAGCGGGCAGGACCCGAATTGGGCGATGGTGAAGGCAGCGCCCTTCGTGTCGACGCACACGCCTTCGGCCGCAGCCATCTTCATCGGTTGGGCCCTGACGAGTTCCTGACCCTGGATGTGTCCGGTGCCAGCAGTTCCCAGGCCGCCGATGATGACGATCACGAGTCCGAAAAGGGCGATGGGGCGCCAGACCTCACGTGCTTGTGTTTCGCCGGCCTCGCCACCGCGACGGGCGGCGCGCACCATCCACCAGATCGCCAATCCGGCGACGAACGTGCCGGCGACCAGCCAGGAGGAGGTGATGACGTGGCTGAACTCCCAGATGAAGACGGAGTTCGTGATGACTTTGAGGAATCCGGCGGCGCCGTCGAGCTCGGCTCTGCCGGTCGTTGCATTGAAGGTCGCCCCCACCGGATGCTGCATCCACGCATTCGCGGAGAGGATCCAGGCCGCCGACAGCATCGTGCCGATTGCGACGAACCAGATGCAGGCGAGGTGCCATCCCTTGGACAGCCTCCCCCAGCCGAAGATCCACAGGCCCAGGAACGTCGACTCGAGGAAGAAGGCAAGCAATGCCTCGACGGCGAGGGGTGCTCCGAAGATGTCGCCGACGTAGCGGGAGTACTCGGACCAGTTCATGCCGAACTGGAATTCCTGGACGATGCCGGTGGCAACCCCCAAGGCGAAGTTGATGAGAAGGAGCTTGCCGAAGAACCGGGTGGCTTGGAGCCACGCGTCCTTGCCGGACCTGTGCCAGAACGTTTGCATGATCGCAACCAGGAGCGACAACCCGATGGTGAGCGGCACGAGGATGAAGTGATAGACGGTTGTGATACCGAACTGCCACCGACCCAGCGCCACCGCATCGAGTGCGGCCGGAAGGAGTGTCATGGTGCTCGCCTTTCCGGTGTGAGGGAGTTGGACGGCGCGGGCACGCGGCAGGCCGCCTGTCCTGACGCCATGTCAAAAAGATACCGCATTGACCAAGTGGTTAGTGGCCGAACGGAGCGTGTGAACGGACATGTGACGCGAGGTCGGCTCACTCGTCGCCGGGCTGATCAAGAGGGTTTGCGGAGGCCAAAGAGTGAAAACAATTTCCGGTCGACGGGGATGACATGCGACCCCCGATTGAGAAATTCTACTCATTCATCGACCGGCTGGAAAGCTTCGTGTGGAGGAGACCTCGGTGGGGGCGTCCGCCGGTGACGTTCGGGGAATCCTGTCGCCGGTGAGCGAGCCCACCCGACTCGGAGCCCCGTGATGTGCGACAATGACGACGAACATGGACGCCGTGGACGCACCTCCGCGGCGAGCGTGCCAGGTGAGCCGAACGGCCGGAGACGGCCGGGGCCCTGAGTACCACCGCACCAAGGCGCGGTCCTGGACAGATTTCCGCCCCCAGCGGGCGAGCATCCGGTGTCCTTCAGGTGTGAGGGGGACACTCACAATTGGAGAACCGTGAGCACCACCCCCGAGACCCCGTCGGCACCCGAGACCCGAGCGGCGTCACTGCTGTTCCAGGCACCGACCTTCCAACCGCCCACTTTCGTCGAACCGGGACCCGTCAAAGGGTCTCCTTCCGACGAGGAGAAGCCGTCTGCACCCCGCAAACGCCGCTCGTCGCGGCGAGCGCCACGCGCGGTGTCGTCCGAGAGTGAGCCTGAGGAGGCGGCGCCCGAGCGGGAGAACGCGCCCGCAGAACCGCCCACCGAGGACGAGGAAGCCCGTCCTCGCGCGCACACGCGTCGATCGCGGCATTCCCAGAAGAATGAATCCGTGGAGGAAGCTCCCCCCGGATCGGACGGCGGTGACGCGCAGAAGTCCGAACCCGAGGCAGCTGGCCCGGACGTGGATGCCGTCGAGGACGAGGCCGAAGGGGAGTCGACGACCAAGCGTCGTCGTCGCCGTCGTTCCCGTTCCTCCTCCTCGACCGAGTTCGGGGGCGAGGCCTCCGACCAGGTTCGCGCCCTCAAGGGGTCGACGCGCCTGGAGGCCAAGAAGATGCGGCGTCGTGAGGGTCGTCGTGAGGATCGTCGTCATCACGTCATCACCGAGTCCGAATTTCTGGCCCGTCGTGAGTCCGTCACTCGTCAGATGGTCATCCGTCACCGCAACGGCCTCGACCAGATCGCCGTCATTGAGGACGATCTGTTGGTCGAGCACTACGTCGCCCGACGGACCCAGCAGTCGGCCGTGGGCAACATCTACCTGGGTCGAGTCCAGAATGTCCTGCCCTCGATGGAGGCTGCCTTCATTGACATCGGTCGCGGCCGCAATGCCGTTCTCTACGCCGGCGAGGTCAACTGGGACGCCGTCGGTCTGGAAGGCCACCCTCGGCGTATCGAGAACGCCCTCAGGAGTGGTGACGCCATCCTCGTGCAGGTGACGAAGGACCCGATCGGTCACAAGGGCGCGCGCCTGACCAGCCAGATCACGTTAGCCGGCCGTTTCCTGGTCCTCATCCCGCATGGGTCGATGATGGGGATCTCCCGCAAACTGCCCGAACCAGAGCGCCAGCGTTTGAAGAAGATCCTCAAGAAGGTCGTCCCCGCCGGCTCGGGTGTCATCGTGCGCACTGCAGCCGAGGGCGCCTCCGACAAGCAGCTCTCCGACGACGTCGAGCGCCTGGTCCGCCAGTGGACGGAGATCGAGCGCAAGCAGACAAACACGAAGTCCGCACCGACTCTGCTGCGCGGTGAGCCCGAGCTCGCCCTGCGCGTGGTCCGCGACATCTTCAACGAGGACTTCACCCGCCTGGTCATCGAAGGCGCAGAGACCCATGAAACGGTCAAGGCCTACATCGACGACCGCTCGCCAGAGTTGTCGGACCGCGTCGAGCAGTGGGTCGACACCGAGGATGTCTTCCATTCCTTCCGCGTCGACGAGCAGCTTGCCAAGGGCATGGACCGCAAGGTCTGGCTGCCCAGTGGCGGCACACTGATCATCGACCGCACCGAGGCGATGACGGTCATCGACGTCAACACCGGCAAATACATCGGAGCCGGTGGCACGCTTGAGGAGACGGTCACCCGTAACAACCTCGAGGCAGCCGAGGAGATCGTGCGCCAGCTGCGCCTGCGCGACATCGGTGGCATCGTCATCGTGGACTTCGTCGACATGGTGCTTGAGTCGAACCGTGATCTCGTCCTGCGTCGCCTCGTCGAATGCCTCGGGAGAGACCGCACTCGTCATCAGGTCACCGAGATCACGTCCCTCGGCTTGGTCCAGATGACGCGCAAGCGTGTGGGAGAGGGCCTCGTTGAGGCGTTCTCGACGCCGTGCGAGGTCTGCGAGGGACGTGGGTTCATCGTCCACCACGATCCCGTCGAGCACACCGGTTCCGAGGACCACACCGGTGGACACCAGCGCTCGAAGCGTCAGAAGAAGAGCTCCGAGGAGGCCCGCAAGTCCGTCGAGGGTCCCGGCGCCGAGCAGACTCGCACGGCGCTGTCTGCGATTGCTGCGGCCTCGGGTCACACGCCCGCCAAGGAGACCGAGAAGCTGTCCGACGCAGAGGGAGTGCCCGCCACGATCGAGTCGGAGACTCCGAGCGCTTCCGTGGAGCCGGAAGACACGGTCTCAGAGCCTGTGAAGCCCAAGCGGAAGCCTCGCCGACGTCGGGCGACCTCGGGCGGAACCATCGATCCGGGCGCTCCTGCTTCCGGGCCTTCCAGTCTGGAGACCTCTGTCGATCTCACCGTGGCCGCAGAGGAATCCACGCCCGAGGTCCCGGCGGCTCCCGAGCCTGAGGAAAGTGCGGCCCCGACCGCGAAGCGGTCTCGCAGGCGCGCCGCCTCACGGTCGCGGACCACCAAGGCCGCGGTCGTCGAGGCCCCGGAGACGCCCGCTCCGGAGACGGGAAGCACGGGGCCGGCCGAGACCGCCGGGCCCGCCAAGAAACCACGCCGCCGTCGTGCGGTAGCGACAGCTGTCGTCGGGCCTCTGAGCGAGTCTGCGCCGGTGGCGCCCGAAGCCGATCCCGAACCGACCTCGGTGATGACCCGCGACAAGTCCGGGCGCACACACAAGGCGACGACACTCGACGATATCGCCCTTCCCGATACGCATGTCACACAGGCGGCACCGCGCAAGCGACGTCGTCGAGTGGCTTCCACCGGAGTGGTCGAGGCCACTCCGTCGCAGGAGTGAACCCGGTGGGTGTGGAATCGCACAGGCCATGACGCGCGTCCGGGGCGAGATCGGCTTGCCGCCCCGGTGCGCGATCGGCTAGATTGGACCGTCGGCGCGCCCCACGCGCCAGCGGGTTCCGCTTCCGAGTTCCCGGCCTCCGGGCCGATGTCGAGGGCGTGGTCCCGTCCCATACGAATCAAGCAGAGATGAGCTCCAACGTGGTCTACGCGATCGTCAAGGCCGGCGGCCGTCAGGAAAAGGTGTCCGTCGGTGACGTCGTCGTCGTCGACAAGCTGTCCGACGCGATCGGCTCCAGCATCGAACTCCAGCCGCTGATGCTGGTCGACGGTGACGCAGTCACCACCGACAAGGACGCCCTGGGGAAGGTCACGGTCAAGGCTGAGGTCGTGGACTCCGCCAAGGGGCCGAAGATCTCGATCATCAAGTTCAAGAACAAGACCGGCTACCGCAAGCGCCAGGGTCACCGTCAGAAGCTGTCGGTGGTCAAGGTCACCGAGATCGCCTGAGTCCTCCGAAGAGAAAGCACTCACTGAGATGGCACACAAGAAGGGTCTCGGATCCTCCCGCAACGGTCGCGACTCGAATGCCCAGCGCCTCGGCGTCAAGCGTTACGGTGGCCAGGTCGTTAGCGCCGGCGAGATCATCGTTCGTCAGCGTGGCACCCACTTCCACCCCGGCCTCAACGTCGGTCGCGGCAAGGACGACACTCTGTTCGCCCTCAAAGCGGGCGCCGTCGAGTTCGGTCGGCGTCGTGACCGCAGGGTCGTTAACATCGTTGAGCCTGCCGAGCCTGTCGAGGCCTGACAGCTCGCACGGTCATGGGGGCGTCCGGCATGAGCCGGGCGCCCCTTTCTCATTTCATCCCGACCATCACCAGGAGACCATCGTGGCGAGCTTCGTCGACCGAGTGACCATCCACGCCGCTGGCGGCGACGGAGGGAACGGCGTCGCGTCGGTCCACCGTGAGAAGTTCAAGCCGTTGGGTGGACCCGATGGCGGCAACGGTGGCAACGGCGGCTCCGTCGTCCTCGTCGTCGATCCCCAGGTGACGACCCTGTTGACCTATCACCACAGTCCTCATCAGCGGGCCGACAACGGAACACAGGGCATGGGCGACTATCGACAGGGTCGGGCCGGTGAGGACATCGTGCTGTCCGTCCCCGACGGGACGGTCGTCAAGTCTCCAACCGGTGAGCTGCTGGCCGACCTCACCGGAGAGGGCGAGCGTTTCGTCGTGGCCGAGGGAGGTCGCGGAGGACTCGGCAATGCCGCACTGGCCTCGACCAAGCGCCGGGCTCCGGGCTTTGCTCTACTGGGTGAACCCGGCCAGGAACGCGACGTCGTCCTCGAGCTGAAGTCGGTCGCGGACGTGGCGCTCGTCGGATTCCCTTCGTCCGGCAAGTCCTCGCTGATCGCCGCGATGTCGCAGGCCCGGCCCAAGATCGCTGACTATCCCTTCACGACGCTCGTGCCGAATCTCGGCGTCGTCGAGGCCGGCGACACTCGCTTCACAATGGCTGATGTTCCTGGTCTGATCCCCGGAGCATCCTCGGGCAAGGGCCTGGGGCTGGAGTTCCTTCGCCATATCGAACGCTGCGCCGTCATCGTCCACGTCCTCGATACGGCCGCCTACGACTATGACCGTGATCCGCTGTCCGATCTGCGAACGATCGAGGAAGAACTCGGTGCCTACCGGGGCGATCTCGGCGAGGTCGAGGGCTATGTGCCGATCATGGAGCGGCCCCGCGTCGTCGTCCTCAACAAGGTCGACGTCCCCGACGGACGCGACTTGGCGGACATCGCGCGTCCCAGCCTGGAGGAGTTGGGCTGGCCGGTCTTTGAGGTGTCCGCAGTCACTCACGAGGGACTCAAGGAACTGTCCTTTGGACTCGCCCAGTTGGTCGAGCGCCAGCGTGCGGAGATTCCCGCTGCTGCTTTGTCGCGTCCGGTGTTGCATCCGCAGGCCGTCGGCGCGCGCGTGGCGGTCACCGTTACGCGGCGCCAGAAGAATGGCGGGACCGTCTACCAGGTCCGCGGCGACAAGCCGGAACGCTGGGTTCGTCAGACGGACTTCTCCAATGATGAGGCCGTCGGTTATCTGGCGGATCGTCTGGCGGCGGTCGGCGTCGAGGACGAGTTGGTCCGCGCCGGAGCATCGGCAGGCGACACGGTCGTCATCGGTGGTCTGGACGATGGCGTGATCTTCGATTGGGAGCCGAGCCTGACGACAGGGCCCGAACTGCTCGGGGAACGCGGCACGGATGTGCGCGTCGAGCGTAATGACCGTCCGTCCCGTCGTGAGCGTCGTGAGCGCTACCACGACTCGATGGACGCGAAGACGGTTGCGCGCGAAGAACTGTGGACCGAGCGCGAGGCCGGCGTGTGGACCGACCCGAACGAGGGCGGCTCCGACTCGAGCGGGTCGGGATCTCGGCGATGACCAGCGGCCAGGACCGCGCGACGTCGGAGGACGGGGCCGGAGTCTTCGCCGGGCTGGCGGGTGCGCGCCGTATTGTCGTCAAGATCGGATCCTCCTCGCTCACTCGCGAGGACGGGGGATTGAACCTCAATCGGATCGACGTCGTGGCCCGACTCGCCGCGCAATGGTGTCAGGGTGGGCGCGAGATCCTCATCGTCTCTTCCGGTGCGGTGGCGGCCGGTCTCGATCCGCTCGGGATGACGTCGCGCCCCCGCGATCTCGCCAGCGTCCAGGCAGCCGCCTCGATGGGCCAGGGATTGCTGGTGGCTCGGTGGTCCTCGGCCTTCCAATCGCATCATCGACACGTTGCACAAGTCCTGTTGACCACCGATGACGTCATGCGGCGTGACCACTACACGAACGCTCGTCAGGCGCTGGAGAAGTTGTTGGGCTTCGGGGTCGTGCCGATCATCAACGAGAACGACACCGTGGCCACTCGCGAGGTCCGTTTCGGGGACAACGACCGTCTGGCGTCCTATGTCGCGCAGATGGTCGCCGCGGACGCCCTCGTCCTGCTCACCGATGTTGAGGGTCTTTTCACTGCGCCTCCGGGGCGCCCCGGTGCCGAGCTGATCCCGGTGGTGGCCTCTCGCGACGACCTGAGATCGGTCCTGGTCAGCGGTGCCGGATCGAGAGTCGGCTCCGGCGGGATGGTGACGAAGGTCCAGGCGGCGACAATGGCGACCTCGTCGGGGATCGGCGTCCTGCTGACGTGCGCGGACAACTTGGGTCCGGCGCTGGCGGGGGAGTCGGTCGGCACGTGGTTCGCCCCGACCGGATCGAGGCCTGCTTCGCGGATCCTGTGGATCGCCCACGCCGCACCCTCTCGCGGGGAACTCCTGTTGGACGAGGGCGCTGTCGAGGCGATCACCCAACGGAACAAGTCCTTGCTGTCGGCGGGCGTCCGACAGGTCATCAGCACCTTCGATTCGGGGGACGTCGTCGACCTCGCGGGGCCCGCGGGCCTGGTGGCACGTGGCATCGTCGCCTACGACTCCGACACGGTTGCGTCAATGGCGGGAATGTCGGCCCACGATCTGCTCAAACAGGGATGGGAGAATCCGCGCCCGATCGTCCATCGGGACGACCTCGCTTTGCTCGTCTGAGTGCGGGCAACCCGCCGGGGTGTCCCCCGTGCTCAGGCGAGGACGACGTGGACGCCGGAGTCCTCGAAGGCTCGCACCTGGACCGGATCGGCCTCGGAATCGGTGATCAACGTGTCGACGAGGTCGTTGTCGACGATCTTCGCGAAGGAGAAAGCGCCGAGTTTCGAATGGTCGGCGATGACGACAAGGCGTCGGGCGGCCTCGGCGAAGGCCGCGTTGATGACAGCCTCCCCGTCGTGGATCGTGAACAGGCCCTCGCCCGCGACGATCCCATGGACTCCGAGGAAAGCCGTTCCGATGGAGATCCGGGGCAGTTTCGCCTGGGCGAGCGGCCCGATCAACTCATAGGAACGCGCGAGGGCGACCCCTCCGGTGACGACGACGCGAACATTGGGCCGCACAGTGAGGTCGGCGGCGATGTTGACGGCATTCGTGACGACGGTGACGGGAAGCTCTGTGAATCCTGGATTCGAGGAGGAAGCGATTCCGAGCTCCAGGGCCATTTGGGTGGTCGTGGTCCCCCCGTTGAGTGCGATGACCTCGCCGGGATGGACCATTGCGACCGCGGCCTCGGCGATGCGTCGCTTCTGGTCGCCCTGACGGGTTGCCCGATAGCGCAGGGGGAGCTCTCCGGTGGCGGCGTTGGCGATCGCACCGCCGCGCGTGCGGGTCAGCAGCTGCTGGTTCGCGAGGGCATCGAGATCTCGCCGGGCTGTGGCACCGGAGATGCCCAGTTCCTCGATGATGTCGTCGACCCGGATCGTTCCGCGTTGAATGACGAGGTCGGCGAGCAGTGACAGGCGCTCATGTCGGTTCATGGAGGTGAGGGCTTTCGACGGACTGACAAGGATAGAGTGCTCCGATCGTAGCGTGATACCTGAGAGCTTCTGTTCAATACGGCTCTGTGTGATCAGTCGCTCGGGTAGTTTTGAGCAGTTTTTGCGCGAGATGTGCTCATGTATGGGTGATCACCTGCCATCGCGGACGAAAGGGGTACTCTGCCGTGTGCCCCGGGCCGTGGAATCCCGGGCATCCCGGACCGCGACGGTCCTTGACCCTCCACAGGAGGCACGTGTGGCGAATGCGACCCACCGTCGTTCCATCGGAATCATGGGCGGCACCTTCGACCCGATCCACCATGGCCACCTCGTGGCAGCCTCGGAGGTCATGCAGGTGTTCCATCTGGACCAGGTGATCTTCGTGCCGGCGGCGATGCAGCCCTTCAAGGCCGGGCGTCGGGTGACTCCGGCTGAGCATCGCTACTTGATGACGGTCATCGCGACGGCCTCGAATCCGTCCTTCGACGTCTCGCGCGTCGACATCGACCGTGGGGGGATGACCTACACGATTGACACGTTGACCGATCTGAGGGCCCGGGAGCCCGATGCTGACTACTTCTTCATCACTGGCGCTGACGCCTTGGCGCAGATTGCCCAATGGAAGGACGCCGACAGGCTTTTCGACATGGCCCACTTCGTCGGCGTGACGCGTCCGGGGCATGTCCTCGATGCGAACGGACTGCCGCGCGACTCCGTTTCACTGCTGGAAGTACCCGCGATGGCGATCTCCTCGACGGACTGCCGCGAGCGCGTCCAGGAGGGCAAGCCGGTGTGGTACTTGGTGCCCGACGGAGTCGTCCAGTACATCGCAAAGTACGACCTCTACCGGGACTGAACCCACCGCGAAGCACGCCGCTTGCTCATCAGCATGGCTCATGTTGGCGACACTCTCATGTAACAAGTGGTGACTGTGCACCTGGTGTCCGCCCGGCGTCCGGCACGAGACTGTGGCCGTCCACTGTGTGATCAATTCCACGCGATCGAGGACATTCGGAGCGATGAGCTCGGGCGCGACGCGATGCGCGTGCCACACTGAGTGCGTCGGCACCCATTGACGGACGGGAGACACCGTGACCTGCAGTCGCGAGACAGAGGGATTGATCCGAGTGGCGACGGAAGCCGCTCTTGGCAAACTGGCGACCGATCCGGTCGTCATTGACGTGTCTGAACGCCTCCATCTTGCGGAGGCCTTCCTCATCACCTCTGCTCCGAGCGAGCGACAGGTCCGCGCGATTGCGGAGAATGTCATGGATGAGATGTCCCGGCAGTTCGGGATCTTGCCGGATCGGATCGAGGGGCGCTCCGATGCTCGCTGGGTCCTCGTCGACTATGGCGACCTGACCGTCCATGTTCTGGTGGACGAGGACCGGGAGTACTACGCGCTGGAGAAACTGTGGGGGGATTGCCCCGTGATCCCACTGGAGCACCTGGGCGTCGTCGGGCATGAACTCGGTGATGTGGCAGTCTGAGTGGGTGGCACACTCTTCACGCATCGTCCTCCTGCGGCACGGTCAGACCGATTTCAATGTTCGAGGCCGCTTCCAGGGTTCATCGGACATTCCGCTCAACGACACCGGACGAGAGCAAGCGCGGCGGGCGGCGGACGTCCTCGCACGGCGACTGTCCGGGCATGGCGGGTCTGTCGGGGTGACTCCCAACGCCACACCCGAGGGCGGCGTGCGTGTCGTGACCTCACCGCTCAGGCGTGCCCACGAGACCGGCAGGATCGTCGCCAAGGCGTTGGCCAAGCGTGGCTTGCTGGTCGGGGCGACATTTGACGGGGGTGGCAGGATCCAGGTCGAGACGGATGATCGGTTGATCGAACGGAGCTACGGCGATTTTGAGGGACACACGGGCGCCGAGATCGAGGAGATCTTCCCCGAGTCGCACGCGCGGTGGCTCGCAGGCCAGGAGACTCCTGAGGTCGGTGTCGAGTCGTCGCGGGCCGTGGGGGAGCGGGTCCGGGAGGCTCTGCTCGACCATATCCTGCAGACTGGGGCAGACGAGACGCTGCTGATTGCCTCCCATGGTGCCGCGATCGCGCGGGGCCTCATTGCGATGATCGGGCTGGACGCCGGGACCTTCACTGCATTGCGGGGGTTGGACAACTGTCATTGGTCGGAGTTGGCCTGCGATGCTCGGCACGACGAATGGCGGATGGTCTCCCACAACATTGGTGCCGTCGAGGATGTCATCGGTGGGTGAGACGACGTCGGGCAGGCCGAGCGCCGGTGGTATTTCCGTGCTGCAGTGAGCACCGGCACAGCCGTTGATTTTGTCGGCTCGGCGAGGTCCCGGTATAGTTGACGGGTCGCCGCATGAGAGTGCGGCGGTCCGGTTCGGGGCTATGGCGCAGTTGGTAGCGCGCTTCCATGGCATGGAAGAGGTCGAGGGTTCGAATCCCTCTAGCTCCACCCAACGCATCAAGTTCAAACCCTCGTCCGCAGAAGAGCGGTCGGGGGTTTGAGCGTTTCGGGGCCTGGTGTCGTGCCGGTGGCGGGCGGCGGTCTGCGTGCTGGTGTCGAGCAGGAGCGCGAAGGCGCCGGTGGGCACCGCGCGGATCTCGTCTTGGTCGGTGATGTAGATCTTCTCGAAGAACGCCTGGTTGAACAGGCGGCGCACGGAGTCGGGTGCCTGCTGGTACACGGCGTAGCAGTCGCTGGTGAGGTCGAGGCAGTCGGCCAGTTCGGCTTGCGCTTCGGCGTAGTTCGCGCTGGCGGCGTCGAGCCTGCCGGTGATCTGTGCCAGTGTGGAGGAGATGCGGTCCTGTTCGGCTTTGAGCTGGTCGAGCGGGACGGCTCCGGCGTAGTGGGCCTGCATGAGCTTGTCGCGCTGGATGAGCAGGTCGTGCTTCTGCTTGGTCAGGTCCTGGGTCTCAAGTGTGGCCTGGGCGCCTAGGATCGCGAACTCCTCGGCAATCGCTCCCTCCAGCGCCGTCCTGGTTGCCGGGTCAAGTTGCACGCGGGAGTAGTGCTGCACGATGAGGTCCTCGACCTGATAGATGTGCATGGCTTTGCGGGTGCAGTCGGTGGTCTTGCGGTGCCGGCCGGCGCAGATGAAGTAGGGGTAGATGCTGCCGTGGCGGTTCTTCGCGTGGGTGATGACGAGCCGTGAGCCGCAGTTCGAGCAGTACACGGAGCCCTTGAGGTAGTGGTCGTGGGTCTGTGTCTTGTCGCCGGCGACGTTGTTGGCGCGCAGCACGGCTTGCACCTGGGTCCAGACGTCGACGGGCACGAGTGGTTGGTGCGTCCCGTCGTAGGGGACGCCGTCGTAGATGACGGTTCCCTTGTAGTAGGGATTCTGGAGCATCCGGTGCAGGGTGGAGACGAAGATCGGCTTGGAGGGCCGGCGTGGGCTGGCGACCGAGGTCAGGCCGCGCAGCGTCAACTCTTCCAGCAGGGTCGACAGTGTCCAGTCGCCGGTGGCGTACGCCTCGAAGGCCCAGGTGACCAGTGGTGCCCGCTCGGGGTCGAGTTCGACGGTGCGCAGTTCGTAGCCGTTGTCGGTGCGGACCTGGATGTTGCGGTAGCCGAGCGGCGCCCGGCCGATCGTGCCGCCGGTGGTGGCCTTGGTCCGTAGGCCCTTGGTGACCTCCATCGCCAGGTTCAGGGAGTAGAACTCGGCGATCGAGGCCATGATGCCGTGGGTGAGCATCCCGGCCGGGGTCTCGTCGATGTTCTCGGCGGCGGAGACGAGCTTGACACCTTCGGCTCGCAGCTCGGCGTGGATGAGCGCGTCATCGAGGCGGTTGCGGGCCAGCCGGTCGAGCTTCGGGATGATGCAGTAGGTGATGGTGTTGGCCCGGATGTACTCCATCATCTCGTTGAGCGAGGTGCGCTTGTCGCGGGTCTTGGCTGACTCGCCGGGGTCGATGAACTCGGCCACGATGACCGCGCTGAGGTTGGCGGCCTTCCGGTCGACGACCTTGCGCTGATCGGGCAGCGAGTAGCCCTCGTCGCGTCCGCCCCGGTGTGCTTGTGCCTTGGTGGAGACGCGCAGGTAGGACACGGCGAGCGGGCTGGTGAACTGTTCTGCATCGTTGGTGTGGTGGTCCACAGTGGTTCCTCATCTTGTTCGAGGCGCGTGCCGCGCGGTTCCTGAACAAGAGAGGTCCCCGGTCAGCCGGGGTCGATGCGCTCGGTGGGGCGCAAGCAACGATGTGTTGGCGGCACACGCGAGGGGCGGTGTGCGCTTCCTACTTTACCGGTCGGTCATCCTGATTTCGAGGTCGGGGGTTGTGGCGCGCGGGGTAGTCGGCCATCGCCGCGTTCGCCTCCTCGCGGTCGGTGAAGCGGCGAGCGAGGATGACCCCGACGAACGCCCGTGCCAGGCCCCGCACGTCGGGCTGGCTCTTCTCGACCACCCGAACGCCGAGGCGTCGGGTCCCTGCGAGCGAGGCAGGTCGCGGGTCAGGGGCCTGTTCCCCGCTCACGATTCGGCGTCCTCGCTTCGAAGGAAGGCGACCTCGGCCTCCGCCCGGCGGGTGACGTCCTCGATCACGAACGCGACGAAGTCCTCGTCCCGGTCGGTGATCGGCTGTTCGCTGGTCTCGGCTGTGGGCTCTTCGCCGGGCCAGGCGGTCTGCCGGGTGGGCCGGTCGCGGTCCAGGCGGGTGCCGGAGATGGAGACCCATTCCCGCAGCCGCTGTTGGGCGGCGTGGAAGTCGGTCAGGAACGCCAGCGGCCCGGCGGCGTCCTGCTGGGGGTCGTAGCAGCCGAGCCAGCGAAGATGTAGGGCGCTGAGCTCCCAGACGAGCTCGGGGTGGCGGTGCCACATCGGCGGGATGACGGCGGCCGGTAGACCGAACTCGATGCGCAGCCAGTTCACCCACTCGTTGAGGGCCAGCCATTCGTACTCGGCGTCGGATGAACCGAGGGTGCGCCAGTTGATCGGGCGCGGCGGGGCCGGGATGTCGTCGAAGGCGAACCGGTCGCCGCCACTGTCTTCGTTCTCGCCTCTGTCGTCGTCGGCGGGCACCGCGGTGACGTCGTCGGGTTCGTCGGCCTCGGGGGGCACGAGGGTGTCGTCGGTCTCGTTGTCGTGGTTCTCGGTCTCGTCGGTCATCGGTCTCGTCCTTCGTTGCGGCCACGGCGGTAGTGGTGATGTCTCGGGGGGCTGGCGGTGGCCGGGTACGCGGGTCCACCTGCGGAGCGGGGGAGTCGGGCAGGCCAGGCACGCCTGCGGCCACCGCCAGCGGTCGGCGGTCAGCGGGCCGCGGCCTCGGTCGCGGCGGGCTGGGCCTGCGCGGTGGGCTCGGCGGCCCCGAGCTGTCGGCCGCGGCGGCTGCCGCGGGCTCGGGAAGGCTCCTCCTGCTGCGCGGCTTCCTTCTCGGCCGGCTCGCGATCCGCGGACCCGCGCTCGGGACTCTCACGTTCGGTCCCGTCGCGGTCGGCGGCGGGCCTGCGCTCAACGGTGTAGGTCGTCGTGTTCGGGTCGTGGCCGATCCGGCGGGCGAGGAACTGCTCATCGGTGCGGGAGACCCCATCGACGTCGCGCGTGTACTCGCGAACCTCACCCTGGGCGAGGAACTCATCGCCCTTAGAGAACCGCTCGTAGGACAGCTCCGCGGCCCGACCGAACTGGATCAGGTCGTGGTAGGTGTTCGCGAGCCGGTGGAACTGGCCGTCGTCGGTGCGCTGGAAGTGCTTGATGCCGACGCGCGCGTAGAAGCGGGCCTGCCCGTCCTGGGTGTAGCTCAGCCGGGGATCGTCCGAGATGAACCCGTTGATTGCCTGCGATGTTCTGATAGCCACGGCTACCTCCTTCAACTGTGAGTCGAGGACGGCCACCGGGCCGCCTCCAGTGCACAGGTGAGGACGTGAGCCCCAGAGCGGTGAGTCAGGAACTGGCGCGCAGCAGCGCCTCGACGTCACGTTGGCCGGCAGCGAGCGCAGCAGCGTCAGACCGCTTCATCCACGGCCGCAGGTCGGTGATGATCGGCCGCGCGGCGCGCAGCAGGATGACGCCGAGGCCGAATGGCATGGTGCGCAGCACGTCCGGCGGCAGCACCGGCACGCGGCGCACGGAGCGCTGCGAGGACCGGGACCCGTAGTCGCCGATGGTCACCGAGTCGGTGATCTCGTCGCGTTCCCCGATGAGGGTGGACAGGTCCTGCAGATCGCGGGAGTTGGAGGCGCCGCCGAGCACGATCTTCACGATCGAGGCATCCCAGATTGCCGCTGCCGCGTTCTCGCCCCACTTCTCCCTGGCCTGGGCGAGGGATTGCAACACGGGCAGTGTCGTGATGCCCGTGCCGCCGCCCTCGGCCATCAGCGTCGGCAGGCTCGGCAGCGGCGCGAGGTTCCCGATCTCGTCCAGGGCAAGCAGCAGCGGCGGGTCCAACCGCGCCCCCGGGGACCGTGCCGCGAGCCGTCGAGCGGTCTCGACCAGATCCTCGATCAAGGCCGCGACCAGCGACGCGCTCGCCCCGGCTCCTGCCCCGGTAGCGAGCAAATACAAGGTGCCGTTCTGGGTGAGGAACCGTTCCGGGTCGAACTCCTCGCCGGGCCGGGGGGTCACCGCGTCCAGCACGCGCGGGTCGGCCAGCGCGGAGAACGCCAGGGACACGCCCTGCCAGATGCTGTCGCGGGTGCGCGGGTCGGATTGCAGCATCGACTCCAGCGACTCCGCCCAGCCCTCGGCAGCCCGCGGGTTGGACTGGAGGATGCGCACCGCATCCCCCGCGGCGGTCGGGTTCAGCGCCCAGCTGTAGAGGGCGCCCGCGTCGCGGTGGTCGAGGGCGGCGGCGTGCAGCAGCACCTGGATCGCGGCGGTCGTCTTGCCCTGCCAGAAGTCACCGCCGGAGACCGACCCGAAGTCAGTCGCCGTCGACAATCCGACAGCGCGGATCATCGCCGTGAGCGGGTCCTCACAGCCCCGCACCGGCGACCAGCGCAGCCCTGCGGGCAGACCGGGCGCGATACACTGCGGGTCGAACACCGCCACCGGACCCTTGTCCTGACGCGCCAGCAGAGTCGCGGTGATGTTGTCCGGCCTGGTGCTCGTCGTGACGACGGCGCCGGGCGCATCCAGGATGCTGTTGATGACAACGTGCAGACCCTTGCCGGAGCGCGGCGGGCCGATCAGCAAGATCGAGTCCTCCACGGTCGCCCACACCTGCCGGCCCCGCGAGGTGCCCAGCAGGTAGCCGACATCGCAGGGTTGGGGCTTGTTCAGCGAGGGACGGAAGGTCTTCGCCCGGCGCAGCAACGCGCGCCGCGAAGCGACCGCCAAGATTTCCGAGCCCCCCGCGGCCCCGTCGAGACGCCGCGGATCAACGCGTCCCCGCCCACGGGTGATCAGCCGCCAGGTGAACACCGCAGCCGTGATGACCGTGCCGATCAGCACGGCGGCGATCGCCCAGTAGACGATCGGATTGAGGCCCGGCGTGCCCAGTGGCGTGCCAGGGTCCAGCGGCGAGGCCAGGACACCAACACCGGCGATGACGTCCCCGTCCGGTTGCGGCCGCCCGGTCAGGAACGCGGCGATGCTCCCGGCCAGGCGAAGCACCAGACTGAACAGCGCCACGATGACCAGACCACCCAGGGCGACGTTGACGAAGGCGTCGTTGGTGGGGCGCTGGGACGGGGGGATAGACATGGTCGCTCCTGGTGCTCGGACTGCCGCATCGGTGATCAGGTGCGGTCACGCGCCGCATCTCACGTGTCGCGACACGAGCCGGTCACGGTGATCCCGCCATCCAGCGACCCGGTTGTCCCAGTCGTGCCGGCGTGATCGCCGATACCAGTCGGTCAGCTCTTCCCCGAGCGAGATCGCGGTGGCGCGGGTGCGTTCATTCGGGGCGCCCGATGGTGAGGGTGCCGGAGACGCGGCCGAACAGGATGACCTCCCGGGTCGGGCTCGCGGCGAGCTGGTCGGTGGCCAGCACGGCGCGCATGGCACCGTCTGGGGCCGCGTCGCCGTGGGCGACGACGATGGCAATCGCCACGTCCTCTCCGGGGGCGAACCCCTCACCGCGCCGCACCAGGAGCTCAGGGACTTCTCGCTGTGCAACCGTGGGCTCAGGCGGACTCAGGCGACGTTTCCCGGGCGTGATGATGTCGGTGAACGCGCTGCCGTCCGCCTCGTGGACCTCGACTCTCAAAGGGCAGTGGTGGCGCTCGGTGAGCCGGTCAAGGACGTGCGCGAAGGACTCGCGCCGCCATGGCGGCGCGAACGGTTCGGGCTCATAGACGGTCCCGTCGACCGTGACGGTCATCGTGCCGTTCTCGGCCACTTCCACGACCACATGGGGTAAGACGACCGGCACGGGCGTCTGTTCGTGATCCTGCTTGTCATTGCCACGGTGGTCTCGGCGCCGGGTCATTGTGCTGCTCGGCTGTGCTGGCTGTCGGGGATGGACTGCGTCATGTTCCAGGCTCCTTCTGTGCGGATATGGAACAGGTGCGGCAACGCGCCCCACTAAGACACTGGGAGTTGGACTCGGACAGGAGGGGAGGGGCACCCACCGCGTGTGGGTGCCCCTCCCCTCCCAGCGTCCGCTGGTCAGCCCTCGTCGTGCTCGACGAGGTCAAGGAACGCTTGGTCCTCCTCACGGATGTATCCGTTGCGTTCCCGGTACAGCGCCAGGCGCCGCCCGAACCAGAGGGTCAGTGCTCCGGCGAGGGCGAAGACGCCGCCGGCGATGCCGAGCGGCAGCAGCGGGCCGTTTGCGCCGGTCTGCGCCAGGGAGGTGGGCCGGTTCGGGGTGTCCGGCGTCTCAGAGGCAGGTGGCGTCGAAGGCGGCGTCGGAGTGGGGGTTTCCGGTACCTCGGTGACGGTGGTGGTCTCGTTGGGTGCCCCGCACAGGCCCCGGTGGATCACCTCGCCCTCGGCATCGTGCAGCGTCTCGATCCAGTAGTAGGTGCCGGCCCGGTCGAAGACGACAGCGGCCGACGTGTACTCGACGGGACCAGTCACCTCGATTTGTTCGGAGGTGAACACCAGCTCGTCGGCGGTGCAGGTGGCGGTGTCGCCGTCCTGCCGGTATGCCTCGAAGGTGAGCGTTGTGTCGGCAGGGATGGTGCCGGTGACCTTCGCGGTGTCGTGGGCGGGCTCGCCCAAAGCGACTTCCGCGACGGCCATGGTGGTCACGGTCAGCGTCTCGGGCTGCTCGCTGACCACGGTGGTCTCGCCGGGTGCCCCGCAGGTGCCCTCCACCAGCATGGTTCCGTCCTTGTCGTACAGGGTTTCGATCCAGTACACGTTGCCGGGCTGATCGACGCTTGTCGTTCCCGAGGTGTAGACGCCGGGCTGGGTGACCGGGATCGGATCGGACTCGTAGAACGCCGCCTCACACACCGGGCCCTGATTGGCCGCCTGGGGTCCGTAGGCGCGGAACACCAGGGTCGCGCCCTCGGGCACCGTGCCCTGCACCAGCACCGTGTCGCCGAAGAGCTCACCGACCAGGACGGCCGGGGTGGCCTGGGTGATGACCGTGACGGGCAGCTCGACCTCGGGGGTCGGCGGGACGTAGAAGCGTTCCAGCACGTCCGCCGGAGACGACTGATACGGCTGCACACGGTCGTCGCCAGCGAACGTGGTCTCCAGCACGTAGTAGCCCGGCACGGTCGGGGTGATCCGGTCCGCGTCGGTGTACCCGAGCCGGTAGACGCCGTTGCGTGCCGGGGTCGTGATCGTCGTCAGCACCGGAGCCGAACTCAGGTCGAGGTCGTCGGTGAGCACCGCGTCGGTGTCGAACGGCCCATAGACGGTATGGACCAGTTCATCCACATCGGCCTGCCAGTAGCCGTCACCGGCGAACTCGCCGTGATTGGCGGGGAACCCGGTGACTGTCATGGTGTCGAACGCCCGGCCTCCCTCGTGGACGTTGTATTCGCGCATCAGCGAGGTCGTGGTGACCGGCCACCGCACCGAGGTCGTCTCGACCGGAATGCCGTAGGCGTCGGTCCAGTTGGCGGCGAGGTAGTCACGCACCCATTCCGGCTGCGACGCCTTCTTCACCTGCCACACCCAGGTCACGAACCCGCCGGTCGGGGCGATCACCGCCGGTGAGCTGTAGACGCCCGGCCCGTCTGCGGTGACCTTCACGGTGCCCAGCGCCACCGCGCCGGTCGGTACGCTGTCGTCCTGCGTTGGAGGGAGGGTGCCGGGTACCTGGTAGGCGGTTCCCTCGAAGACGACGGGGATGAACGCGCCGTCGCGCTTCAGCCACGCCCCGTTCGAGCTGGCGACGGTGATCGTGTCGGTCAGCGCGTCACCAGGAATGGCAAGGTGCTGGTCGGCCTCGGAGACGGCCTTGGGCTGGAACGGCGTTACTGCCGTCTCGGCGACGCGCCCGAACCTGTCCGTGAACGACCCGGTGAGGTACTTGCTGTTGCCGCCTTGGGCGGTCTTGTCAATCTGCCACACCCAGGTGTAGAAGCCGGACTCGGGGGCGGTGATCGTGCCGGGCGAGGTGTAGGACCCGGCTCCGATCAACGTCACCTCCTCGGCCCCGGCGACGCGAGCTCCGGCCGGCGGGGCGGCGGCTTCGGTGGGCTGCTCATCGAACGGCCCGTAGAGCGTGCCAGTCGCCGTGACTGGCACCGGGCGGCCATCGACGTTGATCCAGGAGCCCTTGGTGACCGTGACCGTCAGGTTGTCCACAAACACGTCGCCCTCAGCGACGAATCGGGAGGCGACCTGCGTGCCGATCTCGGGCTGGAAGTCCAGCTCGATCACCGGAGTCCGCGCCTCGGCCGACAGGCCCGTGGACGAACCGGCCACGGCACTGATGAGCCGCTGCGACTCGGCCGTCGTGTACAGGTCCACCTGGGCGCCGTAGCCGGCAGCGGCCACGCTCATCGACGCCTCCACCCGATAGGAGGCTGCTCCGCCCGCCGGGGTGCCGGTGATCTGGTACTGGCCGGCGCCGACCGTGCGCGACGACCCGCCGTCGGCGAACACGGCATCGCTGAGCGTGGCCGTGCCCTGCAAGGATGACGGGTGTGCCTGGACGGTCAGCGTCCCGGCGTCCTGGTCCTGCATCGCCAACGCGAGCGATAGCGACGGGTCCGTGACCGCGTTCACTCCGGCTTCCTGCCGCATCTCGGCGAGGTTGTCCAGGATCGCCCCTCGGACGCCGGACGGAGCACGGGCCACGTAGTAATCGTCGCCCGATATACCGTGGCTGTTGTACGTGCCCGAGTCGGCCACCGACCACACGAACAGCGCGACCGCCGCTGTTATGGTCGGATCGCTCGATTGCCCCCACCTGTCCAGGACATAGTTCAGTTCAGCGAGTTGCTGGCGGGACAGCGAATCCAGCGAGGTCACAGTCCGCGGGCCTGAGGTCTGCCCGAACGGCGAGGCGGCGCCGAGGTCGATGCAGTACGCCTGCCGACCGTCCACCTCCGTGCTGTACGCGCCGAGGAAGCCCAGCGTGCCCTCGTATCCGACGCCGCGGCTTCCCGCCTGAGCCGGCACGGTCCCGAGCACCAGCGTGCTGGCCGCGACGAGGAGCGCGACCAGCAATGACGCCATCCGGCGCCGCAACCCGCCCGGCGGGTGCTTGCGGGCGATAGGTCGGGAAGTGGTCGACAGTGACATGGGCTGGCCTCCTGGCTCTCTGCGAAAGGACGGCCATCGGGCCGTCTGGAGACCAGGTAGGTCTGGGCGCCCTATTCGTTGAGTCGGTCGCAGCGCACCTACGGCACCTTCCGCGGGAACCCGATCGCGGGTCTGTCTCTACTGCGACAGGTTCTTTGCACCGTTTTACGTTCGCTGGGTGCGCTCTGCCCGCTAGGTTCGTTCGGTTTTGTCGACGTCTGGGGGATTAGGTGACGGTGCTTCGGAGAACTGCTTGAGTCCCCCCTCCAGTAGCCTGAAACCGCCGGCGAACACTCAGGTTCCCGAGATCTCCGAACGAACTCCGCGAAACCCGTCACTTCCCGGTCATGCGGCCGGTGGTGTCGAACGCGGCGAGCTCCGCGGGGTGCAGCTGGTGTTGTACGACGAACGAGCGGTCCTTGATCCGCCAGAGCCCTTGGCCGACGCCCAGCGTCGGCAGAAGTCTCTGCTCGGTGCCGGTCAGCCCGAGGGCTAGGGCGGTCGAGCCGAGCTGGTCGGGTTCCTGCCGGTACACGATCCGGGTCTCGGCGTTGGCCAGCAGCGAGGAGGCGAGTGCGCGCATCGCGGAGCCGGAGTCGCCCACATTGTCCAAATCGGAGAGCTTGTGGAAGATCAACATGTTGGCGATGCCGAAATGTCGGGCCAGTCGCCATTGGGCGTCCATGCGTCGCAGCAGGGCCGGGTATTGCATGAGCCGCCAGGCTTCGTCGTAGATCACCCACCGCTGGCCGCCGTTCGGGTCCGACAGGGCCGACTCCATCCATGCGCTGGAGCAGGTCATCAGCACGGAGACGAGCGTGGTGTTCTCCGCGACGCGGGACAGGTCGAGGGACACCATCGGCAGCGACGGGTCGAATCGCACCGTCGAGGGGCCGTCGAACAAGCCCTGCAAGTCCCCGGCGACCAGGCGGCGCAGGGCGTGCCCGACGAGGCGTCCGTCTTCGGCGAGCCGCCCGTCCTGGTCGTCGGCGGGGTTCGGGGCGAGGATGCGGTCGACGACCATCGGCAGGATCGGCACGTCAGCAGAGCGCACTGCGTCGGTCAGGGCGAGGTCGATGGCGGTGTGCTCCAACGGGGACAATGCCCGGTCGAGCACGGTTTCTGCGAGCGCACCGATCAGGTCCCGGCGCCGCGAAGCCACCTGTGTTGCCCACTCAATGTCCGACACCGATGAGGGCCGGTAGCCGGCGTCCAGGGGGTTGAGTCTGTTGCGCAGCCCGTGGCCGAGGATGATCGCCCGCCCGCCGACCGCCTGCGCGACCGCCGTGTGTTCTCCCTTGGGGTCGCCGGGAACGTAGACACGGCGCCCGAACGGCAGCGACCGGGTGTAGAGGGATTTCGCCAGGCTCGACTTGCCGGAGCCGACAATCCCGGCGAGGACCACGTTGGGTGCGGTGATGACCCCACGCTGGTAGAGGACCCACGGGTCGTACACGAAGCTCCCTCCGCTGTAGAGGTCCTGGCCCACGAACACGCCCTGACTGCCCAGCCCGGCCTCGGCGAGGAACGGGTACGCCCCCGCCAATGTGGCGGAGGTGTCCTGGTGGCGTGGGAGCCGGAACCGTCCCGGCGTGCGCAACGTCGCGGTTCCCGGCTCACCGGCAGCGGGCAGGTAGGTCACCGAGCGCCGCTCTATCTGTTCGGCCTCCCAGCGCGTTCTTGCCTCGGCCTTGCGCTTTTGCCGGGCGTCCGCCTCGATCTGCGCGGCGGCCCGCTGCCGTGCCTTGCGATGTCGCCGCCGCTCACCCGTGGGACCTACCAGGATGCTCGTGTGCAGGCGGCCCTCCTCGTCGCCGCTCACAGCGCCAGCCCCCGGCTCTGTGCCGGAGCCCGGTTGCCCAGGCATGTGCACGCTCGCGTGAACTGCGGCCTCCGTGCCGGGATACGGTCATCGAGGGTTGGCATGATCGGTCTCCTCACATCTGAGAATCGAGGCTGCCCGGCAGGTACGCCGCCCTGGCCGGGCTCAGACAGTGCGGCACAGTGGCAGCGCTGCGACGGTGAACGCCTGCGCCTGCTGGCCGACTAGCCGGCGGGTTTCGCAGGAGGCTTGGATGGCGGCCTGCTCGACGGCGGACACGGCGGCGTCGAGGTCGTCGACGGTGGGCGCGGAGACGCTGATCAGCCCGGTGACGCGCAGGACGCCGTGCCCGGCGGTCAGATCGGCTTCCTGCTGGAGCACGTCGTCTAGTTCGGCGGCCTGCTCGGTGTCCTCGACCTGGCCGATCTTGCGGCGCTGGGCCGCGTCGGAGATCAGCTCGGTCTTCTTCTTGCGCAGATCCCGGGCGGCCTGGTCGGCGCGGACGGGCGTGTAATGCAGGGCGATCGTCCGCTGGATGCCACTGGAGAGCACGAGCGGGGCCAGGAAGCCGGGATAGACCTGCGAGCGGGGCCACTCGGTGATCCACAGCACCGCGTGGAACGCGCTGTCGGAATGGAGACGGTCCCACGTCTCGGTGACGGCCACCGGCCCGGCCATCGCCAGGTCGCGACCCAGGTCGCCGTGGCGTTCCAACGCCGGGGCGGCGGCCGGGTCGTAGGCCGACCGCAGGATCACGGCGACCTCGCCGGGGGTGAGCCACCCGGTCGAGGTCAGCTCTGCCGCGCGCAGCGCCGTCGTCAGCGTGCTCATCTCCTGACGCAGCACCGCCGCCGCACCGCGCATCCCGCCGCCGGAGGTTCTGATCTGCCGACTCGCGGCCTTCATGTCCAGGGCCACGCCGATCGTGGTCGCGTGTCGTTCCCCGGCGGGCCCGGCCCGCTCGATCAGCTCGGCGTATGTGGTCGCCGCCCAGGAGCCGTCGTCGGTGCCGTGCGTGCGCCACCACTCCTCAAGTCCCGTCCCCGAGTCCGGCAGGGTGCGCTCGGAGATTTGGATACGGGCGATGCGCCCCGACCGGCACGCGGAGGCGAGCACCCGGCCCCACCCGGAGACGCGGCGCTGCTGTTCACCCGGGTCCAGGAGCACGAACGCCGGGTGGGAGACGCCGAGGATCGCGGTGAGGGTTTGAGCGTGCGGGTCGTAGATCATCGCTGCGCCCGTCTCGGGGTCCTCCCACTCGCGCAGACTCGCGGCGTCGCCGGGAAGGGCGAGCGTCCCGGCGGGGCGGGGCTTGATGACGCGGCGGCGGTAGACGAGCTGCCCGAGATAAGTGCGGGCCGCCCAGCGGGCGACGACGGGAACCCATTCGATGAGCTTCCTGCCGCCAATGGGGACGACGGCCAGCAGGCCGGCGGTCACCCAGACGGGTGCGGTCCAGGCGAACGCTATGCCGCCGCCGGAATACAAGGTGGTAACGACAGTGAGGAGCGCGACGCCCAGGACGACGAGCTGGGGCAGGGACAATCCGAGCAGGACGCCGCGCCGGGTCAGGCGGGAGAACTGGACGGGCGCCAACCCATACCCGCCGGTGGCGTGGTGATTGGTGGAGGGCATCGGCTACTCCTTCCCGGGCGTGCCCGGTGCAGGCGACGGGGGCGGCGGGGACGGTTCGGCGTGACGCGGAGGCGACGACGGGAACTGGGCCGGCGGGATGGGGGCAGGGTCCGCGCGCGGCGGCAGGGTGGGTGGGACCGGTGGCGGGGATGCTTGCTCGGCTGCGGCCCCGGCATGTCCCTCGGCGGCCCCGCCGACCGCTTTCCCGGCCTTCGGTCCGGCGGTGGCAGCGCCCTTGATGACCGCAGCGCCGGCGACGGCTGCCACGCTGATCGGCCCTGCCGCTGCACCAGCACCAGCGCCAGCTCCTGCGCTCGCCCCGGAGGTCGCGGCACCGCTTCCCGCCGCGGAACTCGAGCCCGCACCAGGCGCGCTCGCGCCACCAGTGGCGGGTGTCCCGCCGTCGGTGGGCGCCGGACCAGTTCCGCTGCCGGGGGTGGAGGGTGCACCGCCCGCGCTGGTCCCGCCACCTGTGGTGCCGCCGTCGAGCACCTTCTTGGCAGTGTCGGCCGAGGGTGCTGCCGGGATCGGGACAGGACGGTTCAGGGCCTGCTTGGCCTCCTGTTCGCTGGACATGGCGTGGTACATGTCGAAGCCGACGAAGCTGATGAACTTGTAGGTAATGTAGGGGGGCGAACGCGGCGACGAGCATGAGCACGACGCCGGCGATGGGGTCGGAGATGGACGCGAGATCGGCCTCGATGGGCGCGGAGACCTGGGCGACGGCGACCAGGAAGATCACGACCAGCACCAACTTGGAGGCGATCAGGGCGATGACGAAGCTCGCCCACTTGGAGAACCAGCCCTTCGTGGCGTCCCACGTCGCTCCGGCCAGTGCGACGGGTCCGAAGACCACCGTGACAAGCAGCAGCGCCTTGCGGATCAGCAGGGAGAACCACACGATCCCCGCCGCCGAGATGGCCAGGCCGGCCAAGAAGATGGTGACCACCGCTCCGACCCCGGGCGCGGCGATGTTGATGGTTGTCAGCCCGGCTGCGAGCAGGGCGATCCGGCCACCCATGGACTCCATGGTGTTGCCGGTGGCCTGCACGATCCCGATGGCGAGCTGGTCGGTGATCTCCAGCAGCAGCCCCACCAGCGTCAGGAGCACGAAGGAGCCGAGAACGCTCTTGGCCAGCCCGAGCCCGGCGCGGGACAGCGCGGTCGGGTCGCGGTGGATCAGCCCGGTGATCAACTGGAGGCAGAAGAAGATCAGGAACAGGAAGCAGGCGACGCCGAACAGGATGTTGTAGACACCGACATACTCCGCGCCGGTGACGTCCACGAGGGTGGTGGTATCGAAGACCGACCAGACGGCCTCGAACAGCCAGCCCGCGGCCTGGCCCATGGCCTGGGCGAGCCAGTCGAACGGGGCCGCCACCAGGGAGGCCGTGCCCTCGCCGACGGCGTCGCACACGCTGGAGATCACCGGGACGTCGCACACGCTCACCGGGTCCACCCCCAGCCCGGTGCTGCCTGGGGATTCATACGGCCTGCCCGACGCCCCAGAAGAAGTTGATCAGCGTGACGGCGGCCCCGCACAGAATCGCCGCGCCGCAGGAAACCAGCACCCCGGTCTTGCCCCGCGACGCCAGATGGGGGTTGCTGCTGTTGGCGCCGAAGCCCCACACGACCGCCGAGACGATCAGGGCCAGGACACTGAGGATCAGTCCGACGGTCATGACGGCGCCGACGATGACGCGTAGCTGTTCGATGCCGGGAAGTCCCGACGAGTTCGGGTCGATGTCGATCACGATGTGCTCCTTGATGGGTCGAGATGGCTTCTCGACTCTCAGGTGCGCTCGCGGTCTCCTGGACGGGGTCGGCTACAGATGAGTGCCGATGTCGAGGAGGAAGTTCAACCACGCGACTGCGGCCCCGGCCAGGACAGCTGCGCCGAGGGCAACCCACAGGCCGGAGCGGGCCCGGGTCGCGGCGTGGTAGTTGCCGTTCGCCGAGGCGATCGCCCACACGATGGCGCAGACGATCACCATGAGCACGGCGATGATGAGCACGAACATGAGCAACGCGCCGACGATGGCTCGCAGATCGCTGGCGCCGCCGACGCCGCTGAAGTCGGGGAACACGTCCATCGTGGTCACGCCCCTTCCCGGACAGTGATGTGCACGTGGTCGTAGTGGCCGCCGGTGATGCTGGCCGGGTCGTGCATCCCGCCGCCGTTGTAGGGACGCCAGCCGGCGTCGGAACGGGCTAGTGACCAGACCTTGCCTTGCCAGATCAGGTACTCCACGCCGAGGGCGTCGGCGTTGGCCTGGAGCCAGTTCGTCATCGCCCATCCGGTTTCTAGTGAGCCGCCGGTGGCGGCCTGCCCGATCCGGTTGCCGTTGGTCACGTCGCACGCCCGCCCGAGCGGATGCTCGGAGGCGGTGCCGGGCCGCGGCGACCAGCACGCCCAGCCGCTGTCGGGGAACGCCGCCTTGGACTGGGTGAACAGGTGCGCCATCCGGGCGGTGATCCGCCCCGATGTGGTCGGGTCGTCCACCAGCATGTCGGGGTCGGCTCCGGTGAACGGTGCCGGCACTGCGGCGTCCAGGCCCGCCGCGCACCCCGACTGGGGCACCTGACTGTCGCCGACGCCCGTGGCCTGATGGTCGGTGAGCCAGGCGTCCGCGTCGACGGGCTCCTGATCCTGGCCGCCGGGCCGGATCTCCAGGTGCAGGTGCGGGCCGGTGGACCGGCCCGAGCTGCCGACGTCGCCGATGTGTTGCCCGGCGGTGACGGTTTCGCCTGTGGCAACGTGGATGCCGGTCTCCCACATGTGCCGGTAGGTGGAGGCGACGGCCTGGCCGGCGACGGTGTGCTCGATGACGATAGTGCCGCCACCGGAGTCGCTGTAGTCGGCGCGCACCACGAGCCCGTCTGCGACGGTGAGGATCGCGGTGCCGTCCGCGGCGGCGAAGTCGCTGCCCGAGTGCAAGGCCCGCTCGCCGGTGAACGGGTCGGTGCGCCACCCGAACGGGCTGGTGTGCACCCAGGTTCCCTCGGGCAGCGGGAACACAATCCGGCTGGTCTCCGGCACCACGGGCGTCTCACCCGAACCGTCCCCGCTGCCCGCCGGGCGGGCGGTGAGGGCGGTCAGGATCGCCTCGGCGACGCTCTGGTAGTTCTGGTATCGGTCCGGGTAGGCCGACACCTCGACCGCCTGGGCGGCTGCGCCGGGGTCCATCTGCTGCCAGCCGGGAATGTCGAGCAGGCCGCGCGGGGAGGGGTAGTTCGGTCCGCTCTGGCCACCGAAGAAGGCCCTGGCTTGGTAGGACGGGTCCATGAGCTCGGCGACCGTGCCCCACCCGGAGGCTGGCCGCATCTGGAACAGGCCGAGCGAGTCGTGATCGGACCCGTTGCCGTCGTTCGGGAGATTGCCGGATTCGGGGTAGGCGCTGGTGTTGGCGAGCATCCGCAGCGTCGACTCCGTCAGGGCCGCCATCAGGGCGACGACCACGCCGGGCCGGCCGACGCCGGGGGTCTGCCCGCCGATGGTGGCGATGGTGGCGGCGTGGGTGAGCTGAGTCTTGTTCAGGGTGATCGTCTCCCCGTTCTTCGTGGTCGCAGTCAGCGAGTCGGGGATGGCGCCGATCGTCAACGACGACGAAGACGCGCAGGTCGCGGCCGCAGCCGCGGCCGGGTTCATCAATACTCCGACGCCGACCAGCCCGGCCGAGGGGCCAAAGAACACCAGGGCGACGGCCAGGGCGAGCAGCTTCTTCACCACCGCGATCACCACCCGTCAGCGCAGGGCGTTGTCGAGTTCGGACAGCCGAATCAGCCGGCACAGGTCGTCGGCAGCTTCCGGTTCCGGTGCCGTGCAGGCGATGAACACCGTGAACGTGACCGGCCGGGAGGTCTCGACGGGTTCGGCGCCCCAGATGCCCGCGCGGTGCCGGGTGCCGGTGATCGTGTAGGCGCCCGCACCGTCCGGCAGCTGGCCCGGGGCGGCCTGCGCCAGTGCGGTCGTCCACGCCTGCGGCACGACCACCTCGTCGATGGTCAACCACTGGCGTGTCTGGTACTGGCGCAACTGGGCCCACGCCTCTGTGGAGGGCAGGTAGGAGCGCACATCGGCGGCCAGGGCATCGGCCTCGGCGTCGCTCGCCACGTCGGAGAGCACCTGGGCGTAGTCGGCCGGTTCGTGGCCCCCCGTGGTATCCCAGGTGAACAGTGCGGAGGCGACCTGTCGGGCGAACGTCTCCGGGTCCGAGATGGCCGGTATCGCCTCAGGTCCCGTCGTCGCGGGTGCGGACGGCGCCGGCGCAGCGGAGGTAGAGGATGCCGTGGGCTGTGTTGGGTCGGCTGGTTCGCTGCCCGGTCCGCGCAGCAGGCCGTAGACGCCGATGCCGACGAGCAGGAGCAGGGCGAGGCCGCCGGCGAAGAGGAGAATGAGGAGTCTGCGGTGGGAGGGCTGCTCGGTGGTCACGGTGAGGGGCCTTTCGATACGGTGGGTGCGTCATCAGGCAGGTGCGGACCTGGGTCCGCGCCGCTACCGCGAGGTCCCGCCGTCTCGTCCCGGGGCGTCGAGCGGCGTGGTGATCGTTGGCAGGCGCGGCGTGGCGGTGCGGTAGGCCGAGCGCAGGGTGCGGTTGATTTCCCGGCCGCTGAGGCCGGCCGCCGTCGCCGCCGGCGTCAGCGCGCCGAGCGCGTCGCTGAGTGCGACCCCGTGCTCGGCGAGGCGACAGCCCGCCCAGAACAGGGCCTGGTTCCGGTTGCCCTCGGATTGCCCGGCCAGCCAGGCGGTGATCCGCTCGATGTGGCCGGCTCCGGGCACAGGTCGGCCGGGTCGAGCCGGAAACAGGGTTGGCGGGTGAAGGAATGCCCGGAGCCGCACGCTGTCGACGGGATGCCCGGAACGCCGGTACGCGCCCAGCAGGTAGCGGCGAACACCGGTGTCGTCGGCCACCACGGACGGTGGGATGAGGATGTAGCCGCCGGCGCCGCGGAAGTCGACGTGCGCCGCGGCGAGCGACCACGATGCGGCGTCTCCTTGCGCCGGGTAGTAGAGGTGCAGCCCCTGATGCGGGGTACGCACCGCGGCGACCCAGCCACCCAGAAGCCCAGCCCTGCGCGCTTCGGTCAAAGCGGTGAACCCGGAGCCGGTGCGGCGTTCGTCGACGTCAACCACGTCGACCGCGTCGCCGGTCGGCAGTCCAATGTTCGCCTCGGGCCAGCGTCGCCACCACTGGGCCACCCGGCGTAGCTCGGTCGTCGCGTCGCGGAAGCCATGCGCGGTCAACGGCGCCTTGCCACCGGGTACACACGGGAAGACCGGATGCCCGGCTTGCGCCCATGCCGCAGCCGCGGCGGGTGCCGGCAGGCGCTGCGTGGCGAGGATCAGGGCACCGATGGAATCGGCCTTCGCCGTACTCATGCGTGGGTGGCCCGGCGTGCTTCCTGGGCTGCGGCGAGGAATGCCGCCGCGCCCTCCAGGTGCGAGCTGATGAGGTCCCACTCCTGATCGGTGGCGTGGCGTCCGATCACCTCGGGGTCCTGCCCGGTCCACCATCCTGGTTGCCGACAGACCATGGCCGCCGCGCGCTCGCAGGCGAACCGCTCTCGTACTCGCACGCTCGTGTGGGCATCGGCCAGCGCGCTGGCTGGAGTCTGCAGCAGCTTGGCGATGTGAGCCGTGCCGCGCGCAGCCTCGCGGGCGCGTTCGGCGCGGTGCGCGATCCCACGCAGGGTCTGGGCCTCCGCGGCGGCGGACTCGCGGATGATCTGCGGTCGCTCGGGGTCATCCGCGATGCGTTCCAGCCACAGACGGGCTTCCAGGTTCTTCACGTCCAGGTAGCGGCCGTGCACCTTCTTGTCGGCGTCCACGCCGATCACCGCATCGGCGGCGGCCTCACGCACTCGCGAGTCCTGTTCCTCGTCGCTCGCCAGCCGCTGGAGTTCCAGGATCTCTTCGAGTTGTTGGGACGAGTCGCGCCCCGTGACGGCTTCGGCCGCCTGCACCCGGGACTTGCGCCGGTGCGGTGGTTGGGATTCCCCACCACCGTCACCTTGATCGGTGCGGGCGTCGCCGTCCGGGGTCGCGCCGAAGCGGGTGGCGCGCTGCTTGCGGGCGTTCTCCTCGGCCAGGAGGCTCTTGAGCTCCGCGTAGAGCGCGGCTTGCTCGGTGGGCGTGAGGTTCTTGCGCAGCGTGTTCTCGTCCTTGATCGCCAGCAGCGTGCGCAGCTCGTCCGAGACTCCGGCGGCGATCCACACGGGCACCCGCGTTCGCCCGAGTTCACGCATCACCGCGAGGCGTCGCCGCCCCGAGATGAGGACGTAGTCGATGCTGATCGTGATCGGGGTGAGCAGTCCGAGCCGTTCGATCGATGCCCGCAGCTCGCTCAGGTCGCCCAGCTCCGACCGGTACAGGTGTGGGTCGGCGATCTGGTCGATCGGGTGCTCCAGAACGAGGTGGCCGCGGCTGCTCATCGCCGGCTCCGCTCAGATGCCCGGCGGGACATCGCCGTGAGCGCGTCATCGAACAGCAGTTCTCGCACCTGCGCACCGAGCACGACGTGGGCCAGCACCCCGTACCGGCCGCGGTCGCGAGCACGCGGGTTGCCGAGCAGGACCCGCACCAGCCCCGCCCAGGACCGCGAGGACAGACCAAGCCGCAGCCGGATCGCCTCATCCTTGCGTAGCACGTCCAGGGCCGATTCGGCAGACGACAACGACGCCAGGCGTTCGACGACGTAGATGACCGCGGCCTCCACGATCCGCGGCGACCAGCCGGTCATCACCAGGAACAGGCTCGTCGTGCGCACCAGCCCGCTCCCGGTACGTTCCTCGCGTTCACGGCCGCTCTCCGCATCGCCGATGGCGAGCACCCCGTAGAAGAACTCTTCGTATTCGCCCGACCTGATCGGTGCGGAGTCGGGCCGCTTGGACGGGCGGCGAGCCTTGTCAGGAGAGGTCATCAGCCGCTCGCCGTGTACCTCGCCGGCCAGCCCAAGTTCGACAGCGCGGGTGACGATCGCCCACGGGTCACGGGCGCGGGCGGTCCCCGGGGCCCGCAGCGCCCGGTACGCGTCATACATCACGTCGCCCGGCTCACGGTGCCAGGCGTGCGCCAACGGCGTGTACTTCTCGACGATGAACGCCAGCAGCGGCGTCAGCAGGGGCGATGTCCGCCACGCCTGCTCGCCGCCGGAAGCGAGCGTGTTCAGCACCCGCCGGAGTCCGTCGCTGGTGGTGTAGTCGACGTCTTCCGAGGTATGTCGATCGGGTGGAACTGGGTTCGGTGTTCGTGTCATGGGCGACTCCCTCGCGTCTGTGGACGATCAGGTACGTCGCCGCGCCCCTACAGCTCGTACACCGGCACGATGGAGAGCCGACGAGGGATCGATCCGCCGAACAGGTCGACCATGCGTCCGACTACGGACGGAGAGTCACGGGAAGAGTCGAAGACAGCCGGACAGTGGTCCGCATCGGCCGAGGGGCGCGGCGAGGTGTTCCGGTCACTGGCTCGCCTCACCGTCCGCGGGATCTACCGCCGCGCGCCGCGCCCTGCCACGCGCACAGCCGCGGAGGGTGCCGGTGTCGGTTCCTGATCTCGACGGCCGCCGTGTTCACATATGCCTCGTCGGTCTCGCTCTCGCCGCCAGGCGAGACCCTGTGTCCCTGCTCAGCACACGGCCCTGGCCACTCAGGCACTGCTCCGACGATCACACCTGCCTATCAGTAGGGCTCTGGTCGAGGCTAGGAACGTTCCCGAGGTAGGCTGGCGCGCCGCATTATCCGGTCGTCTTGGCGCACCGGCAGGTGCTCTGACCGGTCACAGCTCCAGGCAGGGTTCGATCTCCTGGGCGCGGTGGGGGCTTTTCCGGTAGTCGGATGGGGACAGACCGAATCGGCGGCGGAATCGCGCGGCGGCAACTCGCGAATCGCGCCAGCCTACTTTGCTCGCTGCCAACGCTAACGGCAGGTCGGTCTCCTCGATCAACCCCACGAAAGCGGTCAGCCGTAGCTCGTTGAGGTACCGGATCGGTGGTATTCCGAATGCCCGCCGGAACAGGCGCGGCAGGTGGGAGGCGGACATGGAGACCTCGGCGGCCAGCCGCGCCACGGTCCACGGCTCTCGCAGCCGCTGTTTCAGTAGTTCCGCTGCCTGGACTGCCTCAGCGCGAGGAGCGGGAACAGACAGCCGCCCCACGACAGGTTGCCGTGTGCTCGCGCCCTCGTCGGTTTCGTCGTCACCGGCCAGCAGCGCCGGGATCATCAGTTCCACCGCGGCGGCGAAGTGGCGCAGGACGATGCTTCTCGCGATATCAGCATTGCCCGTTTCGACTGCCACGCTCATCTGCCGCATGATCGGTTCAATGCGCTGCAAGGTGGTGGTGCCGGGATGATGGACCCGCATGCTGCCATCCCACTCGCTCGGATGCGTGCCGGGACGCAGCCGACTAGCTGCCGGCAACGCCCAACAGGTGCAGCTCCGCAGGAAGTCCTCGTCGATGTGAATGGTCCACGTCCGCACGGGCCGCAGTGGCCTCTGCGAACACCACCTGCCTGAGCCGAGAACCAGCACGTCACCGGCTGCCAAAGTGGCGGTGCCCATGGAGGTGGTAATCATGACGCTCCCGCTCATCACTCCGACGATCTTCGCGTGAGAAAAGATCGTGCGCATCGTCGGGCGAGTTCGGACCATCTCGATGGCGACGGCGGGAACACCCCAGCTGGTGACAATCGCGAGCGAATCGTCGACCTCACCCATCCCCGACCCGACGCGCGGCGCGCCTCGCTGCGCCATCACCAGCACCGCACAGACAGCGTGCGCGACGGCGAGGCAGCGATGAGCATCGGACGGGGGTGACGCGGATCAAATCACCGCCCCCGCGCGTCTCCCAACCGATGCACACATACTTCTAGAAACTACGGAGCGGCCCACCAGCGAGCCAGGTGCTGCTAGACCACTGATTGCGAGCACACCCTAGAGCAGGGCTCAGCGGTCGATGCCTACCGCGGTCCTGCTGGGTGCCGCCCCTGCGCCACGCAAAGGCATGCTCGTCCCGAGCCGGCGGCGCCAGTCAGCGGCCGCGCGATCAGACTGTGTCCGCTCGATGGCGGCCCGGCGCCGATCCACGGTCTCGAGCATCCGCTCAGCTGCCCGGCTGCCCACCCCACGGAGCACCTCCGACGCCGGAACCCACCGCACCATTCGGCGGCTTCGCACCTGCTCAAGGAGGTTCTCCCGTCGCTGACGCTCCTTCAGCGACGGGTCGCGGTGGCGCGCGAGCTCGCGACCGGTGTCGCCTCCGTCGCGTGTCACCTCCGGCGAGAGGTTCGCGTGTTCAGACTCGACGGGCTGTGCCCTGTCCTCACTCGGTGTCATCGGTGTCCTCCTCGGCACTGTCTCGGGTTGATTCCTTGGCATAGTCCTTCGACCGGTCATGACCGAGCCACCGCCCGACGGTCGAAGGATGCACACCGAGCTCGGCGGCGATACTCCGATTGGATCGGCCCTGGGCGTGTAGCTCGCGCGCTTTCGCGCGCGCCTCCTTGCCTCCACCGCGGTCATGTACAGCTGGTGTCTTGACCCCGAGGGGCGCTGCCTCCAGCGGCCTTGGCGTCTGAGCCGGCAGCACAGCGCCGGCGGCCTGGTGTGCGGGCGGACGCGTGCGCGGCTGGCCGATCGGGGGACTTCCTGTCGGCGCTTTTCGGTACCGCGTCAGCAACACCGTCAGGTGAGTGATCGCCAGCAACACGATCGGCGGGATGCTGGCGACCATCGCGCCAAGCACGCTCGGCACCTGGGTGGAGGCGGTGACGGCCGCGTGCGTGATGTTCGCACTCACCGAGACGGCCGCCCCGCCGGCGAGCAGCAGCCAGGCGTAACGGGTCGCGCCCTTGCCGTGGCGGGAGAGCGCGACCACCGAGATGGTGGCGACGACGATCACGCCGTCGACGATGAGTGGCCAGATCCACGCCAGCCCGGCCGTGATCCCGGAGCGGCGAGCGAGATCCGCCAAAGCGGTGAAGCTGAGCAGGAATGCGCCGAGCCCGATCAGGACGGTGCCGCTGGTGGCGGCGATGATCACCCAGCTGCCGACTTGGGCTGGCGGCTCCGTCTGCGTGGTCCCGTTCACCGACCGAGCCTGCCCGCGAGGGGGAGGACGTCCACGGTCGTGTTCGCCAGCGTCCGCACGGTTGTTGTGGGCTTTGTCCGCGCAGCCGGTTCCCGGACGGCCACCATGTTGGGTTCCGTGCGGGTCAGGCCGGGCGGGTAGCCGTCGCCGGCCTCGGCTGCGGGGAGCTGATCGAGGATCGCGAGCGCCGTCTTGCGCACCCGCTCACCGGTCTCCCGGATAACTTTCAGCGGGTTCGCGTCCGGCACCGTCGTCGACCAGGAAGCGACGTAGGGGATCGTGTACTGCGCGGTGTCCATGCCGTAGGCGGCCCCGACCATGAGCGCGACCGACTCGGCCTCGACCTCGCCGATGCCGCGGTGCACCGGTCGGTCTCCGCTGCCCGGCTCGTGCATCAGCACATGGGCCAGCTCGTGGATGAGGGTCTTCACCTGCGCCGCCTCGTCCATGTCGGCGCGGACCTGCACCGTGCGGGCCGCATAGTCGGTGACGCCGTTCGCCCCGCTGAGCTCGACCGCGCTCGCGGCCGACGACAGCGCGAAGCCTGCCTCGGCGACCTGCTGGGCAACCCCTTCCCACAGCCCGGCTGGCGCCTCACCCTCCAGCAGCAGCGGGTGGGGTCGCTCCGGCACTGGCTCGCCGTCGGTCTGGGAAACGTCCCACACATACCCTGGCTTCGCCCCGACCATGCGGCGCCGCACAACCTCGCCGCGCTTCGGGTTCTCCCGCTGGCCCAGGCGCCGCCACGACGCCGGGTCGGCAGGGTTGGTGCTGGCGAAGCGGCCGATGACCGGTTGGTAGATCATGTAGCCGGGCTGGCCCTTCATCACACTGCGGCCGAGTTGCTGCCAATCGACGAAGCCGGCGACGTAGCTGGGGAACGGCTCGGGCACCCGGCCCTGCTCGTAGGCCGTCAGGTGCTGCACCCAGATCAGCAGGGTGTTGTTGAACGAGCGGGACCGAAACCGTGCGACGAAGGCGATCGCGCGCACCCAGTCCTCGCCGGTGGTCAACTGCTCGACGGCCTGTTCGAGTTGCGAACTGAGCTTGTCGAGGTTGGCCTGCCTGGTCGCGGCCGCTTCCTCGGGCGTCGGCTTCTTTCGTGCCACGGCGATGCGCCTCCCGGGTCCGACCTCCCCGGTTGAGAGGTGACGGTCACCCGGTCAGGTGCGTCGGGGATGCCATGCATCGCACCAGGCGACCCACGGCGGCGATGACTGGCACGTCCTGGTGCTCAATGAGAAGCGGAACCGCTGCGCGATGCTGCATTCTGCAAACCCTTGGTTTGCCTTTCGCGGCAGAAGGATTGTGCGGGACCATTCCTCTCTGCGCAAGGCACGCAAAAACTTCCCCCGAACTGCGATCAGGCCCGAGTGAGGCAGGGAACTTTTTGACTCTTCGGCCTTGCGCATTCACCCCTGGCCCCTTTCTTCGGCATCTGCCGAAAGGCAATGGGGGGTTCGAGACAGAACAGGCAACCGGCGTGTTCGCGAACCCCACCGAAGAAAGGAAAACCGCAATGTCCATCATCGACAACATCACCGCCGAGCAGGCCGAGCAGGTCGTCACCGAGGAGGCGGCCGGGCAGGTCGCCCGGGTGGTGCAGATCGACCCGCACGCGCTCGTGGTCGAGGAGAACATCCGCCGCGAGGTCAACCTGCCGCGCAAGTTCGTCAACTCCGTGCGCCAGCACGGGGTGATCGTGCCGATCCTCGCCCACCCCGACAACGGCGGGAACGTCGTCGTGCGCGACGGCCAGCGCCGGACGCTGGCCGCTCGCGAGGCTGGGCTGGCGACCGTGCCCGCCTACATCGTGGACGCCGACGACGCCACGACGGTGCGCATCGTGCAGCAGATCATCGCCAACGAGCACCGGGAGGGCTTGACCAACGTCGACCGGGCTACCGCGTGGCGGCAGTTGGCGCTGGAAGGCATGAGCGTGACCGCCATCGCCAAGCAGACCGGAACCCGGCGGGAGGAGGTCAAGACCGGGCTGGCCGTGGCCGAGCACGAGGTCGCCACCGCCGCCGTGGCCGAGTACGACCTCACCCTCGACCAGGCGCTCGTGCTGATCGAGTTCGAGGACGACCCGGACACCCTGGCCGAACTGCGGGAGGTCGCCCGCAAGAACCCCGACTCCTTCGACCACCACGCTCAGCGCAAGGTGGACGAGAAGGCCGCTCGCGAGCGGGTCGCCGCCCTGCGCGCCGACTACCAGGCCAAGGGGTACACGGTCGTGGACTGGCCCGCCTGGGACGACACCAGCACCCTTGCCCTGCGCGACCTGCAGAACGCGGACGGAGAGCGACTGACCGAGGAGAACTACGCGGGCAAGCCCGGTCACGCCGTCGCGATCGGTGAGCGGTGGGGCAGCGTCTCGGTCGGTCACGTCGTGGTCGGCTGGAAGGAGCACGGGCTGCGCAAGTACGGCAGCACCGGCCCCGGCGCGGGCGGCAGGATGACCGAGGAGGAGAAGGCCACACGCCGCACCCTCATCGCCAACAACAAGGCGTGGGTGAGCGCGGAGAAGGTCCGCCGCGCATGGCTGACCCGGTTCCTCGGGCGCAAGCGGCTCCCCTCCGACGCCCTGCCGTTCGCGGCCGTCACGCTCGCCTCCGAGCGCTACGCGGTCGCCAGCGCTGCACAGGACGGGCACTCGCTGGCCGAGACGCTGCTCGGCTACGAGCGCGCCTCCGGCAAGAACCCGCTGGCCGACCTGCCCGCCACCACCCCGACCAAGGCCGGACACGTCGTCCTCGCCATCGCGCTGGCCGCGCTGGAAGCCACCACGGACAAGTCCACCTGGCGCAACCCCAGCCAGTCCGACCGCCGCTACCTGTCGCAGTTGGCCGCATGGGGCTACACCCTCTCCGACGTCGAGCGCATCGTCACCGGCGAGGAGCCCGACGACCCCGACGAGGCCACCGCCGAGGCCGACCCCGCGCCGACCGAGGAGGAGGTCACGGAGGTCACCACCGACACGACCGCTCCCGAGGCGGCCGAGAACGAGGCCGAGGACCGCGACGGCCACCTGACCGCCGCCTGACCCACCCCGCACAGGGCCGGGTGCCGCGCAGACCGCGTCGGCACCCGGCCCCCGTGCCCGAGGCCCGAAGGAGGCCCGCCATGACCACACAGACCACCAGCCGCACCGGCCGCATCCTCGACGCGCTCGGCGGCGAGGACCACCACGCCCGGCTCGCCCTCGCCACCGCCGAGCGCCACCACATCACCGCGCTCCTGCCCGGAGACGAGCATTGGCCGACCGCGCTCGAAGACCTGGGCGCGGACGCGCCCGCCATGCTGTGGGCACACGGCGACACCAGCCTGCTGGCCCGCTCACTCACGCAGCGCATTGCCATCACCGGGGCACGCGCGTGCACCGCCTACGGCGAGCACGTCGCCACCGACCTCGCCGCCGCGCTCTCCGGGGCCGGGCACGTGCTCGTCACCGGTGGCGCCTACGGCATCGACGCGACCGTGCACCGTGCGGTGCGCCCCGGCGGTGCACCGGGGATCGCGGTGCTCGCCTCCGGGATCGACCGGCTCTACCCCACCGGCAACACCGACCTGTTGCAGGATGTGGCCGCAACCGGGTTGCTCCTGAGCGAGGCGCCACCCGGCGCAGTCCCGACCAGGCAGCGGTTCGTGCAACGCGGTCGCATCATTGCCGCCCTGTGCGGTGCAACGGTGATCGTGGAGGCTGCCTACCGCTCCGGTGCGCTCACCGTCGCCCACCGCGCCCTGGCCCTACGGCGCATCGTCGCCGCCGTGCCCGGCCCGGTCACCAGCGCCGCGAGCGCCGGATGCCACCAGTTGATCCAGAACGGCGAGACCCACCTCATCACCCACGCAGGAGACCTCACCGCCCTCATCACCTAAGACCACACCCGCCACCCACGACGAGGAGCCCGGCCGCATCCGCGCGGCCGGGCTCCTCGTCGTCCGGCAGTCCCGCCCGCCGCCCTCACCTTCCCAGGCCGCACCACGAGCACCGAGCTGCCGCGAGCCCGTGCCGCAGCCCCGAACCCCGGGCCCGCGCAGATCCTCTCAGCCCCCTCCCTCAGCGCCGACACACGTCTTGCATCTGCCACACCCGACCTCTGCAGGGCAGGCGGAATCCAGGCTGGAACCCGAGCGCGACCAGGCGTAAACTGGAAGTGTCCCGGTGGACAATTTCTTCGTTGTAGGACGCCCGAATCACGGGCGGTGGGGTCCGCCAACCGAACATCAGAATGCAGCCGCCTAGGTGTCTGCTGTTGAGACCGGAGACCCCGCCATGATCTTCTTCATTCCGCCTTCCGCCTTCCGCGCCGCAGCGAGCCTCTACTGGCTCAGCCAGCGCTGGATGCCCACCAACATCCTCGTCCGCCGCGTGCGCACCCGCCACGGGTTGCGTTGGGGCATCCCCCTCGCGCTCCTCGGCCTGCTCTACGCCGTCGGAGCTGTGGTGTGCGCAACGCTCGCGCAACACGGCGCCAGTGGCTGGTGGAACCTCGGATTCCTCCTCGGACTCTGGAATGCCCTCAAGCTGGTCGGCAACGGGCTCTACGCCACAGCAGGTTTGCTGGTCGTTCGCGTGCGCGAGTCCGGACAGCGACGGCACGCAACCGCGGTGCATTGACAAACGCAAGAGTGCGAGTAGGCAATGGGCATGAGGACGCAAGAGTGCGAGTAGGCAATGGGCATGAGGACGAGCGCCATGCAACTGGTGCCCGGTCCTGATCCGGGCTTGCGGTTACTCAGGACGTCCGGTTGAGGGTTGCGGTGCGCCCGTGCAGCAGGAGTTACAGCCCGAGGCTGACCGCTGCGACTGCGGCCATGGTCAGGTACATGCCGCGGTATCCCGTTGCGAAGTGAGGATGGCGAGTCGCCGTCGCCCACGGGCGGGCCAGGACGAGGGGTGTACCAGCGGCCCCTTCTTTGTGCTGCTGGACCTCACCTACCGTGAAGTTTGTGCCGTCGGGGCCACAATCTCGTCGCGCCCCGGCCCGTGCGTACTGAAGAAAGGGTGACATCAACGATGACGACAGCTGACGACCTCCTGGCTCCCTTGACCTTCCCGTGTGGTGCCGTGGCACCGAACCGCATCGCGCAGGCGCCGATGGTCGTGTGGGCGTCCGAGCCGCTTTCCGGTCACGTGACCGACGCAGATGTGGAGTACTTCGCGCGGCGGGCGGACGTCGCCGGCATGATCATCACCGGCGCGTCTTTCGTCAACCGTGAGGGCCGGGCATTCCTGGGCGGACTGGGCATCGACGACGCGACGGACATGGCCGGTCTGAGGCGGCTCGCGGCGGCGATCAAGTCCAAAGGCAACCTGGCTCTCGTGCAGCTGCACCACGGCGGGCGCGAGGCCAAGTGCGCCTACGACGAACTGGGATACGTGCTGGCGCCGTCCGCGATCGACCTCCCCTTCCTGCCGTACGTTCCCCGCGAGATGACCGAGGAGCAGATCGCTTCCACTGTCGCCGACTTCGGGCGGGCCGCGGTGCGCGCCGTCGAGGCCGGCTTCGACGGCGTGGAGATCCACGGCGCCAACCACTACCTCCTCCAGCAGTTCTTCTCCGCCTACTCCAACCGTCGCACCGACGCCTGGGGTGGCGACCTTGAACGGCGCATGGCCTTCCCGCTGGCCGTGCTCGACGAGGTCAAGCGTGCCGTCGCGCAGACCGGCAAGAAGGACTTCATCGTCGGCTACCGGATGTGCCCTGACGAGATCCACGGGGAGAACGTCGGCTACGACGTCACCGAGGCGATGGTCTTGGCCGAGAACGTGGCCGCCCACGGGGCCGACTACGTCCACCTGTCGATCTTCACCGGGTACGACGCGGTGCCAGCCGGTCACGACGCTTCCTACGGACGACTCGCGCGCAAGGCTGTCGCCGGCCGTTGCCCAGTGGTCATCGTCTCGAACGTCTTCACGGCCGATGACGCCGTGACGGCGCTCGACCACGGCGACATCGTCGCGATCGGCCGCGAGGCGCACATCGACCCGGACTTCGCCACCAAGCTCCGCGAGGGCCATGCCGACCAGATCATCACCACCGTCGCCGGCGGCCGCTTCACCGAGCTGTGCCTGCCCGACGGCGTGCGCACGTCGTACACCACCGATCCGTGGCGCCACATCCTGCAGCCGATGCCCGGCATCGAGGCGTACCTGTAGCGAAACCCACAGGAGTAGGCGTGGCGGCAGACAAGCCGGTGAACACCCTGAGCTCTCTGTTGCCAACAGGCGGAGACACCCCTGACCGGACGGAAGCGAGGGGTGTGCCAGCGGCCCCTTCCTGTGCTGTGGTGCCGCATCTAGCGTGAAGTGTGTCGTTGCGGCTGCGCTGACCCCGAAATCCGTCCGAAAAGCAGACCCGTCGTGCACCGTGAGACATGCGTGATCTGGAAGCCCGTACGCAACCGGAGCAGGCGCCGAGCAGGAGGGATGATGGAACACTTTCGCCAGAGGGTCAGCGTGGCCGGGGCAGCTCCGTGCCTCGTCCACCCGCGTCGAGCTGGTCGAGAACACGACAGCAGGGACATGGTGAGGGCGTTCGCCGCTGCGACTTTCTCGGCGTCGCTCGCGCTTGGCTTGACCGCATGTACCACGATCGCTCCGCGCGAGGAGCTAACGCCATCGGACGCTCCTGTGACCTCGTCGGTCGCGCCAGAGGACGCGGGCCAGCCCAGCGCCGGCGTCTACGAGCGCGTGAACGCCGACACCACCATGGTCGGCGTCATCAGTCACCCCGCCTTCGAGGGCTTCGGCCGGTTCCTCTTCCCCACCGGCGGGGGGCCGCCGGCCGCCGACCTGACCCTGCGCGACGTCGGATATCTCTTGCCGTACCACAGCGATATCAGGGTCGATACGACCGTGGACGTCATCAACTCGCTGATGGGGTCCGTCGAGCGGGGTGAGACCGTGTTCTACGACATCTACACCGACGAGCAGAAGGCAGCTGACCCGAGCAAGGAGGACACCGGCCTGTTCTTCCTCGCCGGCGAGGAAGACGCGCCGTTCGCGATCGTCAGCGCGGGCGGCGGCTTCTCCTACGTGGGCTCGATCCACGAGAGCCTCCCACACGCCCTCGAGCTGAGCCGCCGGGGCTACAACGCCTTTGCACTGCAATACCGCACGGGCGGCGCGCAGGTGGCCAGCGAGGACCTGGCCGCGGCCATATCGTTCGTGTTCCGCAACGCCGACGAGTTGGGAGTCAGCACCGATCACTACTCGCTGTGGGGTGGCTCGGCCGGTGCGCGCATGGCCGCCTACCTCGGCTCATATGGGCCGTCCGCCTACGGCGGTGATGACCTGCCCCGCCCCGGGACAGTCGTCATGCAGTACACCGGGCACACCGACTACACCGAACAGGACCCGCCGACCTACGCGGTCGTCGGCGAGGACGACGGCATCGCCAGCCCGCGGACCATGCGGGCCCGGATCGACGCGCTGGACGCGGCCGGCGTCGACACGCAGTTCCACGTCTACCCGGACCTTGGCCATGGCTTCGGCCTGGGGTTGGGGACGTCCGCCGAGGGTTGGGTCGACGACGCGGTGGCCTTCTGGGAACAGCACCAAGAACCGTGAGACGGCCAGCGAGAACCACCGCCCGCCGGGGCATTCACCACCGGCACGCGAACCGATTCAGAGGACACCATGCCGCAGCCAAGCAAGACCGGAACGCCGACCCGCACAGGGACCGACACACCATCTGCGTGCGAACGCTTGACGGAGGCAGGCCGCGTACTGCTCGCCTACTTCTCCCGGCCAGGAGAGAACTACCACGACGGGGGCCGCATCGATCTCAAGGTCGGCAACACCCAGGTGGTGGCAGAGATGATCGCCGCGATCGCCGATGTCGACGTATACCGGATCGAGGCCGCCGACCCCTACCCGGAGAACTACGAGGGCGCCGTCGCTCGAAACGTGCGTGAAGAGGCAAGCGATGCCCGACCTGCGATAGCGAACCCGCTGCCGTCCCTCGCCGGCCACGACACGATCCTGCTGGGCAGTCCGATCTGGAACGTGCAAGAGCCGATGATCATGCGCACATTCCTTGAGAGCATCGACGTTACCGCCGCGACCATCCACCCCTTCGTCACCTACGCCGTCAGCGGCATCGGCCGCGTTGAACGGAACTACACCCGGCTATGCCCTGAAGCCACGATCGGCGAGCCACTCGCCATCCGGGGAGAAGAGGCAACCAGAGCGCGCCCGCAGGTCGAGGCGTGGCTGGGACGAATCGGCCTGTTGTAGCCACCACGACCAAGAGCCCTTCCTGTGGCGATCTCGCCCGAGCTGCACGTCACACGAACACTCAATGTCGCGTGTTCTCTCCCGGCACCGGGACCGTTGCCACGACCAAGGTCTCTGTGCCGGTTCGTGCCGCTGGACGTCGCCGCCGCGCTAGGGGCTGACCGGCTCGTCGCGGCTTGCGTCGTTCTGCTCGCTGTCGTCCTCTGGACTTCCGGAGTTGTGGTGATCGTCATCGTCGACCGGCGCTTGTAGGCGGGGCCGGGGTCTGCAGAGCGCCAGGTACGACAAGACGGCCAGCACTGCACTGCCGGCCATGACCAGGGTCATCGACACCGCGCTGGCCTGGCCGGTGATGCTGACCATCTGGGAGACCACGCCGGACAGCGCTGCCTGCAGCGCACCCATCACGGCGGCCGCCATGCCGGCGTTGGCCCCGTGCCGGTCCAGGCCGAGTGTGGTGGTGTTGGCCATGTTCGGGGCGATGCACAAGGACGCGGCCGCCACCAGGGGCAGCAGCAGCCAGAGCGAGGGACGCGACAGCGCTGTCGTGACGGCGGCTGCGGCCAGGGTGGCCACCACGCTGATCACCAGCGCCACCGACAACACCTGGGCAGGGGAGTGCCGGGCGACCAGTCGGGCGTTCAGGACGCCCCCGACGATCATGGTGAGGGCGTTGAGTGCGAACAGCCATGAGTAGTGCGTGGCTGATAAGCCGTACTCGTTCTGCAGGACGAACGACGAGCCGGAGATGAAGGCGAACAGCACCCCGCCGCCGAACGCCTGGGTCAGGGAATAGCCGACGAACCGGCGATCGCTCAGCACGGCGGCCACGCTGCGTGCGGTGTCGCGTACCCCGCCGGCACGTCGACCTGCCGGCGGCAGGGACTCTCTCAGCAGGAACGTCGAGCAGGCGAGCATCAGCACCGAGATACCAGCAATCACCCACAAGATCCCGCGCCACCCGATCGGCGCTGCGAGCAGACCACCGGCGATGGGGGCAACGATCGGCGCCAAGGCTCCGATGATCCCCAGCAGGCTCATCGCCCGAGCCAGAGCCACCCCGTGGGCAAGATCTCGCGTCACGGCGCGCCCGATCACCATCCCGGCCGATCCGGTGAAACCTTGGACGAAACGCGTCGCGACCAGCACGCCGATCGACGGCGACAAGGGTGCGACCACGCTCGCCGCGATGAACAGGATGCCGGCACACAGCAGTGGGGCGCGCCGCCCCCACCGGTCGGAAATGGGTCCCCAGAGCAGTTGGCCGATGCCCATGCCCACCATGAACAGCGTCAGGGTCAGCTGCACGGTCGAGGCCGAGGTGGCGAACTCTGCGGCGACCTGGGGGAAGACCGGAAGGTACATGTCGGTCGCCAGTGGCGCGACCGCGCTCAGTAGGGCAATCGTCGCCAGTACGACCCACGTCAGGGCCAGTTCGCTATCGCCCTGAGCGGGCCGACGACCCGGCGATCTTGGTCGTGCCATTCTGTGTTCCCTTCAGAGGATTGAGGATCGATACGGCGCGCTGGGGCAGGCTCCGTGCCGCCGTTTGGCAGCATGGGCGCGGCAGCGCAACCACATGCGGAATGGCTGAGCGCTCGGAAGTCAGGGTTCGGTGCCCGAACCGCTCAACCGCGCGTCCAACGCACGCAGGGCGCTGGTCGCCGCATGGAGAGCCGCGACCTGATCGTCGTCGAGCGTGGAGATGGCCTGGTGATACAACTGTCCCCAGGCGGCTTCGACGCGTCGCCCCTCGGCCACGGCACGTTCGGTCGGGTAGATGCGAACCTGGCGCCCGTCGGCGGGATCGTTTGCCTTCCGCGCCAGCCCACGTCGGCACAATTCGGCGACGGCCGTGCTGGTGTTCGTCCGCTGCAGCATCGCCTCGGCTGCGATCTCATGGACCCTCACACCCGGACGGCTCGCGACAATCCGCAACACCTCGGCGGTCGTCGGCGACAGCGCCCCAACCCGGGCCAACGCGATCGACTGCGGTTTCAACCGTCGTGCGAGGTCGTGCACGACCACGGCAAGATCCCGCCAAGTCGCCTCATCCTCGCCGCTGGCCGCCGCCTCAAGGTCACGCGCCACACACTCACCATCCGTCTAATCTATGTATGAATTCATACTATCTCGCGGGGCGGTGCGAACAAGGTCGCCCTGCGCCGAACCGAGGCGGAGGAGTTGCCTCGCTTGGCGACACTCAATCCCGCTGCCTCGGGTGCATTCCGGGAGTTGGGGGGCGGCGGAGCGCGAGGATGGCGACGAGCGAGGCGGTCAGGACGAGGATGCCGTAGCCGGTGGCGATCTGGTCGATGTCGAAGACCGAGGTGACGCTCCCGGCGATCAGGCCGGGAAGGGCTGCGCCGCCGTAGGAGATCAGGTACAGGGTGGATAGCAGCCCGGCCCGGTCGATGGGCGTCGCGTGGTCGAGGACGGCCCTCATGCCGCCGGTGTTGACCGTGCCCTGGCAGAGGCTGGCCAGGACGCTGACGATGAGGAAGGGGACGATCACTCTGGCGTGCAGGGTGGCCAGGATCACGGCGGTGGCAATCACGAATCCGATCAGCCCGATCCGCAGGGCGGTGGTGGCGCGGAGGCGGCCGGTCAATGATCCGCCGACGGGTCCGAGGACGACGACCGAGGAGAACACGGCTGCGATGGCGATGGCGTTGTCGGTGCCGAGCCGGTCGGCTGTCAGCGCGGGCGCGAATGCCTGGTAGAAGCCCGCCAGCGACCAGGTCGCGACCAGCCCGGCTCCCGCGGCCAGCACGAGCCGGGCCTGTCCTGCCGGGATGTGCACTCGCGGGCGAAGCGATGCCATAGCGCCCGGGGTGCGTGGCATCGTCTCTGCGCACACCACTAGCAGGACGCCGCACACCGTCAGGGCGGCGGCTAGCAGGAGGTAGACCAGGGTGCGGGGGGCCGGGCCGTGCTCCGCCAGGATGCCGGAGATCAGGGCGCCGACCGGGATGGCCGTGGAGGGGCCGACGCTGGTCAGCACCGCGGCCAGCCAGGTGGGCCGGGCCGGGGCGGTGTCGATGACGTAGGAGCCCAACGCTGCCGACGCGACCCCGCAGGCCAGCCCCTGCAAGACACGTCCGGTCATCAGGACGGGCAGGGTTTCGACCTGGGTGAGGACCAGGCAGCCGGCGATCGCGGCGATGACGGCGCCGATCGCCATCGGTCGGCGTCCGATGTGGTCCGACAGGCGGCCGAGCAGCAGCAACGACAGCGCGGTGGTGGTCAGGTAGGTCACGGTCGTGATCGCGAGTCCGGCGTCGGTGATGCCGTTGGTGACCCGGTAGGTGTTGTATAGGGGGACTGGCGTGCCTGAGGCCATGAAGATCAGAATCAGGCTGGTCGAGACGACCGCGAACGTGGCCATGGACGGTAGCCGCCGTGGCCCGCGATGTGTTGCTTCGAACGGCAGTTCCGCCGACGGTGCCCGGTTCGAGGGCGTCTCCGGGCCGGGCAGTGGTGTGGCCCCGGTGGCAGGGTTCGCTGGTTCGTCCCGGTCGCGGGACGGGTTCTCGGCGGGGTCGAGTACTGGGCAGCTGGTTTCGTTGGAGGGTTGTGTGGTCACGTGGTGAGGGCTTCCTGGTTCGGGGAGGCGGTTGTTGTGTGCCGTGCGAGCAGTCGTGGGCGGAGCACGACGAGGAACAGCACGAGAGCGAGGACGACGAGCAGGCACAGGCCGGCGAAGGCTGCGGGGTACCCGAGGTAGGTGATGGCCAGGCCGAGGACCACGGCCCCCAGGCCGTAGGCGATGTCGGCGGTTGCGAACAGGGTGGCGCTGGCTGCGCCGCGGCGGTCTGCGGGGCAGACAATGTAGGCGATCGCCTGCAACACCGGCAGGACCACGCCGTACCCGAGGCCGAACAGGACCGCGGAGATCAGGAAGACCGGCAGGCTGTCGGCCCACCACAGCACGACGAGCCCGGCGATCATCGCCGCCATACCGGGGATGAGCACCACGGTGTGGCCGTGTCGGTCGGACACTCGCCCGACGCCCAGCCGCACCACGAACAGTGCGAGGGCGAAGACGGTGAAGTACAGGCCGATGTCGCCGACGCCCCGGTTAAGTCCATAGCTGGCGATGTAGGCCATGATCGCGCCGTAGGGTGCGACCACGAACAGGAACACAAGGCAGGTGGGCAGCACGCTCCTTTCGAGGAGTCGACCGTGTCCCTGCGGCGCCGCGGTCAGCTCTGCTGACGGGGTATCACCGGACACGACAATGGGATGGTGACTGCGCCGTGTCTTCTCGTAGCTGATGAAGAGCCCGATGCTCAGGGCCGCCAGTCCGGCCAGGGTGCTGGTGGCGAACAGCCAGTTTGAGCCGCGGGCTTGGAGTACGCGCAGGCCCAGGTCGGGTCCGATGGCCATGCCGACGGTGTTGGCCAGCGTGTAGTAGCCGATGCCCTCTGCGCGGCGGGAGGCGGGTGCCAGGTCGGCGGCCATGGTCGAGGCCGCGGTCGAGGAGGCGGAGAAGCCGGTGCCCTGCACGAACCGCAGGCCCACGATCGCCGGCAGCGCCGCGAACACGATGAACAGCGGGGAGATCACGGTCATGGTCAGCGCGCCGATCAGGTAGACCGGTCGGCGTCCCCAGCGGTCGGTGAGGCCGCCCCACAGCACCCTGGGCAGCAGAGAGCCGAGGGTGTAGACCGCGATGATCAGGCCACCGACCGCGACCGTGCCAGCACCGGAGCTCTGGGCGAACAGCGGCAGGGTGGGGGTGAGCATGAACGTCGTGACGTACATGAACACCGCGCTGGCCAGCAGCAGTATGAACTGCCACGTCCACAACGGCTCTCGACGGGGGTCAGAGGCGGCCGCCATCAGTCGAAGTAGACGGCGGGCTTGAGCAGGGTGCGGTCATGGTCGAGGAAGAGCTGGAGCGCCTCGGCGGTGTGGTCCTTGCCGTGGAAGCGGTGGGTGATCAGCGGTGCCGGGTCCAGCCGGCCGTGCTCGACGAGGGCGAGGAGCTTCTCCAGGAACCAGCGGCCTCCGGAGCATTCGACCGCCTTGATGGTCTTCTCCCCATACCCGTAGCCCCAGGCGACGTTGTCCAGCACTGTGGTCTCGTCGGCGAAGAACGCGGCGACGTTCGCGACCGTACCGCCGCGGCGGACCAGACGTAGCGCGTCGGTGATGGACGCGGTGGTGCCCCCTGCTACCAGCACCGCGTCGACCGGGCCACCATTGCGTTCCAGGATCTCGGCGACGAAGTCGCCCTCGTGGTAGTCGATGGTATCGGTGGCCCCGTAGGCGGTGGCGACCTGGAAGCTGACCGGGCGGGAACCGATGGCGAACACGCGCCCGGCGCCGTGCAGGACGGCGGCGCGTACTCCCATCAGCCCGACTGGGCCGACACCGAGCACGGCGACGGTGTCGCCGTAGCCGATACCCAGTTCGCGGACGCCCTCGAAGGCGGTGGCGGCCATGTCGGGGATCATCAGTGCCTGCTCGTCCGTCACGCTGTCGGGGATGTGGGCGAGGTTCATGTCCGCGTCCAGCAGGTAGTAGTAGTCGACGACGGAGCCGCCACGGTCGGGGTCGTCGACCCAGTACTGCGAGGTGTTGTGCAGCTTCGGCTGGCCGGCCTGCGCCTCGAGGCTGCGGAAGTCGGGCTGGCACGCCGAGACGACGACCCGGTCACCGGGCTTGAACTCGCGGACCAGCTCACCGACCTGCTCGACGATGCCGACCATCTCGTGACCGATCGGCTTGCCCACCAGCCACGGGATACTCGCCGACCCGGTCTGGAGCAGGTGCACGTCGGTCGTGCACGGGGAGACGACGACGGTGCGCACCAGCGCCCCGTACGGGTTGACCGCGGGAACCGGTAAGGTGCGCCACTCGGCCTTGTCCTTCTCTGCGATGACGAAGCCTTGCATCGTCGCGCCTGGTAACTGGGTGGTGGTCATGATCGGGGTGCCTTTCGTGGATGTCAGTAGTTGAAGGTGTCAGGGGGCGCGGGCACCGGAGGGCGGCGGGATCGAGGTGTGGTGTGTCTAGCTGCTTGTCGACCGGGATCGTCCTGTCTCCGGTGTCCGGCAGTGCGGGTCGGGCCCTGATCGGTTCCGTGCCGTGCTGGGATGGTGGGCGTTCACCCTCCGATTCCGCCTTCGGGGAAGTCGGTGCTGGCGCTGAGCTCGCGCATGGCGTCGAGTTCGGCGTGCTGGCGTTCCAGCTCGGTCTCGATGACCGTGATTGCGTCGGTTCCGAGCACCACCCGTAGGGGGAGGGTCTCGGACTGGGCGAGGGTGAGGATCGCCTGGGCGGCGCGGGCCGGGTCGCCCAGCTGCTTGCCGTCGGTGTGGTCGTTCTCCTTGCGGCGCAGCCCCGCGGTGGTCGCGTAGTCCTCGATCGCGGTGGCGGACTGCTGCAGGGAGCGGCCGGCGAAGTCGGTGCGGAACGCGCCCGGCTCGACGATCACGACGCGGATGCCTAGCGGGGCGACTTCCATCCGCAGCCCGTAGGACAGGCCCTCCAGGGCGAACTTGGTAGCGGAGTAGTAGCCCGAGCCCGGGTTCGAGAGACGTCCGGCGATCGAGGAGATGTTGATGATCGTGCCCGCGCGACGCGCCCGCATTCCGGGCAGGATCTGCTTGATGAGGTCGACGGGGCCGAAGAAGTTCGTCTCGAACAGCTCCTGCACCTCGGCGGCGTCGGCCTCCTCCACCGCCGAGCGGTAGCCATGTCCGGCGTTGTTGACCAGGACGTCGATGCCGCCGAAGCGCTCCGTCGCCTGCCGCGCCACCAGGGCGACCTGCCCGTGGTCGCGCACGTCCAGCGGGAGTGCGAGGGCCGTGTCGGGGTGGGCTTCGGCGAGGGCGGCGAGCTTGGCCGGGTCACGGGCGGTGATGACGGCGTTGTGGCCGGCATCCAACACCGCCGTCGCGATGGCGCGGCCAAGGCCGCTGGAGCATCCGGTGATCAGCCACGTAGACATATGCGCTTCTTCTCTTCTCTTGTGTGTTCGCTGTGCGATGGTCGGGGGCGTCTACCGGGTCAGGTGGTGGCGTCGGTGCTGAGGGTGAGGGGTTCGTGGCGGTCGACGTCGGCCTGTTCGGCCTGCGTGAGGGTGCGGTAGTCGGTCAGGGCGTCGCTGCCGAGCAGCAGCAGGGCGGGCGGGACCGGTTCGGTGGTTGCGGTGAGGATGGCGCGGGCTGCCTTGACGGGGTCGCCGCGTTGTGGGCCGAGCCGGCCCTCGCCGGTGCGTCCGAGGATCTCGTCGTAGTCGCCGATGCGGATCTCGGACCGGCGGGCGGAGCGGCCTCGGAAGTCGGTGCGCATAGAGCCGGGCTCGACGACCATGACGTGAATCCCGAGTGCCGCGACTTCTTTGCGCAGGGCACCGGAGGCGGCTTCCAGGGCGGCCTTCGCCGCGGAGTAGTAGCCGCCGCCGGGCAGAGTGAGCTTTACCCCGACCGAGGAGACGTTCACGATCAGCCCGGACCCGCGCGAGCGCATGCCGGGCAACACGGCGTTGATCAGCGCGACCGGGCCGGTGAAGTTCGTGGCAAACAGCTCGGCCACCGCGTCGTCCTCGCCCTCCTCGATCGCTGCGGTGTACCCGTAGCCGGCGTTGTTGACCAGCACGTCGATGTCGCCGAAGCGGGCCTGGGCCGTGTCAACGGCGGCGGCGATCGACGTCCGGTCGGTCACGTCCAGCCGCACCGCGGCCGCGGTATCAGGATGTGCGTCCTCGAGGTCTCGGATCGTCTGCGGGTCGCGGGCGGTGGCGACCACCTGGCCACCTGCGGCTAGAGCCTGTTCGGCGAGGGCGCGACCGAGTCCGCTGGAGGTGCCGGTGATCAGCCACGTCGCCATGATGCCCGTGCCCTCTGCTGACACCTGGTGGCCGTCGTGTCGCGAGTTCACGTTGTTTCGGGTCACGAGTTGTCGACGGCCTTCGGGAACGAGCGGGTGTTGAGCAGCTCCGGGTCGGGGCCGCCGCGCAGCCCGGTGTCGAGGGCGTCGATCGCGGCCAGTTCCTCCGGCAGCAAGGTGAAGTCGAACACGTCGACGTTCTCCGTGATGCGGGACGGAGTGACCGACTTCGGCAGCGCCGAACGGCCCTGGTCGAGGTGCCAGCGCAACACCACCTGGGCGGGTGTCTTGCCGTACTTGGCAGCCAACCCGGTGATCACCGGGTTCTCCAGCACGTTCCCGCCTCCGGGGGCGTCGGTGGGGCGGTAGCGGTGGATGCCCCCGATCGGGGACCACGCCTGGGTGAGGATGCCAAGCGTCGCATCGGCGTGCTGCACGGTCGCGTTCGTGAAGTACGGGTGCAGCTCGACCTGGTTGACCGCCGGCACCACGTCGACCTTGTCCAGCAGGCGGGTGAGGTGGTCGGGACTGAAGTTGGACACGCCGATGGCGCGCACCTCGCCGTCGGCGAGCTTGCGCTCAAGCAGCCGATAGGCGGCGATGGTGTCGTCGAAGTCCGCCGGGGTGGGCTGGTGCAGCAGGTACACGTCGACGTAGTCCACGCCAAGGCGGCGCAGGCTCGCATCGAAACCGACCTCGGCCTTGCCGTCGGCGTAGTCGCTGATCCACAGCTTGGACTCCACGAAGATCTGGTCCCGATCGACGCCTGAGCTCCGGATGCCCTCGCCGACCTCGCGCTCATTGCCATAGGACGCGGCGGTGTCGATCAGCCGGTAACCGTCACCGATCGCGACCGTCACGGCCGCAACGGTGTCCTCTGGCGTGGTCTGGAACACGCCAAAGCCCAGGGCGGGGATCGCCAGCCCGTTATTGAGCGTCACTCGGGTCTGCCCGGTGGTGGCCATGATCATGTGCCTTTCGTCGAATTGGGAGGCCATTGCTATCGCGGTTGCCTTGCCCTTTCCGATCAGGACAATGCGAGCGGTGGCCAGCTTTGGTCGATGCCTTCCACTCTTCGCTCTTTCAGTCTGACCTGACAGTTCCTGTCGACCCACGTACCCGTAGCCCACCCCACTAGAGGGCGGACCGACTTAGGCTGTACGTATGGATCACAGGAACGAGGTACGGGAGTTCCTGCGCACCCGTCGGGCCAGGATCAGCCCCGAGCAAGCCAACCTCATCGGTGGCGGCAACCGGCGCGTGCCGGGACTGCGCCGCGAAGAGGTTGCGCTGCTGGCCGGGGTGAGCGTCGACTACTACGCCCAGCTGGAACGCGGCGACCTCGGTGGTACCTCTGATCAAGTGCTCGATGCGCTCGCTCGAGCCCTCCAGCTCGACGAAGCCGAGACCTCCCATCTGTTCGACCTCGCCCGGGCGGCCGTTCCCCGACCGCTGCGCCGCACCCGACCCCGGGACTCGGCGAACCAAGTACGCCCCAGCCTTCAGCGATTTCTCGACGCGATCACGGACGCTCCCGCGTGGGTGCGTGACGAGCGCATGAACTTCGTCGCCACCAACCAGCTCGGCCGGGCGCTGAACGCACCGCTGTTCGCAGACCCGAGGCGCCCCGTCAACAACGCCCGCTTCGTTTTCCTGAACGAGGAAGCCTCCCGGCAGTTCTACCTCGACTGGAACAAGGTCGCCAACGACATCGTCGCCACGCTCCGCAGCTACGCCGGCAAGCACCCCCACGACAAACAGTTGACCGATCTGGTCGGCGAGCTTGTCACCCGCTCTGACGCATTCCGCACCAGCTGGGCAGCGCACAACGTGAAATACCACCGCACCGGCATCAAGCGTCTGCGCCACCCCATCGTCGGCGACCTCGAACTTGCCTACGAGGGCCTCGACCTGCCCGGTGATCCCGGCTGGCACCTCTACACCCTCACCGCCGCGCCCGGCAGCCCCTCTGACGAACGACTCCGCCTGCTCGCCAGCTGGGCCGCGACCCTCGAACAGAACGACGAGGCAAACGACCCCGCGCGCTCCAGCACGCCGGACCCGTGAGGGGCGCACGAAGGGCGATGCCCGACGATTCTTGAACACTGACGGCTCAACTTCTGTTCGCAATCTCGACTCGCGGACGTTCAAGACGGTCAGTGAGAACGACCGTTCCAGGATCTGTTCTGCTCGGAGTTCTGCTTTCGAGCATCGTCTGGAACCGAACCGTCCCTCGGTCGCTCAAGAGGTACACCAGCCCATTGGAACAGGATCAACCGAGAGCATCTCTCGGCGACGAAAAGGGACGGGCTTCCAGTACCTGGAATACCAGCACCTTCCTGCTTGGCGATCAATGACGTGCAATCAGTGGGGAAGCCACACAGGAAGCACCAAACTTGAAGGGAACACTGACATGGCGGACAAGGAGCACACGGCACGTACGGGACCGGTGTTGGACTATCGGCGAAATCCGTTCACGCTGGTCTACGAGGACGCGATCACCCAGAACGAGCCGGGCAAGGTCAACATCCACCCCGTGACCTACCGGCTACACGACATCGACATCGCCGCGAACGTCTACACCCCTGCGGGCTACGACCCGGCCGGTTCGTACCCGGCGGTCACGGTGGCGCACCCGAATGGCGGGGTCAAGGAGCAGGTAGCCGGCCGCTATGCGCAGCGCCTCGCCGAGCAGGGCTACATCACCATCGCCGCGGACGCGGCCTACCAAGGCGGCAGCAGCGGCGAGCCCCGCAGCATGGACAAGCCGTTCTACCGCACCGACGACGTGCACGGCATGGCGGACTTCATCGCCGGTTTCCCCGGCGTGGACACCGACCGTCTCGGCGCCCTGGGTATCTGTGGTGGGGGCGGCTACACGCTGAAGGCGGTCCAGTCAGACAAGCGCTTCCGGTCCGTGGCGACGGTGAGCATGTTCAACTCCGGTCGCGTGCGGCGCAACGGCCTGCAGGACTCCGCCGTGGACACCATCCAGGAGCGGCTGCGGCAGGCCGCCGCAGCCCGCGCGCAGGAAGCTGCTGGTGGCGAGGTTCTCTATGCCGGTGACGCGGACCTGACCGATGAGCAGATCGCGGCCCAGCCGTTCGACCTGTACCGGCAGGGGTACGAGTACTACTGGAAGACCCACGCGCACCCGGGGTCGACGTTCAAGTACACGATGAGCAGCCTGCTGGACCTGATGAGGTTCGATGTCACCGATCAGATCGAGCTGATTGATGTGCCGCTGCTGATGATCGCGGGCAGCGCCGCCGACACCCGCTACATGACCGACGACGCCTTCCCCCTGGCCACGGGAACCGAGGACAAGGAGTTGTTCCTCATCGAGGGCGCCCGGCACATCGAGACCTACTGGGTCGATGAGTACGTGGACGCCGCCATCGGCAAGCTCACCGGGTTTTACGCCCGCACGCTCGCCTGAGCGGGCATTCCCACGTCGGCGCAGCGAGTGAAGGGATATCTGTGACAGTGCAGAAGAAGCTTGGTGTCGGGATCATTGGGCTGCAACCGGAACATGGTTGGGCAGCCCGTGCCCACGTACCGGCACTGCGAGCTCTCTCCAACGATTTCCAGATCGTCGGAGTCGCCAACCGCAGCGCCGAGAGTGCGCGTCGAGCCGCCAGCTACTACGACATTGAGGGCACCGTCGGAGACGTCGACGACCTAGTCGCATCCTCGGATGTCGACATCGTGACGGTGACCGTGCGCGTGCCCGGGCACTTCTCGCTCGTCAAGCGGGCGCTGGAGGCGGGAAAGAACGTGTACTGCGAGTGGCCGCTGGGTCGCAGCCGTGCCGAAGCGGAGGAACTCGCCGGTCTCGCCCGCGATCGCGGCGTCCTCGGCGTCATCGGGACGCAGGCCCGGGTTACCCCAGCTGTCGTGTACCTGCGGAACCTGGTTTCCTCCGGACAGCTCGGCACGGTGCTGTCGACGACGATCCGGGGCTGGGGGCGCGGCTGGGGAGCCGCCATCGAGAGTGCTGCGTCTGAGGGTTATCTGCTCGACCCGGACAACGGCGCGACGTTGGTGACCATCCCGATCGGGCACACCATGTCCGCCGTCCGCGACATCTTCGGCGATATCGCCGACCTGTCCTCCCTCGTCGACTCGCGTCGTGGCGTGGTCCGGGACTCCGCGACCGGGGAGGCCGTGCCCATGTCCGCGCCGGACGAAGTTGCCTTCATCGGGCACTTCGCCAGCGGCGTCCCGTTCTCGGTGCACTATCGGGGCGGCGTCCCCCGCGACGAGCCGGGACTGAGCTGGGACATCCAAGGGACGGAGGCGGACGTCCGCGTCACGGCGGAGCCGTCCGGGCACGTTCAGATGGTGCCCCTGCACATCCAGCTGCGCACGGGTCGGGAAGAACGCTTCCGCGACGTCGCGGTGCCCGAGGAACCCGGGGCCATCCCCGACGACGCCATCGCCGGGAACGTGGCGCGTCTGTACGCGCGGATGGCTGGCGACCTCCGCGCCGGTACGTCGAACGCACCCACGTTCGACGACGCGGTCGCGCTACACCACGTCGTCGATGCGATCGTCGGTTCGACCACCCTGACGCGGCTGCCCGCCGCAGCCGCGAACAGGCTACTGCCCTAATCCGGGAACCCCCACGACGGGTAGCTGCGGATGCAGGATCTGGCTCAGCGGCAAGCGTCTCCGCTTCGCCATGATCGGTGATGGCCGCTCTGCGGTCATCCGCAGCCCTGTCGTCGTTCAGTACGCGACGGTGAACCGGGCACGATGGTGCGTCGGCTTCTCGATCTCTTCAACGATGGCGAGGGCGAGGTCAGCGCCGGAGATGTTCGACTGCCCGTTCTCGTCCACCAGGAGCACGTCGCCGCCGATGCGGTAGACGCCGGTCGCCTCACCGGGCGCCCAGGCGCCGAAACTGCTGGCAGGGCTGACGAAGAACCAGTCGAGTGCGTCCTCGCTAGCGCGCAGATCATCGAGAACCCCCGCAAGCTCGGCAGCCTCGGATTTGAACGCATCGGGGAAACCGTCGGTCTCGACCAACTGCGGGCCGCCCGCAGCGACCAGCAGCGAGCCGGCGCCGCCGACCACCCCGAACCTGGTGCCGTTGGCCTGGGCGAGATCGGCAACCTTCTTCTCGATCCCGCGGAGTCTGCCAGCGCCCTCGAGCTCGCCGCGCGGGGAGAGGGCCGAGATCACGACATCGGCGCCCTCCATCGCGGTAGCCAGGACGGTGTCATCCGCGACGTCTCCGGTGCGGTACTCCACGCCCTCGATCTGGGTCTCGGGAATCTTCCTGCTGTACGAGACAACGGTGTGCCCCTTCTGCACGCCGGCCGCGACGATGTTTCCGCCGGCGTATCCGGTGCCGCCCAAGACGGTGATGTGTGCCATACGTGTGCTCCTTGCTGAATTGACGAGGGCAAGGGATTCCCCTCCGCCCCTGTTCTAGTTACTGTAGGAGAGTTACTTACCTGTGTGAAGTAGGCACCTCGCGGTAACCATGCCATCGTCTGTCCACCGGAGAGGAGCATGAATGGCACGGCAGCAGTGGGATCCGTACGTTCGGGATTGCCCGACGCGCCAGCTTCTGGACCGCATCGGGGACCGATGGACCGTTCTCGTGATCGGCGCGCTGGAGGGCGGCCCCCGCCGCTTCTCGGAGATCGCCCGTCGTGTCGATGGGGTATCGCAGAAGATGCTCACCCAGACGCTGCGCGCCTTGGAGCACGATGGCCTCGTGACTCGCACGGTCTTCGCCGAAGTCCCGCCTCGTGTCCAGTACGAGCTCACGGAGCTGGGCGAGACGCTTCGTGAGCCGTTGAAGGCATTGGAGGACTGGGCGACGACCCATATGGGCGCGGTGATCGATGCGCGTCACGAGAGTGAACCCTCCCGTCCGGGAGTGCCGCCGGACGGTGCTCGTCGGCGCTAGCCGTCGCGGCGACCCACTGGTGTCCACCTTGAGATCCATCACCATGGCTTCAGTTCCCCCCCGCCGAAGGATCTTTGCCGACAAGGCGAGTCACCCGCACTGGTCAGCATCGCCCGGAGGGGCATGCCTCGGGGACGCGCATCCGGCCGCTCTCCAGGGTGTTGCCTTCGGGCTCGGCACTGCCACGTGCGATTGTGCTAGAGCAGTTGGTCGGAGGGGCGCAGGAGGATCTCGTTGAGGACGAGATGGCGGGGGCGGGAGAGCGCGAAAGCGATGACCTCGGCGACGTCCTCGGCCTTGACGGTGGCGACGTCGTACAACCCTTGGATGACTTCGCGGGTGGCGTCGTCGGTGATGTGGGTGGGGAGCTCGGTGTCCACCACGCCCGGCTCGATGACGGTCACACGGATGCCGGGCAGTAGCTCCTGGCGCAGGGATTCGGACCAGCCGTTGATGCCCCACTTGGTGGCGGCGTACACCCCGTTGCCCTGGCTGGCGGTGCGGCCGGCGACGGAGGAGAGGTTGACGATGTCACCGCCACCATCCTTGAGTTGGTCGAGGAACACTTCGGTGGTGGTGATCGCGCCCAGCAGGTTCGCCTCGATCATGGTGCGGTAGTCCTGGTACAGCGCCGAGCTGAAGGGGCCGAGCAGCATGGCGCCGGCGTTGTTGACCAGGACGTCAGTACCTCCGAGCTCGTCCTTCACGCGCTTGGCAGCGGCGATCAGCTGGCTGCGGTCGGTGACGTCGGCTTGGATGGCGATGGCGCCGCCGCCGATGTCGGTGGCGAGGGCCTCGATGCGGTCCAGCCGGCGTGCGAGGAGAGCGACGCGGTAGCCGTCGGCCGCGAGAGCGCGTGCGGTGGCAGCGCCGATACCCGACGAGGCGCCGGTGATGACCGCGACGCGGCCGGGATTCTGGGAGTCGGTCATGTGAATGGGTTTCCTTACCTCTGGCCTGGATATAGGTGTCTCGGGGCGGCTGCGCGTTCTGGGACCGGAGGGCCCGGCGTCGGCGGACTCGCCTCAACACCTATCCAGGGCAGCACACTGACGGCTCCGGTGGGAGTGGCTGGTTATCCGTGTACTACCAGCCACTGCCAGCCGCGGGGGCGCGGTCATAGCGTGGGGGCATGGCTATGCAAGCTGGGGCAGAGAGGAAGCCATGACCGAGGAGAAGAGCCGCGCCCAACAGCTGATGGGCGACATCGCCCCGAAACTGGCGGAACTGACCGACGAGGTACTGTTCGGGGACGTGTGGGCCCGCCCCGGCTTGTCGCCCCGCGACCGCAGCCTGGTCACCGTTGCCGCCCTGGTCGCGTTGAACCGGACCGAGCAGCTGCGTTCACACCTGCGCCTGGGCCTGCAAAACGGCCTGACCGAACAAGAACTCGTCGAGGCGATCACCCAACTCGCGTTCTACGCCGGATGGCCCTGTGGCGTGGCCGCCGTCGGCGTGCTCCGCGACGTCACCCGCGGCGACGAACCAGGTGAGGACCGATGAGACGCCTGCCCTCATCGCCGACCGCGGCAGTGAATCCCGACCGGTTCACTGGGCAGGTGTGGGTCGATCCGATCGCCGAGGGCGAGCTGCCGTCTCGGCTCCGTCTTGCTCTGGTGCATTTCGCGCCCGGGGCGCACACCGTCTGGCACTGTCACGCCCTTGGGCAGACCCTGTACGGCACCGATGGGGTCGGTGTCGTACAGAGCCGCGACGGCCAGACCCTCCTGCTCCGCCCGGGCGAGACCGTGCACACCCCACCCGGACAGTGGCACTGGCACGGTGCCCTCCCAGACCGGCTCATGACCCACCTGGCCGCTGGTGAGAGCACGGGTGACCCGAACGCGCTCGACGTCGAGTGGGGCGACCGCGTCACAGACGACGAGTACGAAGGAGCACTCATCCATCTCGGTCAGGAGCTGACCCCGGATTCAACCGACGAGAGCGCCTGACACATCTTCAGCGGCCAGCACGCCACCGCCGAGCGGCGTTCCCTCGTCCCCCCCGCGAGGCACGTCTACGAGAACAACTCGTCCCATGATCTAGGAGAATCAGATGGCCGACCGTCAACCGCTGTTTGCGGTTCTGGGTCCCCACCAGAGGGGCTTCCTTGACGGCTTCTACAACACGGCGGCCATGCCATGAGCGGAATCCGAGAAGCGTCGGTTGTACTGCTCGTCGCGCTCGTGACGCTGAGCGGTTGCACCAGCGGCGGCCCGCCGATGGACAACGACAGCGGGAGTCAGACGCCCTCCGCGACGGCTGTGAGTCAGTCTCCTTCCGGGATGGCTGTGAGCACGAATCCGCTCTCTCAGGTGCTGGAGGCCGTTCCGCAGGGCTATTCTTCGCCCGCCCAGCAGCAAGGAACGCTTGTCGAGCTGAGTTATGACACTTACGAGTCGATGACATATGAGCAAGAGACGCAGGAGCTGACCAAGCGCGCGATCGTCTATCTCCCGTATGGCTACAACGCGGATGAGCAGTACAACGTGTTCTACCTGATGCACGGCGGGTGGGGTAATGAGACGACGACGCTCGGAACGCCGGGCGACCCTTCCGCTTTCACGAATGTGCTCGACAATGCGATTTCTGCGGGTGAGATCCAGCCGCTGATAGTCGTCGCCCCTACCTACAACAACACCAGCCCGGAGGACAGCGGAAGCTTCGGCCTGGCGCTCACGTTGAACCAGAACTACCATCATGAGCTCCTGAACGACCTCGTCCCGGCAGTAGAAGGCACGTACTCGACCTACGCTGAAAGTGTTTCGCCGGAAGATCTTGTGGCCTCTCGTGACCACCGCGGTTTCGGCGGCTTCTCCATGGGCGCGGTGGCGACGTGGCGGACCTTCCAGTACGCCCTGGATTACTTCCGGTACTTCCTGCCGATGAGCTGCGGGACCTCACTGGACATGGACAACATCGTTGCTGCCGCTCAGACTCGCGATCAGGCCGACTACTTCGTATGGGTCATCACGGGGACCGAGGACTTCGCCCATCAGTATGACGAGAACAGGGTGGAACTCATGCGGAACTCCCCATATTTCACTGAGGCCGACAGCGAACAGGACGGGAACTTCGCTTACCGCGTCAGGGATGGCTATTCCCATGATGGGGTTGCCGCGATGGAGTACACCTACAACGGGCTGCGCTGGTTCTGGGGCGCGTGAAACACGGGGAGCCGCATTCGTTGGACTGGAACATCTACGGCGTGAAAAGGATCGGGAAAGGAAGGGGCCATACTGTTCGCCGAACTGGTGAGGTTGAGTGGATGCACTGCCAGCCGCCGGTCGATCGGCCGTAGCGCCGTTACTGCGAGCGATCATCGCGGCCACTCGACGCCAACCGTATCCACCGGGGCGCCGAATGACGGCAACAAGGGTGTACTACCAGCTACTCCCTGAATGGTGACGGTCCACCTAACGTGGAGTGCGTGAGCAAGAACGCGACTTTGAGCAGCGACGTCGGAATGCCTGCTCCGGGCCTCGATGTGTTCCCGACCTCGGCTGAGCAGACCGTCGCGCCGGCAACGGACGCGCCAGCAACCGGCGCCGTGTTCCGGTTCACCGCGATCGGCACTGGTTGGAAGATCGACACCGAGAATCCGCTACCCGATCAGCTTCAAGAAGAGATCATCGCCCTGACCGAGGACTTCGATCGGGTCTGGTCACGGTTCCGCGCTGACTCGCTCGTCAACCAGATCGCGCACGCGCCCGCCGGGGGACGGTTCACATTCCCTGCCCGCGACACCGCACTGCTCGACCTCTACGACACGCTCGTTACCGAAACCGGTGGCGCGGTCGACCCGCTCGTCGGTCGAGACCTGGAGCTGCTCGGCTACGACTGCGGCTACACCCTTACCCCCGACTACGCCACCCTTGCCGGCCGCCGCCCGGACTCATGGCTCGGCGACGTCCGCCGCGAAGAGGTCACGCTCGTGACGGACCACCCATTGGTGATCGACGTGGGCGCAGCCGGAAAGGGCTACCTGGTCGACCTCATCACCGCGGTTCTGTGCCGCACTGGAGTCGGCCGGTTCGTCGTAGACGGCAGCGGCGACCTACGCCACCACGGCCCCGACCCAGTGATCGTGGGGCTGGAGCACCCCACCCGGCCGGGCCGGGTCATCGGCACCGTTCCCTTGCGGGATCGAGCACTGTGCGCGTCGGCAAGCACCCGCCGCGCATGGGGTGACCGGCTGCACCACATCCTGGATGGTCACACCCGACAACCCGTCTCCGATGTGATCGCCACCTGGGCCATCGCCCAGGACGCCGCCACCGCCGACGGGCTGGCCACCGCACTGTTCGTCACCGACCCCGCTCGTCTGGATACGTTCGCGTTCTCCTGGGTACGGATGCTCGCCGACGGCCGTGTCCAGTGGTCCAACGACTTTGACGGGGAGCTGTTCCTCTAGCCAGCCACCCGACAACCCCCCCGCCTGCGAAAGAAAGACAAGAACATGGGCCCCCGAATCACCACCCGTGCGGCCATCGCGGCCGCCGCATCCCTGACCGTCATCGCCCCCTTGGCCGGATGCGTGAGCGACCCCTCTACATCCTCGGCGTCGTCCCCATCGACGACGCCCAATGCCAACTCGGGATCACCCACCACCGGATCAGGCTCCAGCACCGCTGAATACAACGACGGCACCTACACCGTCCGTGGGGTATACGGCGGCGCCCCCTCCTACATGACCGTCACACTCGCCCTCACGGACGACACCATCACCGATGTCGCGGTCGAGCCGATGCCGGTGAACAACGACACCTCCCGCGGCTACCAGGAACGATTCGCAGCCGCCGTACCCGACGAGGTGATCGGCAAGAGCATCGCCGACCTCGAAGTCGGAATCATCGCCGGAGCCAGCGGATGCGCAGACGGCTTCAACGACGCCCTCACCAAGATCCGCGAACAAGCCAACGCAAACCAGTAGCGCACGAACGAGAGCAGAAGGAGCTAACCATGCCCGAGAACCTGTCCACAGTGCTGGTCGTGGGAGCGACCGGCAGCATCGGCCGCCACGCCGTCGCTGAGGCCCTGCGCAACGGATACGCGACCCGCGCCCTCGTCCGAGACGCCCACCGAGCCAGCGACGTGCCCGACGGCGCCGAGATCGTCGTCGGCGACCTCACCGACGCTGCCACGCTCGGCGATGCCGTGAAGGATGTCGATGGCATCGTGTTCACCCATGGTTCACACGGCGGAGCGGCCGACGCCGAGAATGTCGACTACGGAGCCGTCCGCAACACCCTGGAAGCACTCGCCGGCAGGCCCGCCCGCATCGCCCTGATGACCGCCATCGGAGTGACCAAGCGGATGACCGGTCACGACTGGAAGCGGCGTGGTGAACGTCTCGTCCGCGCCAGCGGACTCTCGTACACCATCGTGCGTCCCGGATGGTTCGACTACAACGCCCCTGATCAGCACCGTCTCGTCATGTTGCAGGGCGACCGCCGTTGGGCAAGCGATCCCTCCGACGGTGTCGTCTCCCGCGCCCAGATCGCCCAGGTACTCGTCGCGAGCCTGACCTCAGCGGCCGCCAATCACAAGACGCTGGAGCTCGTAGCTGACAAGGGGCTGGGACAGACCGACCTCGAACCGTTGTTCGCCTCCCTGGAATCGGATCAGGTCGGCGTCCTCGACGGAGTCCGGGATACCGACAACATGTCCCTCGCTGATGAGCCTGGCGCCGTTCGAGACGCCCTGGACCGCGCACGGGGACACCGCTGACCGCCGCCCCGCTCTGCGGAGGACGACGGCTGCGGCTTCATTCACATGGACTATCGACACCAGGCAGTCCTCGCGCAGATCCACGTTCAGCTGCGGCGACTCGTGTGAGCCCCCGCTTGCTCGTTCACGCCTCGGGGATGGGCATCCCGGCGTTCTCCAGGGTGATGTCGTCGGGGTTCGGACCGCCCCGCACGCCGGTGTCCAGGGCGTCCACGGCGGCGAGCTGTTCGGGGGTGAGGTCGAAGTCGAACACGGCAAGGTTCTCCGCGATCCGCGCGGGCCGGACCGACTTGGGGATCGCCGAGCGCCCCTGCTGCAGGTGCCAGCGCAGCATCACCTGCGCCGCCGACTTGCCGTGGGATGCGGCGATCTCGAGCAGGGTTGGGTCTTCGAAGGACTTCTTCGCACCGCCGCCGTAGGAGGTGATGCCGCCGATGGGTGACCACGCCTGGGTGAGGATGCCGTGCTTCGTGTTGAGGGCCTGCAGGTTCTTCTGCTGGAAGTAGGGGTGCAGCTCGACCTGGTTGACGGCCGGGACGACCGAGGCCACGCCGAGTAGGCGCTCCAGGTGCTCGGGCATGAAGTTGCTGACGCCGATCGCGCGCACCTTGCCGTCGGCCAGGAGCTTCTCCAGGGCACGGTAGGCGTCCAGGGTGAGGTCGAAGCGGCTGGTGAGCGGCTGGTGGAGCAGCAGGAGATCGATCTGGTCGACGCCGAGCTTCGCTGCGCTCTTGTCGAACCCGTGCAGGGCGGCGTCGTAGCCGTAGTCGCTGATCCACAGCTTGGTCTCGATGAAGACCTCGTCGCGGGCGATGCCGGAGCGTCGGATGCCCTCGCCGACCTCCCGCTCGTTGAGGTAGGCGGCGGCGGTGTCGATGTGCCGATAGCCGGCGTGCAGCGCGCTCTCGACCGCGGCGGTCGTCTCCTCGGGTGGGGTCTGGAAGACGCCGAGGCCGACCGGCGGGAGCACGACGCCGTTGTTCAGGGTGATGGTGGTGATCTCGTTTGTCATGTCTCCACGCTAGGGACCCGGCGCGGCCGGGTGAGAGTCCCTGGTGTTATCTCCCGCGGCGGTCGTTGCGCGACCGCCGTCCGATGGTCGTGACCGTGCGTCGTCACTTCGTCGTTGCGGCCTCTGCCGCCCAGCTGCGGAGCAGGTCTAGGGCGTCAGCGGAGGTCGACCCGGGCTCGGCCAGGTACGCCACGACGGTCAGCCCTGGCGTCGAGGAGACGTCGAGTGTCTCGTAGCCCACTGTCAGTTCGCCGACGACCGGATGGATGAGCCGTTTGGTGCCGCCTCGGTGCAACCGCACGGTGTGGTGTCCCCACCAGGTGCGGAACTCGGTGCTGCGGGTCGCCAGCTCGCCGACCAGGGCGGCCAGCGCCCGGTCGCTGGGGTTCTGCCCGGCGATCAGCCGCAGTGCCGAGACCGCGTCCCGCGCGCTGGTCTCCCAGTCGGGGTAGAAGTCGCGTGCGCGGGCATCCAGGAACAGATAGCGCGTGTGGTTGAGGGGGGCGCTCTCGGCAGGGAACAGGTCCGGGAACAAGGCCCGGCCGAGCCGGTTGGAGGCGACCGGGTCGCCAAGCCGCGACAGTGCGATCACCGGCACGTCCCGCATCGCGTCGATCAGCTGCGCGAGTCGAGCGGTCACTCGCGGCTGCGGCTTGGCCCTCGGAACACGATGGGGCCGGGCCGTCGCCCGGGCGAGGTCGAACAGGTGCAGCGACTCGGCCTCGTCCAGCTCCAGCGCGCGCACCAGTGCGAACAAGACGCTCTCGGAGACGCCGCTGAGGTCACCACGCTCCATCCGCGTGTAGTACGCCGTGCTGACACCCGCGAGCTGGGCGACCTCTTCCCGGCGCAGACCCGGAACGCGACGCTCCCCACCGAACACCGTCAACCCCGCCTGTTCCGGCGTGATGCGTGCACGCGCCTGTGTGAGGAACTGCTGCACATCATCACAGGCGTCAACCATGACATCGACCGTAGACCGTGCTGTTCGGCCCTGGGAGATACTGACGTTCACCCCCACGCGACCACGCCCCAGGCTGCTGGTCCGCGGGTCGCCGTCGGTCGTCAACCCAACCGGCGTGCCGCCCTCCGATAGTACACACCGTATGGGGAGCCGTCTGAACTAGAACGGCTCAGAATACGTGCGATGCCCGACATGGCCGCCCCTGACGCACGGCTGAATCACGCCGGAAGGATCGGTGCATGTTCGACGTCGTCGTTCCAGTAGTTGAATCGGTCGCCGAGGACGTTGAGGAAGATGTGAGGCTCGAAGCGGTCGAGGCGGAGCTCCAGGCCCCAGTGCCCAGCAGTTGCCCTCGCAGCGTTGGCGAGGTGGAACCACATCTCGTCCTCGGTGAACGCTTCTGCTGGCGTTTCGGGGTCGTCGGGTCGTTCTTCCTCCTCCATGAGTGACCGGAACCTGTTCATATCGGCCTGGGTGATCGACGTTGTCATGTTTAGTCCGCGGTGCGCGGCACGCTTGTTGACCACGATGTTTGCCACTGCAGTGAGGAGGTGCCAGTCCTTCCATCCGTCAGTGCGGAGCTTGGTCACAAGCTCCCTGAAGCCGGGCTGTGACGCGAGCCTCGGTAGGGTTAGCCGCACGGGCGGGTGCAGCATCTCGTATCGTCCTTCGATCGCGTCGAGAGAGGCGGCGTGATCGTAGGCGGTGGCGTGTTCGGGAAGCCTCTGCGTCAGTCCTGGCCCAGGTTGTGGTAACCGTGGGCGGTCAGGATCGAGGACGCCAGGCGAGAGTCCGCGGATCTCCTCGTAGAACTCATCTTTATGGATGTCGACGAGCTCGTCGTACGGGCGCACGCAGGTGAGCATGTGAGGGAGGCCTCGTTCGAATGTTCGTTCCATCACGGCCTTGAGCGCTGGTGTACCGAGGAGGGACTGGGTGACGATCACCTGAAACGTTGCGGAGGCGACTTCAAGCTGGTCAGCATCTGGCGTCAGTCGTCCGGCGCGAGTGAGCAGCACCCGGTGTCTGTTCTCGCCTCGATCGCGCTCTGATGCTGGAAGGAACACCGAATGGGGTTCAACCGGCTTGTCGGAGACTTCGATCTCGATGCAAATCTCGCCTGGCAGCAGGAGTAGGTCTTCCGCGGCGAGGTCCCCCAGAGTGATCTGCGCTGCAGCGACGAACCGCTCGGCCGCGAGCACGTGGACCCGATCGTTTGGGGTGGTGACGACCCACACGTTTCCGAACGCCGACCAGCTGTACTCGCGGACGGGACCCGTATCGGAGAATGGTCGTCCAAGGCCGGAACGGTCTGCGGAATCGATCGTAGCTGACTCATCCAACAGCTCAACGTCGGCGGCCGCCGCAAGCATCGGTTTGACGAGCTCATCGAGATACGTGGACTGGACAACGGACTCGAGTGTCGGCAGCAGCGCGGGGCGAAGCGCCGTCGCGGTTCGGATGATGAGGCACTGGTCGACCAACATGTTCTCAAAGTACGGGTAGCGTTCGAAGTTCCACGGATCATCAGCGAGTTGCGATTGCGCCCAGATCCCGACCTGGAACGTGCGGGTCGCGGCCAACCACTGACCAGCCTGGTGCTCGTAGGTAGCTGTGAGGATAATGCCGCGCGCCATGAGGACCGCCAGGCGTGGGTCGCCGGTTGCCTTGGCGATCGATGCCGCGCTCATTGCATACTGTTTCGCGGCCAGAGGGAGTCCGAGATCGCTGTACACGTCGGAGGCGAGGAGCATCATGATCGCAGCACCTTCGGCGGCATCTCCGTTGAGCCAGTTGAGTTTTGCGGCGTGGATTTCGTGGAGCGCGTCTAGTGGCCTGTATGCCTGGAGCAGAGCGATGGCTCGGCTCTGGGCGCGTTCACCCGCGGCAGTCCTTCCCGCGCGCTCGATTGTCGCCCTATCGAGCGCGTTCCTTATGTCAAAGTAGTCGGGGTGATCGATGAGGGCGGGTGCGGTGAGGTCGAACATCGTCATCAGTTGGTCGAGCGGTGCCATCGGCGCGGAAGGCAGCGCCGCTACTAGGTTGACCAGGTGGGCCATGCCGGCGTTGAGATCTCGCAGCTGGGCATCTTGCGGCGCGGACGGTAGCGGACGCCCTTCGCGTTTGGCCGCGCTTACCTCTTGATAGACGTCGGACATCTTCGGGCCGGCAATCGGGACCGTACTGAGTTCGCCTGGTGTGAACTCGCGGGGACCGAGGGCGAGGATTGCGGCCGTCGACAGCAGGCTCACACGAGCGTTCTCGCCAGGCACCGCTTCGAGTTCTCGATCAAGCACGTTCTCAAGGTCGTCGGCCCATGCTGCGACCTCATTGACTGTGATCGTAGTCGCTCCTCTAGGCTGGGTCGCCTGAGTGAGACGGAGCAGGGTGATGGCGTCGACGAGTGCACCGAGGTCCGTCGGCTTTGACGCAGTCCGATCGAAGTAGGCACGAAGCGTTCCATCGACAGGCCTTAGCGTGTTGAGCCCGAGACCGGTTGCGATGATCATCTCGTAGTCGATGCGGTCCACCATGTTCGAATCATCCTGAGCAGCGTTGCGCAGGACACGAGCGGACTCGAGCCAGTCCGGTAGGTCGGCGCGCGCCTCCAGATTCAGGCTAGAAAACCGGATGGCCTCGCGCAGATCGACGAATTCGCCCATCGACCCTGCGTGCGCCGAGCGGGTGCGCCACCGATCACGGGTGTCAACATACCAATCGGGCAGGTCACTGTCAGCTTCCTCGCGTTCGGGGGCAAGGGAGGACGGTACATGCAGGTATTCGACCGCGAGATAGAAAAGGTCCGGGCACGCGATCTCGTTCGCAATCGCCTGCGCGTCCCAGATCTCCAGACCGACCGAGTATTCCTCGCGAGCATGAGCCTGAAGGTCGTGCCGCTTGGCAGTGTCTACGGGCGTGATCGTGAAGTAGATAACCCTGTCGACAGGCTCGCCCTTGCCGCACATCTTCGAGAGATCTGAACGGATCTTCGACGGCACGTTATCTCGTTGCGCAGTGACCGCGAGCACCACCGCGTCCTCCGTCGCAAGCGCGGTGAAAAACGACGTTTCCGGCAGTTCTTTCGCTAGCACGCTCCAGAAGCTCTCGGCATCCCGTCCTCCGTCACCGCCTGCGGAGACAGGGCCGGTCGCAGGAATGACGTTGCTGACGATTCGGCGCCGGGTCAGCCCTAGACAGAGTTGCTCAAAAGGATGATGCGAGTTCGTCTCTCCAAGGGTGTCAAGGTGGAAGCGAATCTGCGTGGCCAGTTGAGCCGGTGAATTCAATGTCCAATCTCCATTGGTAATGGCCTCTCATCGTCGTGTCGAGCCGCGTCCATCATGATTATCTCAGCCGATGCCGCTCGACGGCTGCAAACGACCAACCATGCCCCGCGGACATTCTGCCGTTCATAATGCTCTGGAGACGTGGACCCGACCCACCTTCAGAGTATGACAGTCTCCATGCGGGTGATGAGTGCGGGTGCTGGGTTCCGGTACCTGCTTCAGTCGGTCGTAGTCGGCGACGGCGACCGCTCGATGAGTTCGCCCTTGACGCGCTACTACGCGGAGAAAGGCACACCGCCCGGCCGCTGGCTTGGTTCGGGCCTGCCAGGTCTCGCGAGCGGCACGCTCCACGCTGGCGATCCCGTGACCGAGCGGCAGCTGCGCAGACTGCTGGGCCAGATGCAGGACCCGGAGACGGGCGAGCCGCTCGGGCGAGCGAGCTACCGCTACAAGACCACGAGCGAGCGGATCGCGGCGCGCGTGCGCGAACTCTCCACTGGATTGGGCGCGTCCGAGCGGGCGGAGCAAATCGCGCAGATCGAGTCCGACGAACTCGGCAGGGATCACAGGCGCACTGTGGCGGGCTTCGACTTCACGTTCAGTGTGCCGAAGTCGGTCTCGGCTGTGTGGGCGGTGGCAGACGGCGGCACGCAGGCGTTGATCGCTCAGGCGCATCACGCGGCGATCGAGGAGGTGCTGGACTTCGTCGAGCGTGAGGTGGCTGCGACCCGGGTCGGGGCGAACGGTGTCGCGCAGATCGACGTGCTCGGTGTGGTGGCGACGGCGTTCGACCATTGGGACTCGCGGGCCTCGGACCCGCAGCTGCACACGCATGTGGTGATCGCCAACCGGGTGCAGGCCACGGATGGGAAGTGGCGCACACTAGACGGTCGACCACTGCACGCCGCGGTTGTGGCCATCTCGGAGCATTACAACGCCGTGCTGGCCGACGGTCTCGCACGAATGCTCGGGGTTGGATGGGAGCAGAGGGACCGGGGTCGCGATCGAAATCCGGCGTGGGAGATCACCGGAGTGCCGGAGGCTTTGATCCGAGAGTTCTCGTCGCGGTCGGTCGACATCGATGCGGAGAAGGACCGGCTGATCGAGCGGTACGCGGCAGAGCATGGCCGGCAGCCGTCGGCGCAGACGGTGATCCGCCTGCGGCAGCAGGCGACGCTGTCGACTCGGCCGGACAAGACGCTGCACTCGCTGGCCGAGCTCACTGTCCAGTGGCGGGAGCGGGCCACGGCCGTGCTCGGCGAGGACGCGCCGACCTGGGCGCAGTACCTGACCGCGCACAACCCCCGGCCGCCGCTGCTGCGTGCGGACGATCTGCCGTTGGACGACCTGCGGGGGATCGGTAAGGTCGTCGTGGCGCAGGTCGGCGTGAAGCGGTCGACGTGGCGGCGCTGGAACCTGCACGCCGAGGCGTCCCGGCAGACGATGGGGCTGCGGTTCGCTTCAGCCGAGGACAGGGAAGCGGTCGTCGGCCTCATCGTCGACGCCGCCGAGGCTGCCTCGCTGCGGCTGACCCCGCCGGAACTGGTCAACACACCGGCGGCGTTCACCCGCGCCGACGGCAGCAGCGCGTTTCGTCCCCGCCACCACACGGTGTTCTCCTCGACGGCGCTGCTGGACGCCGAGGATCGCCTCCTCAGGCTTGCTGCCGACACGACGGCGCCGTCGGTCGACCTGACCACGGTTGGACGGGCTGTCCGCATGCGCGGCCCGGGCGGTGTCGTGCTCTCGTCCGATCAGCGCCGCGTCGTGGAGCAGATCGCCGTCTCCGGCCGGGTCGTGGACCTGCTCGTCGGTCCGGCCGGCACGGGCAAGACGACGACGCTCGGTGCGCTGCGCCGGGCCTGGGAGGCCGCGCACGGACCCGGTAGCGTGACTGGCCTGGCACCGTCGGCGGCGGCAGCCGAGGTGCTGGCCGCGGACCTCGGAATCCCGACGGAGAACACCAGCAAGTGGCTGTACGAGCACCACCGGGGCGTCTGGAACCTCGCTGCGGGGCAGCTGCTCATCGTGGATGAGGCGTCCCTGGCTGGGACGCTCGCACTCGACCAGCTTGCCGCGCACGCCGCCGAGAGCGGGGCAAAGCTGCTGCTGGTCGGCGACTGGGCGCAACTGGCGAGCGTCGACGCGGGCGGCGCGTTCGGGCTCCTGGCACGCGAACGCGGCGACGCCCCAGAGCTGACCGATGTCCGCCGCTTCACCGCCGGTTGGGAGAAGTCCGCGTCCCTGGGGCTTCGGCTTGGGCACACCGACGTCTTGGCCGCCTACGACGAGCACGAGCGCCTGGTGGGCGGGGACCTCGAGGACATGCTGGATGCCGCCTACCAGGCGTGGCGCTCTGATCGTGCCGCCGGGCGCACGAGCATCCTGGTCGCCGAGACCCTCGACATCGTCACCAGCCTCAACGCGCGGGCCCGCAGCGACCTGATCCTCGCGGGCGAGGTCGCCCCGGGCGGGGTGCTGCTGCGCGACGGGAACCAGGCGGGTGAGGGGGATCTGGTCATCACCCGGGAGAACGACCGCCGGTTCAGCACCGGGCGGGGCTGGGTGAAGAACGGCGACCGCTGGCGGGTGACCGCCACCCACGAGGACGGGTCGGTGACGGTGCGGCGCGCGGATTCCCGGTTCGCCGGCAGCATCGTCCTGCCTGCCGCCTACGTGGCCGACAGCGTCGACCTGGGCTACGCGCTCACGGTGCACAGGGCGCAGGGATCGACCGTGGACACGACGCACGCGATCGTGCACTCCTCCTCGATGACTCGGGAGAGCTTCTACGTCGCGATGACCCGCGGCAGACGAAGCAACATCGCCTACGTCGCCACCGACCAGGCGCACCTCGAACGCCACCAGCAGGACGACGAGGAGACGACCGTCCACTCGATCCTCAACGGCGTGATCGGCCACGAGGGCGCCGAGAAGTCGGCGCACGAGACCATCACCGCCGAACAGGATGTCTGGTCCTCGATCCCACACCTGGGCGACCAGTACGAGACCATCGCGCAGGCCGCGCAAGCCGAACATGTCGCGGCCCTGCTCACCGGCGCAGGCCTGCCCGAGGCGCTGCTCGACGACACGCTCGCCAGCGACTCCTACGGGTCGCTCGTCGCCGAGGTCCGCCGTGTCCAGGCGAACGGGCACCGCCCGCAGGCCGTGCTCACCGCCGTCATCCGTGCCGGAGGACTCGACCACGCCGACGACATCGCCGGACTGATCCGCAGCCGCATCACACGGCTCACCCACGCACGCTCCGTGGGCAGCCGCGCTGCCTCGCCCGCCCGCTACATCGCCGGGCTCATCCCCGAGGCCACCGGGCCGATGCCCGCCGACATGCGCCAGGCCCTCACCGAACTGCGGCAGGCGATCGAGCAACGAGCCAACGCCCTCGCGCACACCGACGTCGCAACCGGCGTGGCGTGGACTCGCCGTCTTGGCCCGCTCCCGGCCGACGCCCGAGAGACCGCACGGTGGTGGCGAGCCACGACCACGATCGCCGCCTACCGCGACCGGTACGGCATCACAGGCACCGACCCACTGGGTCCGAAGCCTGCGAGCATCCTCCAGCAGATCGACCACCAGCGGGCCGACGCCGCGCTTCGCCGTGCGCAGCAACTCGCCACGACGAAGACGGCACGACCGACGGAAACGGCCGAGCGGTCGCAGGGACGCGACCCGCTCGGCCGTTGACGCCTCACCTCACCGGCTCGGCGCGCCCCGTTCCCCGCTCGACGGCTTGGCTGCAAGCGGAGTGGCCGACCCCACCGCGCGACTCCGATTCACGGGCGGTTGCGACACGACGTTGGCGGGGCGTGGTGCTTCTTCCGCCGGGACGGGAACCTCGACCCGGCGCACGAGGCTCACATGACCCAGCGGCAGATTCCATGCCAGCACGTAGTCGCCTTCAACATGGCTGCGGTCGTCCCGACCGGTGGGCGGTTCGGGATAGGCGTGCCCGTACTCGCGCGCAGCCATCTCGGTCTCCTCGCCGTAGTCCCACTGCGCCAGATGCGCGACCGCAGCGCTCGGGCCGTCCTCGTCCAGGATCGCCAGCGCCTGATCCGCCTCGGTGCCCTCCTGGAAGACGATCGACACATAGTCGACCCGCATCGCAGGCGTCTCACCCGGCTCGTCCGCCCCCTCGGCGAGCAGCGACAGCTCGTCGCTGTTCAGATAGCCGGCTTCGTAGACCCATTCCGGGAAGTCGGCGTCCGGCGCCGACATACCCGTCGCGTACCGCTCGCCTGCCGCAGCGAGGAACGACGCGAGCGACTGCAACATCTCCCGAGCCGTCGTCTCCGCCGAGACCCCTGAGTACAGGTCGCTGCCGACGAACGTCGACGCAGACGCACCCGGCGGGCCGTCGACCCTGTACAGGAACCGGGACCGCCACCCGCCGCTCTCATCGGCGGCCTGACCGACATAGCTCACCGACAGCCCCAGCGAGCCAGCCTCGCCATGCGCGACACGCGGACCAAAGAACGGCATGATCGAACCTCCCGACGGATGTGACCGTCAGGTGCGTGATGCCTGCCGATCACGCCTCCTCAGCGTCCAAACGCCTCTCCCAGCCCTGCCGAGGCCGGATCGGCAAAAGGTGCTGGCGAATCGTCATGCCGGTCACCCCGGACTCGGTTCCGACGTTGGCGAGAGACGGCCCTCCCCGGTAGAGGTCGGCGGCGCGCTCGATCTGGTACTCCGTCAGCACATGAGATCTCGGTGGGCAACGCTTGCGCTGAGGAGCCTGAAGCCTGCAATGCGTGCAAGACATAATGGTCTCGTGGCACAGGAGCAGCTTGAGGAGATCAGCGCGGAGTTCGCACGCCAGTGGTGGAAGACACTGATGGCCAACGCTGTAGCGCTAGTCGAGGACGCTGCTGTGCTGGCCCAGCACCAGAGTCCTGGACGTGCGCAGGCTCTTGTGGTTCTCGCGATGGAAGAACTAGCAAAGGCGCGTTGGCTGTACACGGCGGCGGAGTGGGAGTGGACCGCGCCGCTCGGCCTGTACGGGATGACACCGCGCCCGGCGGAATCCATCATGGTGCCCGAAGGGCTCCAGACCACACGCCGGCCCCATGCCGAGAAACTCCAGGTTGCCGAGCAGTTCGCATCCGGGTTGGGTGGGTTCTGGGACGCCTCCCGGCGGAACGAGTATTACAGCCTTGCCGACCTGGAGACGTTCGAGGTGACCGCTAGGCAACGCAACCTCGACAAGCAGGCGGGGTTCTACGTCGATCGCTCGGGTGGTTCGTTGACGTCACCGCTTCACGTTCCCGCTGGTGAGGTCGAAGCTGACATCAAACGCGCCGCCCAGGTGATCCAGATGCACCTGATCGAGGACCACACGCGGCAGCAAGATGCTTCTGACTCGTCATTGGTCGACTCGGTGGAGGACCTGCACTGGGCGGTAATGCCATACGCGCAGCCTGAGGAGTTCGCGGCGTTCGTCGCGCGAATATCCGACGACACGTCAACATGAAGCGGATCTATTCCGCGCGCTTTGTGTTTCTAGCTGGATGGTAGCCCTAGCTTGTCGAAAAATGCCCTGTTGCGCTCTGTGGCAGCATTGACGAGCCTGTCGAAGGACATCACCTCTATGTATGCCTTGGCAGATTCGTTGAAGCCGAAGTAGCCGAGGCCATCATGGGTTCGACGGAGGTTCGCGTACTCGCATCTGCTCACGAGCGTAGGGGTGAGGTCGGCCACGATGTAGCAGAACGCGGGCGACTCCTGAGAAGCTGGGATCGGACGTCCCGAAGCTGTTAGGACACCGCCTGCCCGGACCCGCTTCACATAGTCGAGTGACTGGAGGATCGGGTCCTTGTCTTCGGTTGCGTCGTTACGCATCGGTCTCTTGATCTCAACCACGACGATGGATGGCAACGGCAACGTCTCACCCTCGGCGGTCAACACCGGCGTGTCGATCAATTTCGTTGAAAGTATATCCGGCTCCTTCGTCGATTCAGAACCGGTGATCGGCATACTCTTGAGTGTCTTGTCGGAAGCGAGGTAATCGTGGAATGCGAGCCGTTCGTCGATGATCCACAGATTCGATGCATCTGTGCCGAGGTCGTTCGAGTCGGTTCGCATGGGAATAAGCAGAGAGTGAATCGCGTCCTCTCGGCTGTACTTGCCGTGCTCGCTAGATCGGATGAGTTTGGACAAGATGTCAAGGATGACTCGACGACGGGAGACGTAGGCTGCAAGGTCTGACTGGTTGATGTCATTGACGGTATCCAGGTAGCGGGCCAGCCGTTCCTGATAGTCCTCCAGGGGAGCGGAACCGGCCTCGGCGAAGACAGCCTGACCCTCGGCGATGGCTTCGGCCTCAAGCTTCTGCAAGTTGCTGTGCAGCAGAAGTTCAAGATCTGGGTTCTTGATGGAGGGGTCCACGGTCACACCAAGTGACTCAAGCCGAGAGAGGACTGGGCGGTATCGCGGCGCATGGTTGCTCACGAAGTCGTTAACTCGCGCCTTACCCTCGTCACGGGCCGCTGCGAGGGAGTCAGAGAGGATTCGTTCGACCTCTTCCAGCACACCGGAACGTATATCTTCCAGGGATATGTCCTCTCCTAACGTCGTGCCTGCGACACGTTCGCTGATATCGAAATCAGTTCGGTCAGCGCGAACGTGCATATCGAGATAGTCGGACGACAGATAGCAGACGTACGTGAACTCGACCGCTGACTTGTCTTTCAACCTTCCGTATAGGCCGGGGACCTTGCCAGTGAGGTTTTCATCCGTGACGACTCGGCTCGCCGCGCACCAATAAAGCCGAGGCGTGAAGTTGCGTGTCGAGGACCGGAGGCACAGGTTGACCATGTCGAACTTCTTGCCCCTGACGTCGATCGACGTCCTTGGGAGCTCGGAGAAGATGAACTCCTCCATCAGCTTGTTCAGGGAGACGGTCTCCTCATCAACCACGGATACCTCGGGAGCTCCGCCCGGTCGTAAGAAGTACCAGATGCAGTGCTCGAATATTTCGCGGGCGATAGCCTCGACGGTCTTCGGAGCGCTCCGCTGGTAGGATTCTTTGAACCCGTCGAGGCGCACTACCGCACCGGTGTCGGTGAAGCCTTCTGGTTCTTCATCGTGCTCAACTTCGCGGTCGATGGAAAACCTGAACTGACGTGCATGAAGAGCGCTGGAATCATCCTTGTACGCGCTGCAAATCGAAATCTTGTCGAACGCCTTGAGCCAAAGCAGACGTCCAACCCCCCGGCAGCCCATCGACGCCTTGTAGTCACTATCCAGCGTCTCAAACGAATTCATATTGCTTGAGGTAAAGCCCACACCGTTGTCCTCGACGCTGAACCCGACTATCGGCTTCAGAGCTGCACGCCCGGGACCAGCAGGACCGAAGTCAAACTCGTCCTGCCCGCTACGCTCGACCGTGACTCGCAAGTGCCCCTGCCCCACGTCCGAACCGAAGCGCGCATCAATCGCTTGGAGCCCATTTACCACCGCCTCCAGCAGGGGCAGGAGGGCATGACTCTTGGGAAGGCTCGTGTTGCGAACCCGACCCGCCAATGAGGTAGTCAGTGCCATAGTGTCCCTCTCTTCGCTCGGACTCCATAACTCTATCGACGTGCTCCGACAACCGTCCGGAAGTGACATAGTGATCGCGGCCACCGACGCCGGGTCGGATCTCAACACCGTGCTCGACCAGTCGGCGTCGGATCGTCATCGCGCTCACGCCCAAGCGCGCCGCCACATCGGCAAGGGAAGACCCAGAGCAGTACATGACCGCCGCATGTTCGATCTGCGCCGCCGTGAGCCTCACCGGAGGCGCGGCCACCCCGCACTCATACAGCAACCTACGAACCCGACGACGATCCACCTGCAGATCGCGGGCGATCGCGATGATCGTCTCACCCTCACGGAACCGCTGAACGACGGCATCGGCCTCAGCCGGTGCCAGCACGCGGCGCGTCCGATAGTGCGCTGTCTGCCCGCGAACATCAACGACGGTCGACGTCTCAGCCCCACGCACAGCACCAGCCCGGACTCGGCCGACCGCTCTGACCAGGCGTTCTGTTGTCGAGCGAGGGTTTGAAGGTTGTCGCGTGGCTTCCACAATTTCAGACGTAGTCACATGCCTGACATGGGTGTGGTGGCTTGTTGCGACGGTGAATGGCTCCGATAGGCGGAGCGTTGCTGCTTCTTCGTCTTCGTCGATGTTGATGCCGTTCGTGAAGGTCTGGTTCGCGAGCCGCTTCCCTTGGGCGTCGGTGCTGTTGTAGAGCTGCTGGCAGTCCACGAGGAGCCGTAAAGCGCGGGCGATCTGCTTGCGGGGTCCTTGATCGTGGTCGTGTTCGGCGGCGAGGCGGCGGTCGATGTCTGCGAGGCCTGCGCGGATGCGGTCTTGGTGACGCTTCAACGTGTCGAGGTCGATGGCGTCGGCGAAGTGCGCGGCCAGGATCTTGTCGGACTCGTCTTCGAGCCGACGCCGGTTCGCGGTCAATTCTGGGAGTTCATCGGAGCGAGCGGCGAAGCGCTCATCGAACGTGGCCTCAACCTGCTTCGCGAGATCCGCGTACTGAGTCTCGCTGATCGAGATGCGCGAGTAGCAGTCCGCGACAAGGCGTTCCGCGACTGCAACGGGGACGGCTCGGCGGGTGCAACCGGAGGTGCGTTTCCTGCGTCCGGTGCAGGCGAAGTAGGCGTAGCGGATGCCCTGCTTGTTCTTCGGGAGATCGAGCTGCATCCGCGACCCGCACGCCCCACAAAACAGGCTGCCTTTCAGGTAGTGGTCGTAGGTGCGCTTCCTCGCGCGAGCCTCCTTCGCGGTATCCAGCAGGCTTTGCACGCGCTGCCACGTCGCCACGTCGATCAGCGGCTCATGGGTGCCGGGGTGGGTTGCACCTTTGTAGGGCACGAGCCCGATGTAGTAGGGGTTGCGCAGGATCTTGAAGAACGTCGAGCGCCCGACTGGTCCGGATGGGCGCTGCGGCGTCGGCACGGTGACTAGGCCTCGTGCGGTTGCGTCTTGGAAGAGGTCGATGACGGTGTGCTCGCCCGTGGCGTACTGCTCGAACACCCACTGGATGAACGGTGCCCGCTCCGGGTCCACTTCGACGGTGCGGTATTCACGCCCTTGCTCGTCGCGCTTGCGGACGTTGAGATACCCGATGGGTGCGCGCATGGGGGTTCCGCCGGTGGCGACCTTCTGCGTGAGACCCTTGGTCACCTCGGTGGCGAGGTTCTTGGAGTAGAACTCGGCAATCGACGACATGATCCCGTGCAACAGCATTCCGGAGGGGGTCTCGTCGATGTTCTCTGTGGCAGAGACCAGGGTGACGCCTGCTTCTATGAGGGCCCGGTGTATTTCGACGTCGTCGAGGCGGTTGCGGGCGAGCCGGTCGACCTTGTGAACGATGCAATACGTCACCTGATGACTGCTGATGTAGTCGAGCATGCGTTTCAAATCCGGTCGGTCGGCAGAGCGGGCGGATTCACCGGCGTCGACGAACTCCGCAACCACCCGCGCAACGAGCGCTTGCGCTTTGCGGGTATTGGCCTCGCGTTGCGCGGGGATCGAGAACCCCTCATCCCGGCCACCCTTCGCGGCCTGCTCCTTCGTCGAGACCCGCTGATAGGTCACCGCAGTGAAGGCAGGTGCCTCATCAACCGTGGCTGGTGTGGGCAGTAAGAGCGTCATCGTCGGTTCCTTCCTCATTCGTGCCGGTCTCATCGGCACGGTCGTGATGCTGTTGCTCGGCATGGAGCTGATCAGCCATGTGCAGGATGAGCGCGACGAGGCGTTCCATGTCCGGTTCTTCCCGCAGGCGCGGCGTAGCGGTGAAGCGGCGACCGGTGTGCGTGGTGCGGGAGGAGGACATGGAGGAGAGGTGCACACCCCATCCCCGGAAAACCCGCACCGCCTCGCATGGTCAGAGCGCGCGCAGGTGCGCCCGGCGGTTCAGTGGCTTGCCGCGCTGTTCGATGGGCACGTTCTCGCGTTCGGTGTCGAGCTGCTTGGCGAAGGTGTTGCTGCCGGTGAGGGCGGTGTGGAAGTCGTCGATTTGCTCGGCGGTCAGCTCGACGGCGAGTTGGTGGAGGTCGTAGCTTTCCCACCAATCGGTCAGTTCCGTCCAGGTGAGCACGAACGCCCGTGTCGGGAACGGCCCATCGCTACGCCGGACCATTGGAGGCTTGCGGAGCTTCTTCCGTTTCGCCCGGTGTTCGGCTTTGACGCGGGCGAGGGCTTCTTCGGCGAGCTGATGCAGTTCGGCCTGCTTGTTCGCGAACTCCTCATCGACCTCACCATGAATCCGCTCATATGCCGGACTCACGGGAGCGCCAGCGTTGACCTGCTCCAACTCAGCCTGTGCGCGGCCACGTAGTTCGTCGGGCATGGTTTCGTCGTCGGCGACTTTTTCAAGGTAGCCGATCTTGTCGAAGGTCCGGTAGGAGACCCCGCCGGGGACCATCGCCGCGGCTTGGGCTCGGCTTTCCCCGTAGGCGCTCGTCGCTGGGGCAGGAAGATTTCCGCCACCATGCTCGCCTGGCTTGTGCCCCTCGTGGAACTGCGTCAGTTCCTGCCGCTTTTTCGCATCTTCTTCCAGCAGGGCCTTAAGTTCTCGGTAGAGACCGGTAGCTTCCAGGGGCGTGAGGGGCTTGTGCAGGACGTTCTCATCCTGCTCCGCCAACAGCTGTCCGAGCCGGTCCGACAGGCCTGAGCGAATCCAGACGCGGACGGTCTTCCACCCGAGAATCTTGATCGCCGCCAGCCTGCGAGCCCCGCAGATCAAGAACCCTTCCGGTGTGATCGTCAGCGGTTGCAGCAACCCGTAACGTTCAATCGACGCGACGAGGGGCCTCATCTCCCCGTGGTCACGGCGATGACGTGTCCCGACCTGAATAGCAGCGACGGACCATTCGATGCCGATGGTGCCCCGGTTGTCCGACATGCCCGATCACCGCCCGACTCCGGGAGACGCGAGCACGAGGGCCTCGACGAGAGCGTCATCGCGCAACAGGAGCGACACGGTCTCGCCGATCAGCAGCCGCATAAGGACCCCTCTACCCAGGTTGGTCGCGGCATACATGGGTTCGGGCTTGCCGAGCATCACCCACAACAGCGCGTTCCATGAGGTGCTGGGGATGTCGAGGAGGGCGCGGACTTGCTTGTCGCGTCGCAGCACTTCCAATGCCGTGTGGCGCGCACCGTGACGGATGAGAGCGTCGCAAATTTGCTCCACCCCGCCTCGCGCGACCTCGGCAGGCCACCCGAGCAGGACGAGGAGTTGGATGGCGCGTTCGACGGCGGCGAGCACCGGCGTCGAGGTGTTATCTGGTTCGGATTTGGCGTTGCTGTAGCGTTCCTCGATCGCCGCGAGAACCGGATGGTCGTCCACGATCGGATGTGCTCGGGCAGTGAACCGGTCCGGATCATGGAACTTCGAAACGTGAGCGCGTCGTGCTTGGTTTACGGAGCAGAGGAGTCCTTGGGCGCGTTCTTCGTAGATGCAGGTGATCCGCACCGCGTGCGTGATCACGCCCCACGGGTCAGCCGCTTCCCGGGTCGACTTGGCGCGCATGACATGGAACGCCGCCGTGACCGCTTCCCAGGGGTCGAGGTCGTGGCGTCGAGCGAGTGTGGCGTATTTGTCGCGTGTGTACTGCATGAGTTCAGCGGCGACCGGATCGTGCGTCCAGGCGTCCTCTCCGGCGTCGTGAAGTCGGCAGAGCAGGCAGCGCAGCCCCTCGCCTGTACGGAAACGTCGTAACCCGTGTTGCGTACGGTCGGAGAAGGGATCTCTTGCGGTCATGGCTATGCGACCTCCAGGTTCTTAGGTGCGCGCGTGCTCACGGATCTCTGCGGCATGGTTCCGGCCTGGGCGTTGAACATGGTTGATCACCGCCGAGCGCTTTCGCCGTTGCGTAGCGAGGAGAGTTCGCGACGACTGACAGATGAGACGATCGCAGCTTTCCGTGGCTCTGTATCGGTATTCATAGTCGGCGGCTCCTGTCGTCGTTGGTTATGCGGGACTGAGATGTGAACCAGTTACCCGGTGTTTCGTCGGCTGCTTGCGGCATTGATCTGAGCGATTGTTCTGGGGAGAAGACCTGCCAGCAGATGTCGTTACGACGCTGTTGGTCTTCGAGTACGAGGTCCCGGATCTCGGGCGGTAGTTGGTCGCGTTGCCAGTCGCGTTCGCGTATCCCCGCGAGTCTTGCCTTCTCGGAAGTTGTGGCCGATTGAACGGCTTTGATCGCGTAGGCGGCGGCACCGAGGTCGTGTTCTGCGACGTGAGGGACGCAGGCGGCTTGGCCGGCTGCGTAGGCGGCGAACCGTGCCGCGCCACTGAGTGGGCGCGCAGCACCCATGGAATGGCCACCGGCGGCGCGGGCCTGCATCATCTTCATGTCCCCTCGTACCCAGGCTCGCGCGGCATCGATTGCGAGACGTGGGCGTAGGTCGCTGGGGCAGACGTTCTCGAACAGGGCGAGAACGTGCTCAGCGCAGGTTGCTGCCCACAGCGTCAGCAACTGGTAGTGAGCGTCGGTGAGTGATCCCCCGCGACGAACGGTGATGAGCCGGGGATCACGAACGCGGGACAGGATCATGCGCGCGCTCCTGACCCAAGATTCCCGCCAACGGCCGCGTCGCGCAGAGCTGCGTCGAGATGAGCCATGTAGTCGCTGACACGGCTCGTGGAATTGGCGGCACGCGGGTATCTCATCAGCACCGCCATAAGCATGGGAGTCGCACGCTCGACAGCCCGTTCCAGGGCAGCTTGTGAAGACCCATGGGATGCTGCGTGTTCCCACGCGCATGCGGCGTGGGCGGGCGCGCGAAGAATGTGAGCGACCTGGCTGGCGCGCGCCAAGGGGTGAAGGTACATCGACGCTCCGGCATCACCGGCTGCCATGGCTGCGTGGTACGCCGCAGCGGAAGGGGCGAGCTTCGCTGCCCGGTGTGCGGCAGGCGCCGCCAGACGCTGAATGCGGGACCGTGTAGCACCGTCGACCACAAGTTGAGCAGCTTCGATCGCTTGCCGAGGCCTCGGGTCAGTAGGGCAGGCGTCCTCGAAGATCGACAGAGCCTCCCGTGCCGCTGCGACGGTGAAGGCCGTGATCTCACGCAGCTCTTCGGCAGACAAGATGAAGTCGCCGTGCGCTGTTCGATGACCGGTAAGTGCCCCGGTTTCGGGGAGCGAGGAGGGTGCCGTCATGTGATCTAATGGTAACCCTGAAGAATCGGTTGAAGGTTTGGAGGAAGCGCAACCGTGACTACAGCAGCAACCTTCAAATCAGGGTCTCTTCGACCCATCGATCTCGCTCGGTCAGTCGGACTATCCACCCAGGCCGTGCGCAACTACGAAGACGACGGAATCCTGCCATCAGCTATCCGTGGCAGGAACGGCTACCGCCGGTACACCTACTTCCATCTGTCTGCGCTCGAAGCCTTCCTCGCTCTCGCAAGGGCAGCCTCACACTCTTCAGCCCGCAGTGTCATGAGGGCAATCAACAGCGACCGGCTCGACGACGCGCTTGAAGTTATCGACACAGTGCATGGTCAACTGCTCAAAGACCGCCAGACGGTTCGCACGATCCAGTCAGCGCTCGTCGAAATCGACTCCGAGGTACCCCTGGATCGATCAAGGATCTCGACTTTCACTATCGGAGATCTCGCCCATCGTTTGGGGGTCACCTCAACCACGCTGCGGGGTTGGGAACAAGCAGGCATCCTCTCCCCAAACCGCCAGGCAAGCACCGGGCACCGTCACTACTCCAACGAGGACGCAAGAGACGCCGAACTCGCCCACCTGCTCCGGCGGGGAGGACAACGGCTCAGCAGCATCGCGATGATCATCCGCGAGATTCGAAACGCAGGCAGCACCACGGCCCTGCGAGAAGCTACCGCCCAGTGGCACTCACGACTGAACGAGCAAGGTAGAGCCTTACTGAAAGCCGCCGGACTGCTAGCGAGCTACGTCAGCGAGAGAGCATCCATGACGGAAAGTGCGCCCCCACCCACAAGCATCTGAAGCACAAGTATTAGCTGCCACGCCTCTTGCAGATCGAGGAGCGGAAGCGTTCTGGGGCCGTCGTCGCGTCTGCCGCGACGGCGAGCCGGGGAAGGCAGGCCTGCGTCAGAGCGGTCCGAGGACGTCGTGCGGGTCGGCGTCCAGGGCGAGGGTGTCGAGGACGGTGAGGAGCTGCCGCTCCTCGTACTGGAAGTGGGACTCCATGATCGCGGCGATCCTGGCCAGGTGAGTCTCGACCGCCTCGGCCGACATGCGTCCCTGGATCGCGGCCTGCAGACCGTCGACGAGCTCGGCGATCAGCACGTGGTCCTGTTCCAGTCTCCGCAGGGTCGGGGCCAGTTCGGGGTGGGCGGCGGCGATGGCGGGGAACAGTTCCCGGTCCTCGCCCTGATGGTGGCCGGTCAGTGCGGTGCAGAAGCCGTGACAGAACAACAGCAGCTCCCGCGGCAACGGACCGGCCGGCAGTTCGCCTGCGGCGTTCTCCCGGGTGACGCTGAGTGCGTCGCGCAGTCGCCGGTGGACGGCACGCAGTTCGGTGCTCCAGGCGATCAGCCTGGTCTTCTCGCCCTCAGTCACGAGAGGGCGAAGGGAACGACGCGATCATCGTCGTACTCCTTCAGATCCCGCGCCTCCATGCCTGACACTGCCTGCCACCAGCACGCGACGCTGCACCCAGGCTACCGGCACCCGCGGAACCGAAGGCACGTCTGGCGGGCGGCGCGACCTCGATCTGCAAGACGCGTGGCGCGTCTTGAGCCCGAGTTTGCGCCAACCTCGAGTGTTCTCGTCTACCACTCATCGGGGTGACGCTTCCCAGCGTGACCGGCCGGATCCGCTCGATGAGACGGTCCTCCGGGGTGAGTGGCTCGCCTGCGATGTGCCCCACATGAGGTCAGCGCGTCCTTGAAGTTGCCGAAGTGCTTCGCTAACAGTGTGACGAGACCCTTCAGCTCTTGGTCTTCGCGCGGGGCAGATCAGACCTCACGAGGTTCACGCCGATAGAACTCACCTGGAGATCCTCAGACTTGGCGCTACTGAGGTAACCAGCCTTGCGCGACTGGGATCCCGCGTTCACCGGATCGCTCGGCAGACGCCAGTCCGCCGTCATGAAGCAACTCATTACCTGGGCAACGGATGCCGTGGGAAGCTCGGCCACGCGCAGGATCCAGTACACCGCGACCGCATAGCGTTCGTTCATGCTCGCCGGAGCCTTCTCGATGGCGAAGTCCTTGAATGACTGCTTGCCCGCGGGGAAGAGTTCGATCTGGGTGTCGTGAGCAACGCTCTTAGGAGCCTTCGAACCGTTCCGCCGTCGCGCCTTGCGGGCAGGGTTCGAATTGGCATCGACGGCCGGCGTCGTGGTACTTGCGACATCGAGGGTGACTTCCGGTCCGGGGATGGTCTCCGTGGTTACCGCACTGCCGAGTAGGTAGGCGAACGCATCCGCCTGCAGCTGCTTGGGCAGCGCATTGACCACGTCAGAAGTACGTTTTACGCGGTCGAGGCGCGTGTCGAACTCCGTGTCGTCCATCTTCGGATCCTCCATTTGCTGACTTGGGTTATGGCTATGAGAGCGAGTGAATGAGCTTTTCTGCCGCCTCAACTCCAGGCGGGAGGAGCTGGATGACCTTGGCCGTCTCGTCAAAATCGATCAGCCGATCCTTGTGCATCGGGCGGAGCACCGCCTTCCGCAGGTCGTTGGGACGCTTATGTTCGAGCCAAGTGATGAGTTCTGCTTCCGTCGTATCGGTGACGCTCGCGAGCAGGAGCAGCACCTGCTGCTTGAGTGTCAGGCCCGTGCGAATGACGCGACGCTTGTCGCCCCACTTCCACACCAGACTGATCTCACGCTCCACGAGCGCTTCGACGACCTCGCTGGCCTGCTCGGTGGTCAGTCCGTGGAGGAGGCGGACCAGCTCAGCCATGAGCCACTTACTCATGTACAGAACCGCAGTGGCATCCATCTGGTTCGGGTTGACGTCGCCGCCAGCGTGCCCGACTCCGCGGTTGTTGCGGATCTCATATAGCGCGACGATCATCCGAGGGATCTGGATACGAGGTGACCGCGCCGCAGCGGTGTACTTGTTCTCGATCGTCAGGCACGCGGCAGGCAGGTTCTTGGGCTTGTTGGCGCGGGTGGGGTAGTTGCCCGAGAGGTAGCCCTCGACGATCGTGTAGACCCCCTCGCAAAGCTTGCCCCCGTTGAGCTCGGAGGGCTCCCATCGATGCTCGGCGTAGTTCGTCAAGATCTCCGCGTAGGCGTCGAGCAAGTCTTGCGCCAGCGTCGACGGGAGAGCCGCGAACGCAGTCTTCGGGTCAATCGACATTGGCGTCGGCCAGCATCGCCTCGACCGCCTTCACGCCGGCGGTCGTGAGCTTGTAGGTCTTGCGTGCCTGCCGAGCCTTGCCGGTCTTGCCGGTCTGCATCACAAGAGCTGGCTTCTGTGCCTCGGCGGACCCTAGAGCGTCGGTGATATTCGGGATGCCTTGGCCCATGTTCTTGAGCGCGGCGTTGAGGGTGAACGACTGGAAAGTGCCGCCACCCTGTACGACTTGGAACCAGTACGCGGCGAGCAGAGCCTTCTGCGAGTTGGTCTTCGCCACACCAGACTCGAACAGTTCGTCGATGGAGTTGTATGCCCGGCGAGTCGCGTCCGGCGGAGTCTCGACCGCAGTATCGTCGAAGACAGGATTCGAAGCGGCTCCGATCTTGATATCACGAACCGAGAATCGGTCGGCAGCCCAGCGCAGCACGCGGGCCTGCTGGTCAGGTTCCAGCGGCAAGAGTGCTGATGTAATCGCGCTCATCGCAGTGATCTCCAGATCGGCGTTGTCGGTGCTCATGGTTCCCTCCCGGGTCTCGGTTGAGAGAACGATACCATATGACATCGACGATGATGTCCGGTATCCCAAAAGTTTTTTTAGGTGCTCACTAGTTCTAACGCGGCCTGCAGGCGCATGTCCCCCTAGAACTCAGTAAATACAACGATCCTGCGAGTGCCGCAGCACGAGCGATTGAACTAGTAGCTTACGCATGTTCATCGAACTGGAAAGCATCAAGTGGGTCAGATTGGCCAAGATGCCTGTGTTTCCGAGGTTTCGGTATGTGAAGGCGATGAAGGACCGCGTCAGCTAACATGCGCGTGTTGACATTAGACATGCGGCGTGCTTTGGAATGCGCTGAACCTCAGCGCCAACTGCTCAATCCCGGCAAGGGTTAGAGAGGCCGCGACGAGATCTTCGCCGCTGTAACGGCTGGCTAAAGATGGCCGACAGCGTCGAACGGACATCTTCGGCTTTCAGGGACTGGCTTACATCCCGTAGTCAAGCTCCCAGGTCCAGTAGCGGTCGCGGTGGTCGGGTGCGCATCCTGCGTGATTGGGCAAGCCGTGGCATCGTTCGGCGTCGCGAGCCTCATGGTCACGGATTGCGACGTGGGCTGGTCGACTGCCATGTTTTCGTATAACGTTAATGGTATGAGTGAGCGTGAGATGATCAACGGTGCTCCTGTCACCGAGGAGCAGATCGCAGCCTGGGCGGATGAAGCCGAGGTCGGATACGACATCGCGGCACTGAAGAGGCGAGGTCGCGGACGGCCAGGGCGCGGGGCCGAGCCATCCCAGGTCATCGCGCTGCGCCTCACGGCAGACGAAATCAGTGCTCTCGACGCGCGTGCGGAACGGGAGGGCAAGTCTCGCTCCGAGGTGATCCGCGAGGCCTTGGCCTCCGCGTGAGAGTTCACCCGTCGGCGTTGAAGCACGGGATCGACCCTGGGGATGCGATCCAGGCTGCAACGTGGGCGACCTGGGTCGAGGACCTTGACGATGACAGTCCGGCCCGACAGCTTCGGCTCGGGTTCGATACTCATGGTCGTCTTCTTGAGACGGTCGTACTGGTCTTCGACAGCGGGAACGAGCTGGTGATCCACGCGATGAAGGCCAGGCCTCAGACGCTCGATCTACTCCCCTAGCCGGGGAGCAGGAGCGGGCTTATCTCGTCTTCTCCCATACCGTCGCCCGGTGTAGGCCGAGTCGCCCGGCGATGGACGTGACACTCTCGCCGGTGTCGCGGGCCGTGTGGATAGCGTCTATCTGGTGAGGTGTCAGAGGAGTTCGACTCCGTCTCGTTGGTTCCGTCACCGCCTCAAGAAGCTCCGAAGTGCCCCCGACGCCAGACTGGTCGGAGTCCCGTCTCGCCCGTTCCCATAAGGCTTCCAGCCGCTCGACGCGCTTCCACTCATGTGACTGGAGTCCGCCTCGGTCCACTAAAGTTAAGAAATTCGAAACTTGCCCCGCTTCCATGCGGGGCAGTTTTGTTTCCGGGGTTATGTGGTCGGGGACGCTGGCGCCGAGGTGGGCGTGGATGCCCGCGACAGCGAGGACGGGGACGTAGGTGAGGTTCTCGTTGTCGTCGACGATGATCTGGGTGAACAGTGCTCGGTTGAGGATGCGTCGCTCGCTGGGGTTGCACTTGGCGTAGAGGTCTCCGAGGCCGGTGAGGATGTCGGTGATCTGATCTAAGCCTTTGCGCGCGGAGGCGTAGGTGGTGGCCAGAACTGCTCTGGGTTTGGTGGAGACTGGCGTTATTTGATTCCCAATAGCGGTGCTGCCGTGGTTTGGCCGGCATAGAACGTCTCTTCGAACTCGGCCGGCGGAACGTCGCCGAGGTAGCCGTGGAGGCGCTCGGTGTTGTGCCAGT
>NZ_DASWPB010000095.1:0-30505 GCF_036404185.1 Lacisediminihabitans sp. | reverse complement strand
GGAGAACGACAACTTCCGTTCGACGCGCACGGGCATGCGGCATTTCCGCGACGAGCGCCGCTTGGCCGCCGTCGAGCAGCTTGTGGCGCTCTCCGACGAGATCGGCGTGAAGCTGACCCATCTCGCGATGGCCTTCGCCATCGCGCATCCGGGCGTGACCTCGGCGATCGCGGGCCCGCGCACCATGGAGCAACTCGAGGACACCCTCGCCGGGGTCGACGTCGCGCTCTCGGACGAGGTGCTCGACCGCATCGACGAGATCGTCCCGCCAGGGGAGAGCATCGGCGCGATGGACATGGTCTACCGCGGCCCCGAGGTCGGCGACAGCCGCCTGCGCCGCCGTGTGCCTGCGGAGCGCAGAGCGGCGTAGCCGCGGTGTGGACGTCAACTGCAGCGCTCATAGGTCATCGACGTTCGAGCGCCCGGTCCGTAGAGGTCGTCCTTCAGATCGCGTGCTGCATGCCGCTTCCAGGGCGTCCCCCGGCGAACCTCAGCGACCTCGTGGGATTTCTGACGCCGATATCGACCAGTAGCGGCGGAGAGCTCGTGCTGACCCGCTTCGTATCCTCGCACCGGATCGCCGTCGGTGCGGGATGGCGCTGGTCGCGGCGTCGTGACCGGTTAGCCCATGAAGCGTGGGCACGATTGCGCGCCGACTTCGCCCCTACGCAGGGGCCTTGGAGGTAGCTCGGGATGCGTATTGCTTACGTCGATGACACGAAGCAGCGCGGCCGCAAGCGCGACATGGGGCAACTCGTTACTGTCGATGCTGTCGTTTTCGCCGAGGACCATATTCAGCCTTTCGTTCGCGGCTGCCGCGCCCTGTATGACGATTCTGCAGGTTCTTTCCCGCAGGGTTCTAGAGCAGGCTGCCACCTGAGACTTCGATGCGTTCGGCCGTCACCCAACGCAGCTCTTTCGATGCGAGGGCGGCGATGGCATCGGCGATCTCGTCGGGCTGGCCGACGCGGCCGAGCGCCGTGTGGGCGGCCAGGCTGCTGCGCAGCTCGGAGTCGTCGCGCATGGCGCCGCCGTTGAAGTCGGTTGCCGTCGGGCCGGGGGCGATGCTGTTGATGCGGATGCCGCGGGGCCCGAGCTCCACGGCGAGGCTGCGGGTGAGGGACTCCACCGCCGTCTTCGACGCCGCGTAGAGCGAGGTGCCGGGGCTGACATGGCGGGTGAGCGAGGTGGATACGTTGATGATGCGACCGCCGTCGCCGATGTGGGGTGCTAGCGCCTGGATGAGGAAGAACGTGCCGCGCACGTTCGTTCCGATGAGGGTGTCGAACTCGTTGACGGTGGTCTCTTCGAGCCGGCCGAACAGCCCGATCCCGGCATTGTTCACCAGCACGTCGATGCCGGAACGCCCCCACCGCCCGTCGATGTCGCGCCGCAGCGAGACCGTGAAGTCGGCGAAGGAGGCGACATCCGCCAGGTCGAGTCGCGCGGCGGTGGCATCACCGCCCGCGGCCCGGATCTCCTCGACGACGCGGGATGCCTCGTCGACATCGCCCCGATAGGTGAGCGCCACGGCGAAGCCCCGCCGGGCGAGGGCGCGGGCGGTCGCGCGGCCGAGGCCCCGGTTGCCCCCGGTGACGATCGCGATTCGAGGTGTCATTCGCTGTCTCCTTCCGGGAAGTCCACCCTGATCAGCGGACTTCCCTGCATCCATTCGTCGAGGGGTTCGACCGGCTGCCGGATGCCTGCCGGGTTCCACGGCTGATTGAGGTCGGCGATGATCGACGAGAACACGGCCTCCCGCTGGACGCGATCGAGCACCGGAGTGCCCACCGCCCGCAGATCGGCCCGCACCCCGTTCTTGAGATGGAACACGAACTCGGGGTTCGCCAGGATGTTCGCGTACCAGCTACGCCGGGCCGGCGAGGTGGACAGGTAGATGCGTCCGTCGACCCGGTAGAACCACACCTCGATGCGCCGCGGTCTGCCGGTGCGCGCGCCGGTGGTGGTGATGTCGATCGTGCGCTCCCGAGCGCGTGACGCCGGGGTAATAGCCAAGGCCCGTTCGATTCCTGGTTCCATCACGTTCCTAAGTAAGTATCTATTTACTTATAGGCTAGACGCGAGACGACGATCGTGTCAAAACAACGGCACCGAATGGACGGAGTGAGCGTGGGGCAGCGAGACGCGGAGGCGACCCGGGCGAGGATTCTCTCGGCCGCGGTGACGGAGTTCGCAGCGCTCGGCTACTCGGGCGGCAGGATCGACCGCATCGCGAAGGAGGCGGAGAGCAATGTGCGTATGATCTACGCCTACTTCGGCAACAAGAGCGGCCTTTTCGACGCGGCGCTGTCCGACGCGATCGTGCGGATGGCGGAAGAGGTGCCCCCCACGCCGTCCGATCTGCCTGCCTGGGTCGGCGAGCTCTTCGACTTCCATCAGCGCCGGCCCGAGGTGCTGCGCATCTGCCTCTGGGCTCAGCTCGAACGGCCGGAGGCCGCCTCCGAGCCGCTCGAGACGTATCTGGCGAAAGTCGAATCGGTGCAGCAGCAGGCATCGCCGGCCATCGGCGCAGTCGACCTCCTCGTCATCATCTACGCCGTCGCTGGGGCCTGGCAGCTCGCGCCGATCGGCCTCCTGGCGGCCGACGAGCGCGCCGACAGCGACACGAGACGGGCCGCCGCGGTCGAATCGATCGCCCGCATCCTCGCCTGACCTCCGGATCACCGGCGCGGCTCTCCTGCGGCAGGATGACGCCGAGAGCCGCGGAGAAGCCGTCGTTCATCGCCGGGGTGATTCGCGGCCTAGGGTGGTGATCCATGCAGATCCCGAAGCGCTCGACCTCGACGACACAGTGGTTCACTCCGGAGAACCCGACCGGGGAGCCCGGGGGCGCCGGCCTCACGAATCGGGGAGCGAAGGGACGGGCCTTCGTGCCGCTGCCCGCGGGTGCCGGCGTCGAGCTGATGTCGGCAACGGGCTCGGGAACGATCCGCCGGATCTGGCTCACCCTCAGCGACCTCTCCCCCGACGTCCTTCGAGGCATGCGCCTCGAGGCATATTGGGACGACGCCGCGGAGCCGGCGGTGCGGATGCCCCTCGGCGACTTCTTCGGCGCGGCGCGAGGTCGCCTGACGGCCTTCGAGTCCGCGCTCGTCTCCAGCCCGGAAGGGCGGAGCCTCTGCTCGGTCTTTCCCATGCCGTTCCGGACATCCGCGCGCGTGCTGCTCGTCAACGACAGCGGGAGGGACCTGCAGCGGGTCTTCTACGAGGTGGATGCGACGGTGGGCGACGACCACGACGACGACGTGCTGTACCTCCACGCGCGGTGGCGACGGGAGCGGGCGACCGTCCTCGGACATCCGTTCCTCGCCCTGCCGGAGGTCCACGGATCCGGCCGGCTGATCGGTCTCCAGCTCGGGGTCGTGACCGACCCGGCCTACCGCGGACTGTGGTGGGGAGAGGGCGAGGTCCGGATGCGCATCGATCGCGCGGACGGCCTCGCGCTGAGCGGGACCGGCCTCGAGGACTACGTCGGCACCGGCTGGGGCATGGGGGCCTTCGCCCATCGGTCCCAGGGCTGCCCGATCGCCGAACCGGGCGACGGGAGCGTTCCGGGATGGTGGACGCCGTACCGTTTCCACCTGGACGACCCCGTCTGGTTCGCCGAGTCGATCGAGGTGACGGTCGATGCGATCGGCGGCGGTCCGACGGCGGACGTCCTCGCCGCCGCCGAGCATGCCGACCTCGAGCCGATCACCATCGACGTCGAGGGCGAGGGGCTCATCCGCCTGCTCGACGGCAGCAGCCGGGCGACGGTCGCCGATCCCCGGTATGCCCGGGCGTGGACCAACTTCTTCCGCAGCGACGACTACTCGGCGACCGTCTGGTTCTATCTCGACCGGCCGGAGGGCGGGTAGGGCGGGCCGACGGTACCGCCGCCATGAAAAAGCTGCCATAATCTGCGTATGGATGCAGATAAGCGGATATGCGGCCGCGACCCGGACGGCCAGTTCGTCGAGTTGGCCGTCGAGGTGTTCTCGATGCTCGCCGATGCCACCAGGGTGCGCCTCATCCTCGCGCTCCGGGATGGCGAGCTCTCGGTCAACCATCTCGCCGACATCGTGGACAAGTCGCCGGCGGCCGTCTCGCAGCACCTCGCGAAGCTCCGTCTGGCGCGGATCGTCGCCGCCAGGCAGGACGGGCAGCGGGTCTTCTACCGGCTCGAGAACGAGCACGCCAGCCAGTTGGTGACCGACGCGATCTTCCAGGCGGAGCACTCCCTCGGCGGCACGCCGAGACACCACCACGGACGGCCGGACGAGGCCTCCACGTGACGGTCGAGCACGGGCATCCGCACCCCCACGACCATCATGACCACGGTTCGATCGCGGGAGGCCACGGGCATTCCCATCCGACCGGCCTGCGCGGACTCCTCCACGGTCTCTTCGTGCCGCACAGCCACGATGCGACTGACTCGGTCGACGACGCGCTGGAGGCCAGCAGGGACGGCGTCCGCGCGCTCAAGGTCAGCCTCTTCGCCCTTCTCGGAACGACCATCGTCCAGTTCGGGATCGTCCTCGCCAGCGGATCGGTGGCCCTGCTCGCCGACACGGTCCACAACTTCTCCGACTCCCTCACGGCGATCCCGCTCTGGATCGCCTTCGTCCTCGGCCGGCGCGTCGCCACCCGCCGGTACACCTACGGCTTCGGTCGCGCGGAGGACCTCGCCGGCCTGTTCATCATCGCTGTCGTCGCGCTGTCCGCCGTCGTCGCGGCCTGGCAGTCGATCGAACGGTTCTTCACTCCCCAGCCGCTGCACAACCTCTGGTGGATCGTCGCCGCGGGGCTGATCGGCTTCGCCGGAAACGAGGCCGTCGCCGTCTACCGGATCCGGGTCGGCCGGCGCATCGGGTCTGCGGCGCTCGTCGCCGACGGCGTCCATGCCCGCATCGACGGTTTCACCTCACTCGCCGTCGTCCTCGGCGCGCTCGGGGTGATGGCGGGCATCCCGCTCGCCGATCCCATCGTGGGCCTCCTCATCTCGGTCGTGATCGTCGTGCTGCTGTGGGGAACCGTGCGCAGCATCGGCAGCCGCCTCATGGACGGGGTGGACCCGCACCTCGTGGAGCTCGCGCAGGCGACGCTCGACGGCACCCCCGGCGTCGTCTCCGTCTCCTCCGTACAGCTGCGCTGGGTCGGCCATCGGCTTCAGGGGACGGCGGCGGTGACGGTCACGGATGCGCCGCTGTCGGACGCACAGAAGATCGCCAGGGAGGCGGAGCATCGTCTGGGTCATGCCCTGCCGAACCTCGATGACATGCCGGTCAGGGCGACCGCCGGCTGACCGCCGCGAATCCTCAGGTGCGATCCCAGAGCGACCGATAGTAGGCCGTCCGTTCGGCGTCTTCGTCGACGCCGTACGCCTCGAGGAAGGTCCGCTCCCAGCCTGGGCCGTAGTTCCACTCCGTGCTCCAGGTGGCCACGGCGATGTCCGCCCAGCGGTCGGCGAGGCCGAGGGCCCCGAGATCGACGTGCGCGACGCAGGAACCCGCTTCGTCGAGCAGCGTGTTCGGCATGCAGGCGTCGCCGTGACAGACCACGAGCCTGTCGACCGCGGGTCCGGACTCCGCGGGGAGGCCGGCCCTCGCCAGCCGATCCTCCACCGACCAGGAGAACGGACAGGATGCGACCGGCAGGGCGTCGTGCAACGCGCGCAGCCCGGCGCCGGCCGCGGCGACGGCCCGCCCCGGGTCGGCGAGCCAGCGCTCGCTCACCGCGTTCTCCCCCGCGATCGCGAGCGTGACCATCCAGTCGCCGGAAGCGTAGCTGCCGAAGTCGAGCACCCGGGGGACCGGGACGAAGGCGGATGCCCAGGACAGGCGGTCGCGCTCCGCCGCGAGGTCGAGGCCCGAACCGGCCGGAGCCCACTTGGCGAAAACGCGGTCAGCTCCGCGATGCCCCTCGAAGGTGAGACCACCGAGCTCGTTCCGCCACACCGGCACGAGCGGCCCGTCGGCGAGCAGCGGCCTCAGAGCCAGGGGCTCGACGACATCGCCGACAGGGCGGCCGGCCAGCCCGCGGCTCACACCGAGGCGAGCTCTCGGTCGCCCGACTGCTCCCGGACGGCCCGGTTGACCGCGGAGACGACGGCCTTGAGCGATGCCGTGGAGATGTCCGCGTCGATCCCGACGCCCCACAGTCGCTTTCCGTTGACGTCGAGCTCGACGTAGGAGGCCGCGAGGGCGTCGCCGCCACCGCTGAGGGCGTGCTCGACGTAGTCGTAGAGTCTGACCTCGATCCCCTGTTCGGTGAGCACGGTGAGGAAGGCCGCGATGGGTCCGTTGCCGGTGGCCTCGGCGACGATCTCCTCGTCGCCGACCCGCAGCTCGGTGTGCAGGGAGATGCTCCCGGACATGTCGCTCGAGGTGCGGGTGCTCGTCAGCTCGAAGCGACCCCACTTGGCCTCCGCCTCGCTCGCGGGCAGGTACTCGTCCTGGAAGATCTCCCAGATCTGGTCGCTCGTGACCTCGCCGCCGTCGGCATCCGTCTTGGCCTGCACCACGCCGGAGAACTCGATCTGCAGCCGGCGGGGCAGGTCGAGCGCGTGATCGTTCTTGAGCAGGTAGGCGACACCGCCCTTGCCGGACTGGGAGTTGACCCTGATGACGGCCTCGTAGCTCCGCCCGAGATCCTTGGGATCCACGGGCAGGTACGGCACGGCCCAGACGAGCTCGTCGACGCTCACCCCGGTGGCCTCCGCCTCCGCGGCCATCGCCTCGAAGCCCTTCTTGATCGCATCCTGATGCGATCCGCTGAAGGCGGTGTAGACCAGGTCGCCCGCCCAGGGGCTGCGCTCGGGCACCGGCAGCTGGTTGCAGTACTCCGCCGTGCGCTTGACCTCGTCGAGGTCGCTGAAATCGATCTGCGGGTCGATGCCCTGGGTGAACAGGTTGATGCCCAGGGCGACGAGGTCGACGTTGCCCGTCCGCTCGCCGTTCCCGAACAGGCAGCCCTCGATGCGATCGGCGCCGGCCAGGTAGCCGAGCTCCGCCGCGGCGACGGCCGTGCCGCGGTCGTTGTGCGGATGCAGGCTCAGGATGACGTTCTCGCGGTGGTTCAGGCGCCGCGACATCCACTCGATCGAGTCGGCGTAGACGTTCGGAGTCGCCATCTCGACGGTCGCGGGCAGGTTGACGATGACCTTGCGATCGGCGGTCGGCCCGAAGGCCTCGATGACCCGGTTGCAGATGTCGAGCGCGAACTCCAGCTCCGTGCCGGTGTAGCTCTCCGGCGAGTACTCGTAGAAGATCTGCGTGCCGGCGGCGAGCGGCTCCGCCGCCTTGCAGAGACGCACACCCTCCAGCGCGAGATCGATGACGCCCTGCCTGTCGGTGCGGAAGACGACGTCGCGCTGCAGGATGCTCGTCGAATTGTAGAGATGGACGATCGCCTGCTTCGCGCCCCTGATGGACTCGTAGGTGCGGTTGATGAGCGCCTCGCGCGCCTGGGTGAGCACCTGGATGGTCACATCGTCGGGGATCAGGTCCTCCTCGATGAGGGTCCGCACGAAGTCGAAGTCGGTCTGGCTCGCGCTCGGGAAGCCGACCTCGATCTCCTTGTATCCCATCCGCACCAGCAGATCGAACATGAGACGCTTGCGCTCAGGGCTCATCGGATCGATCAGCGCCTGGTTGCCGTCCCTCAGGTCGACCGCGCACCAGCGCGGAGCCGTGGTGATGCGTTTGCCCGGCCAGGTGCGATCGGGCAGATCGACGCTCACCACCTCGTGATACGGGCGGTACTTGTGGATCGGCATTGCAGAAGCCGTCTGCGTGTTCTTCATGGTGCGTCGCTCTTTCGCTTGGAGGAGGTCAGCCAGTGGCGCCGGTGGCAACGCCGAACTCCGCGACGAGGGAGGCCTGGATTAGGACTCGTCGCGGCAGCTAAGAAGGAGCAGACCGAACACGTTTTCTACGGTAGCACCGCGAAAGTCGTTTCGGCGAACCGCTTGTGCTCCCGATCTGCGCGGCCGGCCGGTCTCAGCCGAGGCTCCTGACAAAACGGATGCTCTGGCGCAGCGACATCGATGGCACGTAGGCCCTGGCGAGAGCGAGGCCGATCGGCGGAAGGACCAACGAGTCCGGATAGGCCATGAACAGAGGATGGAACTCCGGTTTGAACTTGCTTTTGAAGGCGAACAGCGAACGGAATCCGTAAACGGGTTCCAGTCTCGAGCTGATGTAACCCAGCAGTCGTTCGGCGGCGCTGTCCCGTTGCGCGCTGGTGCTCCGAGCCATCGGCGCCGCCGAGAGGCTCATGAACTCGATGCCGTCGTCGCGGAATCGCTCCGCGGACCGGGCGATGAGGAATTCCATGACACCGTTCATCCCGTCGGGGGTACGCCGCATGAAATCCAGCGTCCAGCCGATGACCGCGCCGTCCCGATAGGTGGGGAGCCAGCTCGTCACCCCGATCACCCGGTCGTTTGCATCGCACGCGATCATCATCCCGACCTCCGGATCACGCAGCTCGTCGATGCCGCCCAGCGTGAAGCCCATCTCCGGCAGGTCCTTCTCCGCCACCCACTGCTCGGAGATGTCGTTGATCTGCCAGGCATGAGCGGCCGAGAGCCTCTCGAAACTCGTCCACTCCGAGCGCACTCCCGCGCGCTCCGCGCGGTTGATCGAGGAGCGCACATCCTGCCAGTGTTTTCCCGTCGTCTGCCACGTCCGGGGGCGCACGACCGTTTCCTCCCCCACGGCCATCGACGACCAGCCCATCGCCAGGCATTCCGGGAGGAACCGTTCGTGAATGCTGTAGAAGACCGGGATCCACCCGTTGTCGTCACAGAACCGGGAGAACTGCCCGATCGCCGCGGCGGCGGCCTCCGGTTCGCCGATCGGGTCCGAGGTGGTGATCGCGACGTCCCCGATGACCCGATAGGCGACAACGGCACGCCCATCGGGGGAGAACCAATACGAGTTGCCCGTCCAGGTCGCCAGATGTCCGAGGGAGCCGCCGCCCGCACGGAGCAGGCGACGGACGCGCGGTAGGCCGGTGAGATGGTTGCGGGAGGGAGCACCCCTGGCGACCAGGAGGGCGCCGACGATCACGACGAGCCAGAACAGCGGACCGATCCAGTAGTAGAGGCCTCTGGCGCCAGGGTCGACCGGCAGGAAGGACAACCGGTCCACCCGAAGGAAGCCGACGGGTGCGAAGCGCTCGGGGAGATCGGACAGGAGATCGACAACGTCGACACGCGGATGGAAGCCGGCGCGCATGACGAAGCCGACGCCGACATAGAGCCCGGAGAGCACCACGAGCGCGAGTACGATGCTCCCGAGGTACAGGCGAAGAGACCGGGCCGATGTGAGCACGGTGAAATGGCGAAGGTTGGCTCCCGCGAGGGCGGCGATGACCAGTGGCACCAGCACGGAGGCGGCAAGGGAGAGCGTGACCTCCCAGTAGTGGGGGAAATGGGTCGCATACGACTGCCCCGAGAGCGGCAGGAAGCCGTAGAAATAGGCGGCGAGGGCGGCGAGGGCGAGGTTGACCGTCATCGTGAGCCACACGCCGAACCGTCTTCCCCTCGCCAGCGCGAGGGCCGCGACGAGCAGGGTCAGAAGTGGAAGCACGGTGAGCAGGATCGGTCCGACCCCGCTGATCCGCTCGAGCGTCATGTCGTTGAGGCACTCGTGGGTGATCTGCATCACACGGCACCGGTCGATCTGCTCGGAGCTGCTCGGCTGGGCATCCGTGAGCAGCAGGCCAAGCGGAGCCAGGGCACCCAGCCGAAGCCTGCTGAAGATGGTGATGGCCGGGCCGACAGCCGTGAGCGCCACGACCGCCGAGAGCAGCACCCTGACCTCGTGATGGGAGCTGCGCTGCCACCAGACCGCGTTCTCGCTCGGCCGCAGGACCACGCCGAGCGAGAATCCGGCGACGGCGGCCAGAAGGCGATAGAGATCGGATGGCTCGCCGGAGTACAGCAGGAAGATCGTCGTGATCGAGAACACCAGCACCCGGATCCGCCGCCGCCAGAGCGGGCCCGCGAAGGCGCTTGCCGTCATGATGGTTCCGGCGACGGCGGTCATCGGATCGAGGGTGACCAGCTCGCCCACCCTGCGGGCCCATAGCTCGCCCGTGAGCATGCCGATCGCCTGGACGACGATGCCCACGACCACCCCGCTCACCGAGGTGACAACGAACGCCATCGCCGTTCGGCGAGCGCCCATGAGTCGCTCCGCGATACCGATGATCACCGCCACAGCGACCAGCACGAGGGGAAGCTCGAGGCCGCCGTCGGTGAGGAAGACGGAGCTGATCGGAGTCCACCATCGCCCCGCGTCCACGAGCTGGTGATAGCCGGTGCCGAGGGCGAAGCGAAGCGGGGCCGACGGCCCACGGACCCCGCGACCCGCGACCGCCATGGCGAGGAGGGCGGCGAGCAGGATGACGGTGAGCGGATTGCGGCGGATCACGCGCCTAATCATCGAAACCCCATTTCGCACCGAGCAGGGCGAGTGAGCGATCGACGGCGAAATGCACCGTATGCCAATCGTGAGCCGTTCCCGGCGAGAGGAACAGCCGGGTGCTCATGCCGGCGCGCGCGGCGTATCCCGCGACGGCGGTCACCCCCGGTGCGAACCGCGAGTCGAGCTGCCCCACCGCGAAGAGGCCGAGAGTGTCCTGGTATGGCGCATGCTCCTGGAGCATCCTCTTCGGGGTTGCCGCCTCGTACCTGCTCATCGAGCCGGCAAAGCCGGAGTCGACGGTGTGCCGGAGGTCGCCGCTCCTCGGCGCGATCTGTCCCGAGATGTCGACGATGTTGCCGAACACCCTCGGATGGCCCGCGCCGAACTGGATGGCGCAGGTCCCGCCCTGCGAGAACCCGCCAACCGCCCAGTCCTCGCGGCCGCGGAGCACGTTGAGATGAGTGCGGATCCACCGCGGCACGTCCACCGTCAGATAGGTCGCCGAGTTCCCGAGCGGCGAGTTCACACACATCGGGTTGTGGTTCGGCGCACCCAGCTGATCGGGCACGACCACGATGGGGGCGAGCCCACGATGCGCATGGGCATAGACGTTGAGACTCTCGCCCAGCTGCCCGGCGGTGAACATCTGCTCCGGTCCTCCCGGCTGACCGGAGAACATCTCGACCACCGGCAGCTTCGGGGCGTTCGCGGCAAGGGCAGCGGGAGGCAGATAGACCAGCGCGGCCCTCGCCCGGAAACCGGATATCGGCGCGGGGATGGTGACCATTCCGATCCGCCCCTGTGCGGGCATCCCCTTTGGTGCAACCCAACCGGACGGTCCAGATCCCGCGGCCTCGACGACCGGGAGACGGATGTCCCCATAGCCGGAGATGCCGAGCACGTTCTTCACCTGCGGGAACTCGCCGAGGTCCGCGTTGATGCCCAGTGCCGCCGCCAGCACGAAGACGACAACGGACGCGACGCCCGTGACGATGCCTCTGCCGCGAAGGACGATCGTCCGGGCGGCGGCGACCGCGACCGCCGCGGCCGCCGCGCTGAACCAGGCGCGACTGGCCGGAGAGAGCGAGACACCGAAGACATCGACCACGTCGCTCACCAGCCAGCACACCGCGTAGCCGATCCCCGCGCCCGCACCGGCGGCGAGAGCGGCGACGGGCAGCCAGCGTGCTGGCCGACGCCCCACCAGCAGCGCGAGGAGGGCGAGACCGCCGAGGCACTCCACGACGATCGGAAAGGGGCCGCGAATGAGCTCGAGCGACAGGATCGCCGTGATCATCCCGCATCCTCCACCGCTCCGCCGGCAACGACCGACCACTCAGTATGCGACGGGCGGGACGACCGGAGAGACCAAAAGCGCCGTTCCTGTGAGAGCCTTCAGAAGCCGCCCGCGCTACTCGACCGCGAGGGCGGCGACCGGCGCGATCCGGGTGGCCCGCCTCGACGGGGCGACGGATGCGACGACGATGAGCATGAGGGACGCCCCGACGATCACACCGAGCAGGGCGACCGGGATCGCCGGAACCACGACCCCCGGGGATCCGTTGATCGAGCCGAGCAGCGACTGGGCACCGGCCCAGCCGTAGAAGGTGCCGAGGACGAGCCCGACGAGCACCGCGGCCACCGTCAGCTGCGCGCTCTCCACGACGATCATGGTCCTCACCTGGTGGGCAGTGAAGCCGAGGGCCCGGAGCAGGCCGAGCTCCCGCGTGCGCTGCAGCACGCTCATCGACAGGTTGTTGACCATCCCCACCGCGGCGATGAGGGCGCTGAATCCCATGAGGATCGAGAACACGACGACCACCACGTTGAGCACCGTGTTCGTGCCGGCGTACACCTCCGGCTGATCCCGTTGGGCGGACAGGATCAGCACCTGGAAGCTCTGGACGGCGACGGCGAACATCGTCACGAGCGTGACCCCGATGACCAGACCGATCGTGGTGCGCGAGCTCCGCTCCGGATAGCGCACCGCGTTCTCCGCGGCCAGACGTGCCGTCGCGCTCGATCCGAACATCCGCCCAACCAGCCGCAGCGCCGGCGGCATGACGAGGTGGGCACCGAACACCACTCCCGTGAACGAGAGCAGGCCGCCGATCAGGCCGACGAGCACACCGAGCGGGGTCACCAGTCCAAGCAGGATGCCGAGAACCAGGAGCGCGATGCCGGTGGCGAACAGGACAAGGGCGACCACGTTGCGGCCGTGCCTGCCCGCGGCCTCCTCGCGGGTCTGCTCGACCGCGACGCCCGTCGCCTGGACGGGAGAGACCTGCAGCACACGGCGCGATCCCACCCAGGAGGCCAGCCAGGTCGTGACCACCACGGCGCCGATCGGGAGCAGGACCACCGGCTCGACGTAGTCGTAGCCGAGTCGCGGGAGCAGCCCGCGCGCGACGGAGACGGTGACGCCGATCGCGGTGAGGCCCGTTCCGATGAGGGCGCCGAGCACGGAGCCGGCGATCCCGACGAGCAACCCCTCCCTGGCCACCGCCCTGCGCTGCTCCGCGGCGCTCGACCCGATGAGGCGCAGGAGCGCGATCGTCCTGGTGCGGCCCGCGACGATGGTGGCGAAGGTGTTCGCCGTCACGATGGCGCCGACGTAGACGGCGATGACGATGAAGACGAAGGCGACAACGGCCAGGAGGACCCCGACGGTCTTGCTGCTGCCGGTGACGCCGTCGGCGGCGATCAGCTGCGACAGCACGGCCGTCACCTCGAGCAGGGTCACGCCGAAGGCGGCGCTGAGGGTCGCCACGAGCACGCTCGCTCCGTGCTCCCTGATGGTCCGCCTCATGACGCACGCTCCATCTCCAGCATGAAACGGCTGATCTCCTCGGCGGACGACCGCCCACGGTCCTCGACGAGGCGACCGTCCGCGAGGAACAGGATGCGATCGGCGAAGCTCGCCGCGATCGGGTCGTGGGTGACCATCGCGATGCTCTGCCCGTACTCCGAGCTGGAGGCGGCGAGCAACGAGAGCACCTCCCTCCCCGTGCGCGAGTCGAGATTGCCCGTCGGTTCGTCGGCGAAGACCAGGTCGGGTCTCGTCGCCAGGGCACGGGCGATCGCCACCCGCTGCTGCTGTCCCCCGGACAGCTGGTGGGGACGGTGGGCGAGCCGGTCGCCGAGGCCGAGCGACTCGATGAGCCGGTCGATCCAGTCGGTCTCGTCGGAAAGGGGGTGACGCCCGTCGAGCTCGAAGGGGAGCAGGATGTTGCCGCTCACGTCGAGGGTCGGCACGAGGTTGAACGCCTGGAAGACGAAGCCGACCCTGCGGCGCCTCAGCACCGTGAGCTCCCCGTCGGCGAGCTCGGTGATCTCGGTGTTGCCGAGCCACACCCGGCCGGTGGTAGCCGTGTCGAGGCCGGCCATGATGTGCATGAGCGTCGACTTGCCGGAGCCGCTCGGGCCCATGATCGCGGTGAACTCCCCCTGGCGGATCCCGATGGACACGTCGTCGAGGGCGGTGACCGAGCCGCTGCCCGATCCGTAGGACTTGGTGAGTTGGGATACCCGGGCGACCAGGCCCGCTTCCTGATGGTTGAATGACATGATTCGACGCTAAGCGGGTGGATAGTGCCGAGGCATCCGCCGCTCGTCGCTCGGCCATCCTCCTGCAGGATGACTTCGCGAGGGGCGACGGGTCTAGGACGTGAGGTCGTGCTCGAAGGCGAAGACGACCAGCTGCACGCGGTCGCGGAGCCCGAGCTTGGCCAGGATGCGACTGATGTGCGTCTTGACCGTGGCCTCGCTGAGATACTCGGACGCGGCGATCTCGGAGTTGCTCAGCCCCCTGGCGGCGAGCCGGAAGATATCGCCCTCCCTGGAGGTCAGCGTCGAGAAGGACTCCGGGGGCCGCCTCCTGGCGGTGCCCCCGGCAAAATGCTCGAACAGCTCCCTCGTCGCCGAGGGCGCGATCACTGCGCTGCCGGCGTGCACTGTGCGGATGGCGGCCAGCAGGAACTCCGGATCGGCGTCCTTCAGCACGAACCCGCTCGCCCCGCCGCGGATGGCGCGCATCGCCGCCTCGTCCAGGTCGAAGGTGGTCAGGACGATGATCCGCGGCTGGTCGCCTCCCCGCTCCCCGGCCTCGGCGAGGATCGAGGTCGTGGCGGCGATGCCGTCCATGACGGGCATCCGGATGTCCATGAGCACGATGTCGGGGCGCGTCTCGGCGGCCAGGAGCCTCGCCTCCTGCCCGTTGCCCGCCTCGCCGACCACCTCGAGGTCTGGCTGGGAGTCGACGAGCATGCGGATCCCGGTTCGGAACAGCGACTGGTCGTCGACCAGGGCGACACGGATCATCGGGACACCGCCTCGGCCCCGGTGGGGATCCTCGCCGTGACGAGGTAGTGGCCGTCGCGCTGCTCCGCCGCGAAGGTGCCGCCGGCGAGGATCGCGCGCTCGCGCATGCCGGCGAGGCCGTGTCCGGCCGGATTGGCCACGACGCCCGGCCTCGTCGCGCTCTCCACGGACACCACGAGCGAGGAGCCCTGCCAGTCGAACAGCAGACGGACCTCCCTGCCCGTGTCGCCGTGCCGCAGCACGTTGGTGAGGGCCTCCTGCACGATCCGGTACACGGCGAGCTGCCGACCGGTCGCCAGCGGCACCGCCGTGCCACGTTCCTGGCGATCGACGATGAGCCCGGATGCCCGGAGCTGCTCCAGCAGCCGGTCCAGGTCCTCGACCACCGGCTGCGGGCCCGCGCTCTCGGTGTGACGGAGCTGCGCGAGCAGGATGCGGACGTCGCCGAGCGCCTCCCTGGCCGTCGCGGCGATGGTCACCAGCGCATCGTCGACGGCGCCGGGATCGGCGGCGCGGGCGTAGCGAGCACCGTCGGCCTGGGCGATGACGACCGCCAGCGAGTGGGCCACCACGTCGTGCATGTCGCGCGCGATGCGGTTGCGCTCCTGTTCGACGACGACGTCCTGTTCGGCCGCGCGCTGCGCCCTGCGGCTCTCCCTGGCCCGGACGTAGGTGCGCGCGAGCAGACCGATGGTCCAGGGGAGGCCGAGAGCGGCGAGGGAACCGACGAAGAGGAATACCGCGGAGTGCAGCATCTCGCCGGCGGGGCGGTCGTATCCGCTGGCGAATCCCAGCCAGCCGACGTACTGCGCGATCCAGGGCAGAACAGCCAGATAGAGCGTCGCGACGATCGCGCCCACCCCGACGGAGCCGAGGCCGATCCAGCGGACGACACGTCCCCCATAGGCCGCCGTGACGTACAGGACCGCGAAGACCGCGATGTCCGCGAAGGCGGGAGCCGTCGCATGCAGCGCCATCTGCGTGATCGCGGATGCCCAGGCGATCGCCAGCGCGATCCCGGGCGACAGGCGGCGGACGGCGAGCGCAGCCGCCATCGTGAGGAGCACGATCGTGTCGACCCCGCCGTCGCTGGCGAAGAAGACGAAGGGGAACGGCAGCAGGAAGAACAGCCCGGCGCCGACGAGGTCGGCGGTGAGCTGGTAGCGCCGAAGCGAACGGACCATCCCTCCACCGTAGGGGGCGGCCGGACGCCGCACGGCGCAACCGAGGCCATTTCCGCCCCGCGGCATCCGGAATCATCCTCCAGATGTAGCCGGATGCCCTCCCGCGGCTAGGACCGCCGCGATCTGAGCTCCGGGAACTGGTCGTCCCGCCATTCGTCGACGAACCGAAGCCCGTCGGATGCCGCCGCGTCCTCCCTGGCCCTCAGCTCGACCCTGCGGATCTTGCCCGAGGCGGTCTTGGGCAGTTCGAAGAACTCGATCCGCCTGACCCTGGTGAACGCCGGCAGGCCGTTGCGCGCGTGCCGCAGCACGGCGAGCGCGGTCGCGGCGGTCGGCTCCCAGCCGGCCGCGAGCACGATGTACGCCTTCGCCACGTTGAGCCTCGTGGCGTCGGGAGCCGGGACGACGGCCGCCTCGGCCACGGCGGCGTGCTCCACGAGCACACTCTCTACCTCGAACGGCGACACCTTGTAGTCGGAGGACTTGAAGATGTCGTCGGTGCGGCCGATGAAGGTGATGAAGCCGTTCCCGTCGCGCCGCGCGACGTCGCCGGTGTGGTAGTAACCGTCGCGCATGGTCTCCGCCGTGCGCTCCGGATCGCCGCGGTAGCCCGTCATCAGATTGACCGTGGCGCTGGAGAGATCGAGACAGATCTCGCCCTCCTCCGCGCGGAGGCCGGTGATCGGGTCGACGAGGGTGATCCTGGCTCCGGGCAGCGGGCGCCCCATCGACCCCGCCTTGAGCTCGGAACCGGGCGAGTTGGCGATGATCGCCGTCGTCTCCGTCTGCCCGTAGCCGTCGCGAACGACCAGGCCCCAGGCCCGCTGAATCTGGCTGATGACCTCGGGGTTCAGCGGCTCCCCCGCCGACAGGATCTCGCGCAGCGCCTCCGGCTTCCTGCCCAGGTCGGCCTGGATGAGCATCCGCCACGCCGTCGGCGGTGCGCAGAACGTGGTCACCCCGGCCCGGTCGAGCTGATCCCGGAGTGCCCGGGGGTCGAACCGCGCATAGTTGTAGACGAAGACGGTCGCCTCGGCGATCCACGGCGCGAAGAAGCAGCTCCAGGCGTGCTTGCCCCAGCCGGGCGAGCTGATCGCGAGGTGGATGTCGCCCGGCTGGAGGCCGAGCCAGAACATCGTCGCGAGGTGCCCGACGGCGTAGGACGTCTGGCTGTGCACCACCATCTTCGGTTTGCTCGTGGTCCCAGAGGTGAAGTAGATGAGGGACGGATCGTCCGACCCGACGACGACGGCCGGCCGATCTGCGGCGGCCGTCCGCGAGTCCTCGTAGTCGAGCCACCCGTCGACGGTCGGGCCGACGCAGATCCTGGTGTAGCCGCCCTGGATGGCGGCGAACTTCGAGGTGGCGCCCGCGCCGGCGATGACGTGCTGGACTCCCCCGCGGGCGACCCGGTCGGCGAGGTCCACCGAGCCGAGCACCGTCGAGGTCGGCAGGATGACGCCGCCGGCCTTCATGATCGCCAGCATGGACTCCCAGAGCTCCACCTGATTGTCGAGCATGAGCAGGACGTGGTCGCCCGGCCGCACCCCCCGCAGAACGAGCCAGGTCGCCAGGCGGTCGGAGCGCTCGGCCATCTCCGCGAAGCTGACCTTCAGCTCGCTCCCGTCCTCCTCGACGATCCACAGCGCCAGCCGGTCGTTCCCGACCGCGATCGCATCGAACCAGTCGGTGGCCCAGTTGAACCGCGGCCCGACGTCCGGCCATTCGAACTCGGCTGCGGCCCTCTCCGGATCGTCGCGCAGGAGGAGCAGGGCGTCGCGGGACGAGCGAAAGCTCGCCGTGCTGGTCGCGGGAATGGTGCTGGTCGCGGGGATCATGTACCAATCATGCTGGGTCCGAGCTGACCGTGGGATCGGAGGCGGCCAGTAGCCGACGCGGTTAGAAGCCGAGGCGTCCGAGCTGCTTGGGGTCGCGCTGCCAGTCCTTGGCCACCTTCACCCGGATCGAGAGAAAGACCTGCTTGCCGACGAGCGGCTCGATCTCCGCACGCGCGCGGGCGCCGACGTCCGCGAGCCTCGATCCCTGGTGACCGATGACGATGCCCTTCTGGCTGTCGCGCTCGACGAACAGGTTCGCGTAGATCTCGACGAGGTCTTTGTCGTCGCGCTCGACGATGTCGTCGATGGTCACGGCGATCGAGTGGGGAAGCTCGTCCTCGACCCCCTCGAGCACGGCCTCGCGGACGAGCTCGCTGATCCGGGACTCCAGACTCTCCTCGGTGACGGCATCGGCCGGATACAGCGCGTCGGACACCGGGAGCAGGCGGATGAGCTCGGTCGCGAGGGTGTCAAGCTGGATGTGGCTGGTCGCCGAGACCGGGATGATCGCCTCCCACTCCCGCAGCTCGGAGACGGCGAGCAGCTGCGCGGCGACCGCCGGACGGGAGGCCGCGTCGATCTTGGTGACGATCGCCACCTTCTTCGCCCGGGGGAAGGAGTCGAGCTGCTCGTTGATGTACCTGTCGCCCGGCCCGATCTTCTCGTTCGCCGGCATGCAGAACCCCACCACGTCGACGTCGCCGAGCGTCGACTGCACGATGCTGTTCAGCCGTTCGCCGAGCAGCGTGCGCGGGCGGTGCATCCCCGGGGTGTCGACGAGGATCAGCTGACCGTTCTTTTGGTGCGCGATCCCCCGGATGGCGCGCCTGGTGGTCTGCGGCTTCGACGAGGTGATCGCGACCTTCTCGCCGACCAGCGCGTTGGTCAGAGTCGATTTGCCGACGTTCGGACGTCCGACGAAGGACACGAAGCCCGCCCGGAACTCTGGCTCATTGTCCACGGTCTTCTCCAGTGCTCGTCGTGCGGAACGCTGACTGCGCATCCGTCAATGCCTGATCGCGCTCGACCAGCACGGTGCTGAGCCGCTTGCGCCTGCCCTCCGTACGCTCCGCGGTCAGGATGAGACCAGAGTACGTGGCAACGGAGCCGGCGAGCGGGAGGCGCCCCAGCGCCTTGGTCAGCAGACCGCCGACCGAGTCGACGTCGTCGTCGTCCAGCTCGATGTCGAAGAGCTCGCCGAGCTCGTCGACGGGGAGGCGGGCGCTCACCCGGAACCTGCCGCCGCCGAGGTCCTCGACCTCGACGACCTCGTGGTCGTACTCGTCGGAGATGTCCCCGACGAGCTCTTCGATGAGGTCCTCGAGCGTCACGAGACCGGCGATGCCGCCGTATTCGTCGACGACCATCGCGAGGTGGTTCGACTCGAGCTGCATCTGGCGGAGGGTGTCGTCGGCCTTCTTCGACTCGGGGACGAACAGCGCCGGCCGGGTCAGCGCATCCACCGTCACCCGTTCGAGCCCCTGGGGGCGTTCGTAGTTCAGTCGCGCGACGTCGCGCAGGTAGAGGATGCCGAGCACGGCGTCCACGTCGTCCCCGATCACCGGCATGCGCGAGACGCCCTTGCTGAGGAACAGCCCCATCGCGGTCCCCACGGTGGCGTCTCCGTCGATCGTCACCATGTCGGTGCGCGGCACCATGACCTCACGGACGACGGTGTCGTTGAACTCGAAGATCGAATGGATGAGCTCGCGGTCGTCCTCCTCGAACACGTTCTGCTCCGTGGCCTCGTCGACCATGCTGAGCAGCTGCTCCTCGGAGGAGAAGCTCTGGGTGCGGCCCGGCGTCACCCGGTCGCCGACCGCGACGAGCGCCGCGGCGACCGGACCGAGCACGGTCCGGATCGTGTGCACGATGAGCGCCGACCAGCGGGCGACCGCGCGGGAGTGCACCCGTCCGACGCTCCTCGGGCTGGACCCGACGAGCACGAAGGAGACGATGGTCATGATGAACGCGGAGGCAAGCAGCGCCAGCCACCACTGCGGGAACAGGTAGGCGAAGGCGAGCGACACGAGCACGGCCGCCGTGGTCTCGGCGAGGATCCGGACGAAGTTGATGGCGTTCACGTGGGCGCCGACGTCGGCCGCGATCGCCGTCAGCGAGCGCCTGACCCGCGAGTGCGCCGCGAGCTCGAGCAGGTCGGTGCGGGACAACACCCCGAGCGCGGCATCGGCAGCCGCGAGCAGACCACCGAAGATCACCAGCAGGACGGCGACGCTGACGAAGATCGGGATCATGACGGACTACCTGGTTCGTCGTTCCGACGCCGCGAAGGCGACGAGGATGTCGCGCTGCAGACCGAACATCTTCTTCTCGTCCTCCGGCTCGGCGTGATCGAAGCCCAGCAGGTGGAGGATGCCGTGGGTCGTGAGCAGGAGCATCTCGTCGAGCGGGCTGTGGCCGGCGGTCTCCGCCTGGGCGATGGCGACCTGCGGGCAGAGCACGATGTCGCCGAGCAGGCCCGCGGGGGTCAGGTTGTCCTCCGTCCCCGGCCGCAGCTCGTCCATGGGGAAGCTCAGCACGTCGGTCGGGCCCGGCTCGTCCATCCACTGCAGGTGGAGCTGCTCCATGGCCCCCTCGTCGACGAGCACGATGGCCAGCTCGGCGTCCGGATGCACGTACAGGTAGTCGAGCGCGAAGGTCGCGAGGTGCTGGAGGGCGACCTCGTCGACCGGGACGACCGATTCGTTGTTGATCTCGATCGACATGTCTAACGACCCCATCTCTTGGTCTGGCCCCGATTCGTTTGGCCCTGGGGAGCCTGGCGGTCCTGGGGCTGTCTGCCCCTGCGCTCCGCACGGTTGGCGCCCTCGTTCTGATCCCGCTCGAAGCTGCGGGCCTGACGCTCCGCATCGTACTTGGTATAGGCATCCACGATGCGGCCGACCAGGTTGTGACGCACGACGTCCTCGCTGGTCAGGCGCGCGAAATGGATCTCGTCGATGCCGTCGAGCACCCGCGTCACCAGCTGCAGGCCGCTCGCGCCCGCGGGCAGGTCCACCTGGGTGATGTCGCCGGTGACCACCATCTTCGATCCGAAACCGAGGCGGGTGAGGAACATCTTCATCTGCTCCGGCGTGGTGTTCTGCGCCTCGTCGAGCACGATGAAGGAGTCGTTGAGCGTGCGACCGCGCATGTAGGCGAGGGGCGCGACCTCGATGGTCCCCGCCGCGAGCAGCTTGGGGACGATCTCCGGGTCCATCATCTCGTTGAGGGCGTCGTAGAGCGGCCGCAGGTAGGGGTCGATCTTGTCGGTCAGGGTCCCGGGGAGATAACCGAGCCGCTCTCCCGCCTCCACGGCGGGCCGGGTCAGGATGATGCGGACGACCTCCTTGCGCTGCAGGGCCTGCACCGCCTTGGCCATCGCCAGGTAGGTCTTGCCTGTTCCCGCGGGGCCGATGCCGAACACGATGGTGTTCTCGTCGATCGCATCCACGTACTCCTTCTGGCCCAGGGTCTTGGGCCGGATGCTCTTGCCGCGGCTCGTGAGGATGGCCTGGCTGAGCAGCTCTGCCGGGCTCACTCGGGGGTCGGCGGCGAGGATCTTGGCCGACTCGGTGACGCTGCGCTCGGTGAGGTCGTGGCCCAGCTCGTCGTCAGCGCGCACCATGGTGATCAGCTCCTCTACGAGCCGTGCGGCGGCGTGTACCTGACCGGCGTCGCCGTCCAGGCTGATCTGGTTGCCGCGGACGAGGACCTCGATGAGCGGGTACTGCCTCTCGATGGTCTTCAACAGGCGGTCCTGCGGGCCGAGGAGCCGCACCATGGCGAGCCCGTCGACCAGGAGGTCCAGGTGATCGGTTCCGCTCGCGGGCGCGGTGCCGCGATTGGGGAGGCTGCTATCGGCCAAGGGTGCCTTCCGGAAGCCGCCCGCCGAGCAGGTGGGCGTGGACGTGGAACACCGTCTGGCCGGCGCTGGCCCCGGTGTTGAAGACGAGGCGGTATTCCCCGCCCGTGTGTTCGGCCGCGAGCCGATCGACGACGGCGACGAGCTCGGCGAGCAGCCCGGGGTCGTTCGCCGCGAGCTGGGCGACGTTGCTGTAGGCATCCGTCTTGGGCACGACCAGGAGGTGCACGGGCGCCTGGGGGGCGATGTCGCGGAATCCGATGATGTGGTCGTCCTCGTAGACGATGTCCGCCGGGATCTCGCGCGCGATGATGCGACTGAAGATCGACGGTTCGGCTGGCTCTGACATGACTCCAGCGTAAAGGACGGCCGACGCCCGCGGGCCGGCGTTCGCTACCAGCGGCCGAGTTGCGCGTTGAGCACGGCGATGGCCGCCGGTCCCGCCGTGGAGGTGCGCAGGATGGTGCCGCCCAGACGGACGAGAGTGGCGCCCGCGCCCTCGAGCCGGGACAGCTCGGCGGGCGCGATGCCCCCCTCCGGCCCGACGACGAGGACGACGTCCCGGCCGTCCGGGGTCAGGTCGGTCAGGCGGGTGGTGGCGTCCGGCTCGAGCACGAGCATCCTGGTGTCGGCCGCGAGGGCGGCGAGTGTCGGGGTCGAGACGAGGTCGCCGACCTCCGGAATCCACGGGCGGATCGACTGTTTGCTCGCCTCCCGCACGATCGCGCTCCACCGATCGTGCCCCTTGCGAACCTTGGCGCCCTCCCACTTGACGATCGAGCGCTGCGCGGCCCAGGGGATCACCCCGTCGACGCCGAGCTCGGTGGCCTGCTGCACGGCGTACTCGTCGCGGTCGCCCTTGGCCAGCGCCTGGGCCAGCCAGATCGCCGGCACCGGCGCGGGCGTCTCGTCGACCCGCTCGACCTCGACCACGAACTCCGATGGGTCGGCCGAGACGACGGAGCCGGTCACGATCAGTCCCGCGCCGTTGCCGACCGCGATCGGCTCGCCCACACCGATCCGGCTCACGGTCACCGCGTGCCTGGCCTCCTGGCCCGCCACGGCGATCCGCGAGCCGACCGCCGCCGAGGTCAGTTCCTCGTTCAGATAAAAATGCGCCATGCCCCACTCTCCCAGTTCTTCGGCGTGCTCGCCCGCCCGCCACCGGCCTACCGGCCTGCCGCGGCATCCCGCTATCTGCCTGCCGTCGCATCCCGCCGCCCACCTGCCAACTCGCCTGTCACGAACTGTCGTCTGAGGGTGCGCAGCGAGCAGTTCGTGACAGGCGAATCGGGAGAATGGCGGGAGAAACAGCGGGGCGGCGGGAAGAGCGCAGATCAGATGTTGAGGAAGCGGTCGCGCAGCTTCTGGAAGAGTCCCTGCTGGAAGTGGGTCAGCGTCGGAGCGGCCGGCTTGCGCGCACCGGCGAACTGCTTGATCAGCTCCTGCTCCTTGTGGCTGAGCTTGGTCGGAGTGGCGACCTGCACGCCGATCTTGAGGTCGCCGCGGCCGCTGCCCCGCAGGTGGGTCACACCCCGGTCCTTGATCGTGATGACCTCCGCGCTCTGGGTGCCCGGCTTGATCTCGACCGCGACCTCCCCGTCGAGCGTCGTGAGGGTCGTCGTCGTGCCGAGGATGGCATCCGTCATCTGGACCTCGAGGGTGGCGAGCAGGTCGTCCCCGTTGCGGCTGAAGACGTCGTGGTGACGCACCTTGATCTCCAGGTAGAGGTCGCCGGACTGGCCGCCCGCCGGTCCGACCTCGCCCTGGCCGGACAGCTGCAGACGCAGGCCGGTGTCGACGCCGGCCGGGATGTCGACCGGGATCGTGCGGCGGGCGCGGACCCGGCCCTGTCCTTGGCAGGTGGGGCACGGGTTCGGGATGATCGTGCCGTAGCCGCGGCAGGTGCCGCAGGGGCTCGAGGTCATGACGTTGCCGAGCAGGCTGCGCACGGTGCGCTGGATCTGGCCGCTGCCGTGGCAGATGTCGCAGGTGACCGGCTGGGTGCCAGGGGCACAGCAGGATCCGTTGCAGGTCTCGCAGAGGATCGCGGTGTCCACCTCGATGTTGCGGGTCGTGCCGAAGATGATCTCGTCGAGGTCCACCTCCACGCGCACGAGCGCATCCTGGCCCCGCTCGCGACGGGATCGTGGTCCGCGGGACTGGCCGCCGCCGAAGAAGGTCTCGAAGATGTCGCCGAAACCGCCGAAGCCGGCACCGTTGCCCCCGCCGAGGCCCGCCTGGGGCCCGAGGTCGTACTGCTGACGCTGCTCGGGATCGGAGAGCACGTCGTAGGCGTGCGTGACCAGCTTGAACTTCTCCGAGGCGTCCGCCCCGGGGTTCACGTCGGGATGCAGCTCCCTGGCGAGGCGGCGGTACGCCTTCTTGATCTCATCGGTCGTCGCATTGCGGTCGACGCCGAGTACTTCGTAGTGGTCAGCCAATCCAGATTCCTTTGCGTTCAGGCGCACCGCAGCGGCCTTCGGCCGACGGCTTCGCCGAGATCATTCCTCGCCGAGCAGGCGGGAGAGGTAGCGGGCGACGGCCCTGACGGCCGCGATGTTGTTGGAATAGTCCATGCGCGTCGGGCCGATCACCCCGAGTCGCGATCGCTCGCCCCCCGACGCGGTGTAGCCCGTGGTCAGCACCGAGGTCTCCCCGAGGCCGAACGAGGCGTTCTCGCTGCCGATGCTCACGGCGAATCCGCTCTGGTCCGGCTCCATCTCGCCGAACAGCCGGAGCAGCGTTACCTGCTCCTCGATCGCCTCGAGCACGGGGAAGATGCTGCCGGTGAAGTCCTCCTCGGTGCGGACGAGGTTGGCCGCTCCCGCCATCACGAGCTTGTCCTGGCGGTTCGCCAGCACCTGCTCGATGAGCGCGGTGGCGATCTGCTTCACCACCGGCGACCTGTCGGCGGGGAACTGCTCGTCGAACCTGGACAGCTCCTCCGCCGCTTCGGCGAGTGCGAGGCCGCCGAGACTCGCGTTGAGCCGGGTCCTCAGCTGGCCGAGGAACTCGTCGTCCAGCTGCGCCGAGACGTCGATGAGGCGCTGCTCGACCCTGCCGGTGTCGGTGATCAGCACCGTCATCATCCGGGTGGTGGCCAGCTGCACCAGCTCGACGTGACGGATGCGCGAGCGGGTGAGCGAGGGATACTGCACGAGGGCGACCTGGTGGGTGAGCTGCGAGAGCAGGCGAACGGTGCGCCCGAGCACCTCGTCGAGATCGGCGGACTGACCGAGGAACTTCTGGATCGCGGTGCGCTGCGCCGGGCTGAGCGGACGCAGATCGGCGAGCTGGTTCACGAAGACGCGGTAGCCCTTGTCGGTGGGGATGCGCCCCGACGAGGTGTGCGGGGCCGCGATCAGCTCCTCCTCCTCGAGCAGCGCCATGTCGTTGCGGATCGTCGCCGCAGACACGCCGAAGGAATGACGATCGACGATCGACTTCGAGCCGACCGGCTCGCGGGAGGCGACGTAGTCTTGGACGATCACGCGCAGGACATCGAGGCCTCTGTCCGATACCATCGCCGGCGCCTCCGTTCCTTAGCACTCGCCACTTCCGACTGCCAATTGTACCGCGAGGTATCGCGGCGACTTCCATTGCACACGAACCGGCGGCGCTGTACTTTATGCATGTGTTGTCGGACCCCTACAAAACGGGGCGGACGACGCGTCTGCCCGGCTCTCCATCGAAAGGCACACACCCATGACCGAACCGACCCACCAGCCCGTGGCACCCCAGCCGGCCCCGCTCTCGGCCACCGATGACAAGCTGTGGGCCTCGCTCGCGCACTTCGGCGGAATCCTGTGGATCCTGCCCTCGCTCATCATCTTCCTCGTGCTCAAGGACCGTGGCGAGCGCACCAGGGTCGAGTCGAAGGAGGCCCTGAACTGGCAGATCACGTTCCTCATCGTGTGGATTCTCTGGCAGATCGTCTCAGGCATCGTCGGCGGGCTCTTCACCCTGGTCGGCGCCGGCGGCGTGACCATCCTCTTCGGCCTGGTCAGCTTCCTCCTCTACGCCGCCAACCTGGTCTTCTCGATCCTCGGCGGGGTGAGGGTGCAGCAGGGCGGCTCCTACCGCTACCCGTTCGCCTTCCGCTTCATCCGGTAGCCGTCGTCGGGGTCCGGCCGGAAACCCGCGGGGCGGGAGACCGACGCTTCTTGCTTTAATGGGGCCATGTCAGAAACCACACCTCCCTCGGATGCCGCCTCTCCAGCAGCCAGGCCGCTGGGCCCGGGTGATGAGAAGGTGCTGGCAATGCTCATCCACCTCGGCGGGATCGTCTTCTACTTCCTGCCCGCCCTCATCGGCTACCTGCTGCTGAGGGACCGCGGGCCGTTCATCCGGCAGCAGACGACCGCCGCCCTCAACTTCCAGCTGACGGTGCTCGCCGGATACGCGGCGGGCATCTTCACGCTGTGGCTGATCATCGGCGTGTTCATCCTTCCTGTGGTCGCCGTGATCAACGTGGTGTTCAGCATCATCGCGGCCGTCGCGGCGGACCGCGGCGAGAGCTACGTGTACCCGCTCGCGATCCGCTTCGTCGCCTAGTCAGTCGAGCAGCCGGCGCACCACGGCGTCGGCCAGCAGCCTGCCCCGCAGCGTCAGCTCGATGGAGCCGCGCAGGGCGGCGGCACCCTCCACGAGGCCGTCGCCGATAAGTCCGGCGACGGCCGTCCGCCCCGATGCGGTCAGACGGTCCACCGGCAGCCCCTCGCGGATGCGGGTGGCCAGCAGGACCTCCTCGACGCGCCGGGTCTCCTCATCGAGGGTCTCCCGTCCCGCGGCGGGCGAGTCCCCGGCCAGGATGCGCTCCGCATAGGCCGCCGGATGCTTGACGTTCCACCAGCGGACGCCGCCGACGTGGCTGTGGGCGCCGGGACCGATGCCCCACCAGTCGTGGCCCTGCCAGTACGCGAGATTGTGCCTGGACCGGAACCCGTCGCCCCGCGCCCAGTTGCTCACCTCGTACCACTCGTACCCGGCGGTGCCGAGCATCCCGTCGGCGAGCTCGTACATGTCCGCCTGCAGGTCCCCGTCGGGCTCGGCAACCTCACCGCGCCGGATCTGCCTGGCGAGCTTGGTGCCGTCCTCGACGATGAGTGAGTAGGCCGAGAGGTGGTCCGGCTCCTGGGCGATCGCCTGCTCGAGCGACCGCCGCCAGTCGTCGAGCGACTCCCCCGGCGTCCCGTAGATGAGGTCGAGGCTGACCTGCAGGCCCGCCTCGCGCGCCCAGCGGACGACGAGCGGGATGCGCTCCGGGTCGTGGGTGCGCTCGAGGGTCGCGAGCACCCGGGGGACGGCCGACTGCATCCCGAAGGAGACCCGGGTGAAACCGGCGGCCGCGAGCGACCGCAGATAGGAGGCATCCACGGAGTCCGGATTCGCCTCGGTCGTCACCTCTGCGCCGTCCGCAAGGCCCCAGGTGGTCACGACGGAGGCCAGCATGGCCGCGAGGTCGGTCACCGGGAGCATCGTCGGCGTCCCTCCCCCGAAGAACACCGTGGAGACGGGACGCTCAGGGATGCCCGCCCGCTCGAGCACCGCGCTGGCGAGCCCGACCTCCGTCATCGCCTGCCCGGCGTAGTCGGTGCGCTTGACCCCGCGCAACTCCTCCGCCGTGTAGGTGTTGAAGTCGCAGTATCCGCAGCGCACCCGGCAGAAGGGCACGTGGATGTACACCCCGAAGTTGCGCGCGTCCGCCCCGGCGGCCGCCGATTCGGGCAGTCGCCCGTCGAGGGGAGCCGGATCGGCGATGGGCAGGGCGCTTGGCATGACCCATCGATTCTCCCAGACCCGGCTGGGTGTCGGTCCCGATGGCGACGGCGGGGGCGGACGGGCTGTGCCAGCATGGAACCGTGACCGAAACCAAGGATTCCCGCCTGTTTGTGCTCTGGGACGTCGACGGAACGCTGCTGCGCAACGGCGTCAACGCCGGAGGGCTGTACGAGGAGGCGATCGTCCTCGCTGCCGGACGGCCGCTCGAGTTCCCTGTCCCCCGGGTGCACGGCAAGACCGACGGTCAGATCCTCTGGGAGGCGCTCGAGGAGAACGACCTCTCGCCGGACCTGCACCCCGTCGCATCCGCGCACCTCGACGCCCTCTCCCTCAAGCGCCACCTCGGCGGCAGCAGGAGGGAGATCGCGCCAGGAGTGGTCGAGGCCGTGCGGGCCTTCGCGGCCCGCGGCTTCGTCAACTGCCTGCTCACCGGCAACTCGGCGGATCGCACGAGGTACAAGATGGAGGGCGCGGGGCTGGACACCGGCCTGTTCGACTGGGAGCACTCCTACTTCGGCGACGTGGCTCGCCGGCGCTCCGACATCACGCTCCGCGCGGCAGCGGATCTCGCGGGCAATCGGATCGTCATCATCGGCGACACCCCCGGCGACGGCATCGGGGCGACGGCCGCGCACATCCCCTTCATCGGCGTCGCCACCGGCGAGTACACCGCGGAGGAGCTCAGGGAGACGGACGCGGTGCTCGTCGTCGAGGACCTCGCGACCGGCCTGGACTCGGTGCTCGACCTACTGGATCGGTCCTGATAGGGCGCGGAAGTACCTGCGGGTGTAGAACCACTGGGATGCCCTGAGCACCGGATAGATAGCCCACCAGAGGGGGTGGGACGGCCGGGAGAACGCCCGGATCTCGAGCCAGACCGAGCCGTCGTCCGTGCGGTAGACGACAAAGGACTCCTCGCCGCTTTCCGGATGCCCCGCGATCGTCCCGTAGGCGAAGCCCCTGCGTCTCGGCTCGTCGATCGTGTACACGACCCGCACGGGGGCGGCCAGGTGGAAGGGCCAGAACGGGATCCCGAGAAGAGCCGTGTCCCCGGGAGCCAGGTGGCGCGAGCCGTCCGGGCCGACCGCCGGCCGGGACTCCGCCGCGGCAGGACCCGCGATGGGGACACCGCCCGCGTCGAAGGACACGGGGACGTAACTGTGCTCGGTGACCTCGACGGGCGTCTCCGTCTGCTCCACCCGGAAACCGCTCCGGCGCTGGATGGCCCAGGACAGCACGGCCGAGGAGGCGTGCTCCCAACGGATATCGCCGTGTCCGATGCGTGCGCGACGTTCGAACGGGCGGAAGCCGGCGGGCGGATAGACCATCAGGTCCGCGGCCTGGGTCGCGCCGACGGCCGCATAGCTCACGGGGCGCTCCCAGAGCGGGCGGACGGCGGGCTGAACCATTCCGTCATCCTAGTCAGGCCTCGTCCCCCGGCGGAAAATAGTGCCTCTCATCGGCCGGACCGCTGGCGCGGGCGTATGCCTCCTCCTCGATCTCCCGATCTCGGCCGGTGAGCCTCTGCGTGCGCTGGCGACGGTACTCCGACCAGGAGGGAACGACGAAGGTCTCGAGCAGCACCTCGGCCTCCTCTCCGCTACGGTAGAGCCGCCAGCGGCTCGCGCCGGTGCGCCGCCGAGAGCTCTCGACCTGACGCATCGCGCGGACGAAACCGGCCTGCTCCGCCTCGTTCACCCGATAGCTCCGCATGATCGTCACGGGCCCGTCGCGCGGCCCCGGCTCGAAGACCAGGGTGGGAGACGGCCAGGCCAGGGAGATGCTGCGGTCGATCCTTCCCGTGTTCTCGTGGAGCGGCCACAGCGCCACGCTCGCCGCCACGAGGAGGAGCACGATCGCCGTCACCACGAGGGCGCCGCCGCTCCCCAGCGCCTCGGCGACGAGGCCCCAGACGAACGATCCGACCGCCATCGTCCCCATGAACACGAAGATGTAGACGGCGGCGCCGCGGGCCCTGACCCACTGCGGCAGGGTCAGCTGCAGCGCCGCGTTGAGTACTGTGAGCGTGCCGATCCACGCCATGCCGGTGAGGACGAGCAGGAACAGCGTCCAGCCGAACGGAAGGAAGGCCGCTCCGGCGCTCCCGGCCCCGTAGACGAGCGCACTGCCGACGAGCACCGCATTGTCGGAAATCCTGACCCGGATGGCGGGCAGCACGAAGACGCCGAGCAGGGCGCCGACGCCGAGGGCGGCCAGCAGCAGCCCGTAGCCGCCGGAGTCGAGACCGAGCCGCCGCTGGGCGATGAGGGGCAGCACCGCCCACAGGCCGCTGGCAGGCAGGGCGAAGAGCGCGGAACGGAGCAGGATGCGCTTGACGAGCCCCGCCGCAAGCACGTACCGCACCCCGGCCCGCAGGGCGTCCCCGAACGGCTCACGATCGTCGAGACCCTCCTGGGGAGGGCGTTTCCACCAGAGCAGTGCGATCGCCGCGCCGATGAAGCTGAGCGCGTTGAGCCCGAAGACCACCGAGGTGCCGGCGAGGGCGACGAGGAAGCCGGCGAGCGCCGGACCGATCGCCCTGGCCCCGTTGACCGTCACGCCTCCCAGCCCGGCCGCTGCGGGGATCTGTTCTCGCGGCACCAGTTCCGGCTGGATCGCCTGCCAGGCGGGGCCGGTGAGGGCGGACGCCGCGCCGAGGAGGAAGGTGAAGGTCAGCAGGATGGCCGGGGTCAGCCACCCGAGGAGGGAGACGGCCGTCAGCGCGAGGGCGATCACGCCGCTCGCGATCGAGCCGCCGATGAGGAGCCTGCGGCGGTCGAAGGAATCGGCGAACACCCCGGCGGGCAGGGCGAGCAGCAGCGACGGGGCGAGGCTCGCGGTCTGGACCAGAGCGACGATCGTCGCGGTCGCGGCCGCATCGACCAGATACCACTGCGCCCCGACCGTCTGCATCCAGGTGCCGATGTTCGACCCCAGCTGGGCCAGCCAGAGCACCCGGAACACCGTGATGCCGAGCGGCGCCCAGGCGGACACCGCCGCGGCCCCGGTTCTGCCGTCTCCCGCCACGCAGCCTCCTTCGATCGGATGTCGGCCGGATGGATCCATCTTCACCCATGG
>NZ_DASWPB010000094.1:0-19591 GCF_036404185.1 Lacisediminihabitans sp. | reverse complement strand
TCGACCCCGATGACATAGATCTCGCCGTCCGATGCGCCGGGCTCGATCATCAGCCAGTTGTAGCCGACCATGCGCCCGTCCCGGCGGGCGACGAGAAAGTCGTCGGCGTCGAACCACTCCTCACGCTCCAGTTCTTCTAGGTCGGCGCGGGCCACCGAACCCTGCTCGGGATGGAACGCGAAGGTGCGGGCGTTGAGGGCGACCCACTCGTCTTCGTCGATGCCGGGGCGAAAGGTCTCCGTCACCGGCTCGGGCTCGACCGCCGGAACTGTGCTCTCCAGCTGCAGCAGCGTGCGCACCGCGCTGAACCCGTGGCTGGCCGCGAGGGCACGCGCGGCCGGGTGGTCGCCGTGCGACCAGATGAGGATGTCGCCGCCGGTGTCGGCGAGGACCGCCTCGAGAAGGGCGGTTCCGTTGCCCGTGCCGCGGGCATCCGGGTCGACGACCAGCTCGGCCTCGCCCTCCCCGACGATGGCGGCGCCGGGGCCGACGGTCAGGAGTCGCCGCGAGCCGGTGCGGAGATCGACGAGCGCCTGATCCGAGAACGGCGGCTGGCCATCCGCCGTGCGAGCACGCGCGATGAGCGCAGCGAGGTCAGGAGTTGACGGCCTGGGCAAGGCGCTCTGGGTCGTCGTCGTAGACGTTGAAGCGGTAGCCGACGTTGCGCACCGTGCCGATGAGCGATTCGAGATCGCCGAGTTTCGCCCGTAGCCGCCGCACGTGCACGTCGACGGTGCGGGTGCCGCCGAAGTAGTCGTAACCCCAGACCTCGCTCAGGAGCTGTTCCCGGGTGAACACGCGCGACGGGTGGGTAGCGAGGAAGCGCAGAAGCTCGAACTCCTTGAAGGTGAGGTCGAGCGGTCGACCATGCACCTTGGCCGAGTAGCTGGCCTCGTCGATCACGACACCGGAGGCGTGGATCTTGTTGCTCGTCTTGTCGAGCGCCTGACGACCGACCGCGAGACGGATGCGGGCGTCCACCTCGGCGGGGCCCGCAGATTCGAGCACCACGTCGTCGACACCCCAGTCGGCGCTCACGGCGGTGAGGCCGCCCTCGGTGAGGATGAGCATGAGCGGCACGTTGACGCCGGTGGTGTTGAGTATCTTGCAGAGCGACTTCGCGCTCGCGAGGTCGTTGCGGGCGTCCACGAGGATGAGGTCGCAGCTCGGGGCGGTGATGAGGGATGCCGGCTCCGCCGGAATCTGCCTCGTGCGGTGGCTGAGCAGCCCGAGGGCCGGTAAAACGTCGCTGTTGACCGCAGAGGTCAGGATCAACAGCTGCGCCAACGGGTCCTCCAAGTGCCAGACCACAGTCTAAAGGTTGTTTAAGCCGCAGTTTGGCTCGGTAGGGCAAGATTGAGGGATGACCATCGACCAGCCGGGCAAACGCCTCGCCATCCGCAGCGTCCTGCCGGTCTGGCTGCTCGTCGTGATCGCCGCGATCCTCGTCGCATTCCTCAGTCCGCCGAGCGATTATCTCGTCTGGCTTCCCCGTGTGCTCGCCGTGGCGACGCTCATAACGTTTTGTTTACAACTGGCCACGGAGGAGAAGAACGGCTTCGTCAACCGGGTCATGACGAGCCTGGGCGGCTCGATCGTGATCCTCGCGATCGCGACGATCGTCCTTGGCGCCGTCCAGCTGGCCTCGGTTTAGGATTAGGCCATGTATCTCGGGTTGGAACTCTTCTTCGTCGGCCTTCTCGTGCTGGCTACCCTCGCGATCGCCTATGTCTCCGTCGTGGTCGTGTACAACCTCTTCCGCGGCCAGCGCTGATCGTCCGATCATCGTGATCGAGCTTCCGGTAAATCTTCCGGCGGAACTGGTTCCGCTCTCCTGGCTGATCGGCGTCTGGGAGGGCACCGGCCTGATCAACTACGACATCGGCGACGACACCCGCAACTACGAGTTCGGCCAGCGCATCAGCTTCAGCCACGACGGCCTGCCGTACCTCAACTACAACTCCTACACCTGGCTGCTCGACGAGGATCACACCCCGCTCGCGACCGAGACCGGCTACTGGCGGCTCGCCAGGCCGGCGACGGAGGGCGACCCTGGCCCCGGCATGCTCCCCGGCATCGGCGCCAGGCCGTTCACCACGGCACGGTCCGTCGAGGCCCTGCGGGGCTCGTCCGGCGGCTTCGACATCGAGGCCTCGATCCTCCATCCCGGCGGCGTCAGCGAGCTCTACATCGGGCTCGTCAAGGGGCCGAGGATCGATCTGGCGACGGATGCGGTGATGCGCTCCGTCAACGCGAAGGAGCACACCGCCTCCACCCGCCTCTACGGCCTCGTCGAGAACCACCTGCTCTGGGCCTGGGACATCGCCGCCCTCGGCCAGGAGCTGGCGACCCACTCCTCCGGAAGGCTGGCCCGCGTTGAGTGACACCGGGCGGCAGGATGCGCCGGCGAGCGACCGGCAGGACGCGCCGGCGAGCCCGTTCCTCACCAGGCCCGGCGCGGTGGCCGGAACCGGCAGGGATGCCGGCGTCGCCGCGCACTACGGCAACCCGCTGGCAGAGCAGCGCTCGCTCGCCGCGGGGGAGGCGATCGTCGACCTCTCGCATCGCGCGGTCCTCTCGATCTCCGGGGCCGACCGTCTTAGCTGGATCGACTCGCTGACCAGCCAGAGCGTCGCGCGCCTCGCGCCGGGGGAGTCGAGCGAGACCCTCCAGCTCGACCCGACCGGACGGCTCGAGTACGACCTGCGTCTCGTCGACGACGGCACGGACCTCTGGCTGCTCGTCGAAGGCGCCGAGGCCACCGGGCTCCTTGACTGGCTGAACAGCATGCGCTTCATGCTTCGGGTGCAGGTCGCCGACCGCACGGAGGAGTTCGCCACCATCGGCACGCTGGGCTCTCCGGACATCCTGGCCGCGGCACCGAACGGTCTCGCCCTGGTCTGGCACGACCCGTGGGGGTCGGTGGCCCCCGGCGGGTTCCAGTACGCCACCGTCACCGAGCACCCGGGCGTCGAGTGGACCTACAGCGAGATCCTCGTCCCGCGCGCGAGCCTTGCGACCATCGACCTGCCCGCCGCGGGGTCGCTGGCGCTCGAGGCGCTCCGCATCGCCGCCTGGCGGCCGCGGCTCGCCACCGAGGGCGACGAGAAGACGATCCCGCACGAGCTCGACTGGCTGCGCTCCGCGGTGCACCTCACCAAGGGTTGCTATCGGGGGCAGGAGACGGTCGCGAAGGTGCACAACCTGGGGCATCCGCCCCGGCGTCTCGTCCTGCTCCATCTGGACGGGTCGGATGCCGTGCTCCCGCGGGAGGGCGACGAGGTCCTCCTCGGGGACACGGTCGTCGGCCGGGTGACCTCCTCAGCCATGCACTTCGAGCTCGGTCCGGTCGCCCTCGCCGTGGTCAAGCGGTCGACCGACCCGCGCGCGGACCTCGCCGTCCGTGCCGAGGATGTGCTTGTGGCCGCCGCGCAGGAGATCGTCGTCCCGCCGGATGCCGGGGCCGCGGCCGACGTCCCCCGCCTGCCGCGGCTCGGCACCGTCCACCGCTGACGAAGTGCGCTCGCCCTTCGCCATGATCCGACCGGATTTCCGGTCCACCGGGGAGCGGTTCCGCGAGTCGATCGTGCCCGCTCTGCAGATCACGGTCGCCGTCACGGCCAGCTATGCCATCGCCCACTACTGGCTCGGCCACGCCGTGCCGCTGTTGGCGGTGACCGTGACGATCTCGAGTCTCGGCTTCGTGCGGGACGCCCGCCCGGTGAGGGTGCTCGAGTCGGCGGTCGGGATGCTCATCGGCATCGTGCTCAGCGAGTCGCTGCTGCTCGTGGTCGGTCGAGGCATCTGGCAGATCCCGGTCGTGCTGCTCATCGTGCTGCTCGTCGCCAGGGTCTTCTCGGCGAGCAATGCCTTCGCCGTGGCGGCGGGGGTGCAGTCCATGCTCGTGCTCCTGCTGCCCGCGCCCGTTGGCGGCCCCTTCGTCCGCAGTCTCGACGGTCTCGTCGGCGGGCTGGTCGCCCTCCTGATCACGGCCATCCTGCCGCGGGACCCTCGCCGCATCGCGCTGCACGACGCCAGGGCGCTCTTCGGCGCCTTCACCGATGCCCTCTCGCTGCTCGTCGGTGCGCTGGAGCGGGGCGACGGGTCGGCGGCCGATCGCGCCCTCGATCGACTGCGGGGCACCCAGCCGATTCTCGACGCCTGGAGCGCCTCCCTCGAATCCGCCAGAGCCATCGCCCGCATCTCGCCGTTCCTCCGCCGTCACGGCCCGGAGCTCGACGCCCAGGCGAGGGTGCTTCGCGGCATGGACCTCGCCACCCGCAACCTCCGGGTCATCAGCCGCCGGCTCGACTTCCTCGTGCGAGACGGCGTCCCCCGTCCGGCCATCGCCGCACTGGTGGCGAGCCTGGCGACCTCCGTCTCCCTGCTCGGGCAGAGCCTCGACGATCCACGGCTGGGCGACACCGTGCGTATCGGGCTCGTCGCCGTCGCCGAACGGCTGCGTCCGGACATCGTCGCCAAGGATGCGCCGGTCACCGACTCCGTCGTCGTGCTCATGCTCCGCCCCCTGCTCGTCGACCTGCTGACCGCGGCCGACCTGCCGGAGGAGAAGGCCAGGGCGCTGCTTCCCGACGTGTAGTCAGGCGGACCGCTCGGCGTGAACGGGGTATCCAGCGTCAGCGGCGGATCTCGATGAGGAGGATCCAGCCGTAGTAGACCGCGACGACGATCCCGGCGATGAACTCGGCGAGGACCCAGTACAGGCCTCCTCCCGCCCGGACGATCAGGGATGCTCCGCCGATGACAGCGGGAAGGGATGCGACCAGGGCAAGACCCACGAGGCTGACCCGCCATCGAAGCAGTTGCGTCCCCCCGATGTTCCGCAGGGTGGTGCCGAGGACGATCCCGGCAAGGACGACCCCGATGACGAGGACCTCGATTCCGAGCGCCGCCCTGGACTGCCCGGGGGTCAGGCCGACGAGACACAGCAGCACCAGTCCGATCAGGATGCTCAGCGTTCGGGCGGCGAGAGCGGGAAGTGCGGGGATCTCGAGGATCGCTTCGTGGTTGAGCGACACCGCGACGAAGATCAGTCCGGCGAGGGCCGCGGCGGCTCCTCCGGTCATGACGAACAGGTCGTGCCACAGCTCGGCGTCGTATGCGGTCATGCGCTCAGCTCAACAGAAGTCGGATGCGTGGTCAACGGCCCAGGCGCCGATGTCGGTCGCGGGGCGTCCGAGAATGTCGCCGACCGTCGAGGTCGTGGGTGAGTTGCCGGCGTCGGCGTCATCGAGGAACTCCAGAACGGCTTCGGCCTCCGCGGCGGGCATGAACCGCGAGAACTGCGCCAGCGCATCGTCTCGCGTCAGCTCGGCGACCGTGATGTCCCGCCCGGCCGCGGCGGCGATCGCGGCGACCTGCTCACGTTGGCTGATCCCGGTCGGGCCGGTGAGCAACTCACTGAGCCTCGGCGAGGGGCTGCCGGTGAGCGCGGCCACGGCGACGGCCGCGATGTCCCTCTCGTGGATAGGGGCGGTGACCGCGTCGGGCCTATAGAGCGGCAGCGACCCGGTGGCCCTGATCGAGTACACCCACCCGAGAGCGTTGGTGGCGAGCACGAGCGGACGGATCGGCACCACCACCAGATCGGACGCGGCCGCGAAGGCGTCCTCGACCTCCCGGTGCTCCTCCGTGATCGCGTTCCCCGCCGAGGTCGGATGGATGACGCTCCCGGAGGACAGGAGGACGATCCTCTCCACGCCGGTCTCGCGAGCGGCAGCGATGACTCCGGCGACGCCCTCGTGATTGGCGTAGAGGAACACCTGGGCGACGCCGTCGAACGCGAGGGTGAGGCTGGTGGGATCGGTCAGGTCCGCTGCGAACACGGCGACTCCGGCCGGGAACCGGCCCGGCGCGAGCGTGCGGACCGACGCTCGCACGGGGAGGCCCCGAGCGCTCAGGCCGTCGAGGACGTGCTTTCCGATGTGGCCACGAGCACCCATGACGAGGGTGGGCCTGAGATCGAGGGGGGACATGACTTGCTCCAATGCGCGTAAGGAATACGCGCCACGGGAAGCCGTCCGGCACCGAGGCGTTCCGACGCTTCACCTCGTTGTTCCCATCGTAAGGCAGTCACGAAAGCGGATGCTCCACCCAGGCGAACCCGTTCGGGGCGATCGACTCCCAGGCGACGGTGAGCTCGCCGAGTCTCCACCTCGACCTGCCGCCGAGGACGGGCCAGCCGTCCGCGCGCAGACCCGCTGCGGTGGCGATCCAGCGCTGCGAGGGGCCGTAGACGGCCAGCGGGGCGTTGATCTGCCACTGCCGGTCCAGGTCGTGCAGGAGGTCGTGGATCCTCTCGCCGGGAACGTTGTGGTGGATGAGCACCTTGGGCAGTCGCTCGGCGACGATCGACGGCCGCTCCAGCTCGGCCAGGCGCAGGCTGACGGTGAGGCTCTCCGGGCCGCGGGGGGTGACATCCACCCAGCTGGCAACGCGCCCCACCTCGTTGCAGGTCCCCTCGACGAGGGTCCCGTCCGGCTCCAGGCGGGAGACCATGAGCCGCCACGCGTCGAGCACGGCCGACTCGTCGTACTGCCGCAGCACGTTGAGGGCGCGGATGACCGTGGCCGGGCGGCCCTCGGGCAGCGGCACCTCGAAGCCGCCCATCCGGAAGCTGACGCCCGGCTTGGCGGAGGCCGAGGCGAGCCTGACCCTGGCCGGATCGATCTCGATGCCGATCACCTCGACGGTCGGCCGCACCCGGCCGAGCCGATGGTGCAGCTCGAGGGTCGTGGTCGCCGAGGCGCCGTACCCGAGATCGACGACCAGCGGCGAGGCCGCACGGCGGAATCCGGGCAGCTGTGCGATCCATCGGTCGACCCGGCGCAACCGGTTGGTGCCGGTCGTTCCGCGGGTGATCGAGCCGATGGCCATCACCCCAGTATTCAGCATGCTCGCCGTCGCCAGCGGGCCGTTCCGGTGGCCCTCGGACGGGACGAAAGGCCCGGGCCCCGCTCGCTAGAGTGAGAACATGACTCACACGCTCATCCTGTTGCGTCACGGCAACAGCGAATGGAATACCAAGAATCTCTTCACCGGTTGGGTTGACGTCGACCTGAGCGACCAGGGTCGTGCCGAGGCGAAGCGGGCCGGCGAGCTGATCGCCGAATCCGGCATCCTCCCCGACATCCTGTACACCTCGGTGCTCAAGCGCGCGATCCACACCGCCAACATCGCCCTCGCCGAGGCCGACCGCGACTGGATCGACGTGAAGCGCAGCTGGAGGCTCAACGAGCGTCACTACGGCGCACTGCAGGGCAAGGACAAGGCGCAGACCCTCGAGCAGTACGGCCAGGAGCAGTTCATGACCTGGCGTCGCTCCTTCGACGTGCCGCCGCCCCCCCTGGACGACGACAGCGAGTTCTCGCAGGCCAACGACGTTCGTTACGCAGGCCTCGGCGACGAGTTGCCCCGCACCGAGTCCCTCAAGCTCGTGATCGCCCGGATGCTTCCCTACTGGGAGTCGGACATCAAGCCCGATCTCGCCGCGGGCAAGACGGTGCTCGTCACCGCGCACGGCAACTCGCTGCGCGCCCTGGTGAAGCACCTCGACAAGATCTCCGATGAGGACATCGCCGAGCTCAACATCCCGACCGGCATCCCGCTGGTCTACACGCTCGGTGACGACTTCCTGCCGGTCAAGCCGGCGGAGTACCTCGACCCGGAGGCCGCCGCCGCGGGTGTCGCCGCCGTCGCCGCGCAGGGGACCAAGAAGTAGTCATCCGCTGACCGACAAACGGGGCCGAGAGATCGGCCCCGTTTTCGTCGTCGTGGGGCGGAGAGGTCGTGCCGAGGTCCCGACCGCTCAGGCGTCGACGGCCACCCAGTCGCCGGTGGCGAGGTACTGGACCTTCTTGGCGATGGAGACCGCGTGGTCCGCGAAGCGCTCGTGGTAGCGGGAGGCGAGGGTCGAGTCGACGGTGTCCACCGCGGCACCCTTCCAGGTCTCGCCGAGGACCTTGTCGAAGACGCTGAGGTGCAGCGCGTCGATCTGGTCGTCGTCGTTGCGGATCTCCTCGGCGATCCGCCCGTCCTCCGTGCGGAGCAGTTCGGTGAGCTTGTTCGCGATCTGCACGTCGAGGCGGCCGAGCTCCGAGAAGGTGCTGCGCAGCGACTTCGGCACGACCTTCTCCGGGAAGCGGTACCTGGCGAGCTGGGCGATGTGCTCAGCCATGTCGCCCATGCGCTCGAGCGAGGCGCTGATGCGCAGCGCGCTGACGACGATGCGCAGGTCGCGGGCGACCGGCTGCTGGCGGGCGAGGATGTCGATGGCCAGCTCGTCGAGGGCGACGGCGGCCTCGTCGATCTTGGCGTCCTCCTCGATGACCTTCTCCGCGAGGGAGACGTTCGAGTCGTTGAAGGCGTGAGTGGCGTTCGCGATCGCGATCGCGACGAGGCTGGAGATCTCGACGAGGCGCTCCTGCACCTCAGCCAGTTCCTGCTGGAAAACCTCGCGCATTTGTTCCACGTCCCTCTCGAAGCGAGCAGTCATCGCTCGCACAGTTGAGGCCACACTGCTCCGAAGAGGTTAACGGCGAGTGATGACCATCTGAACAACTCCCGACGTGCTGCCTGCGGACGGGTCTTTCGGCGTGGCGGCGCCGGGAGATGTAACTAACCTAGTCGCTATGGACTCCGCGTGGCTGGTGCCGCTGTCGCTCGTCTTCGGCATTCTCGTCGGGGCGGCGATCGTGATCGTTCTGATCGCCTCGGCGCGCCGCGGCCGTCGTGCGGCGGACGTCGCGAGCACGGCGGTCCCCGACGGCGTCGACCAGGTCATCGAGGCGCTCGAGTCCGCGGGGGTCGTCCTCGATCCCTCCAACAACGTCGTGAAGGCCTCACCGGGGGCGATGGCCTTCGGGCTCGTCTGGAACCAGGGGCTCGTGCATCCGGAGCTCGTCGCCCTCGTGGACAGCGTGCGCCGCAGCGGCGATCCGCTCACCGAGGAGCTGGAGCTCTCCCGCGGACCCTTCGGCGACGCCAACATCTACCTCTTCGTCCGGGTCGCCAGGCTCGGTGCCCGCTACATCCTGCTGCTCGCCGAGGATCGCACCGAGTCCTACCGCCTCGACGAGGTGCGCCGTGACTTCGTCGCCAACATCAGCCACGAGCTGAAGACACCGATCGGGGCCGTCGGCCTCCTCGCGGAGGCGCTCCAGGCGGCATCCGACGAGCCGGAGCAGGTGCGCCGGTTCGCCAAACGGCTGACGAAGGAGGCCGACCGCCTGGCCAGGATCACCCAGGAGATCATCGAGCTCTCCCGTCTGCAGGCCGCGGATGCCCTGACCAAGCCGGAGGTCGTCCACATCGATCACGTGGTCGCCCTGGCCATCGATCAGAACAAGGTCGTCGCCGACTCGAACCGGGTGACGATCGTCAGCGGAGGCGACGCCGGCGCCGAGGTCTACGGCGACGAGCCGCTGCTCACCGTCGCGCTGCACAATCTCATCGCCAACGCCATCCAGTACTCGCCGGAGGGCTCGAGGGTCGGGGTCGGGGTGACCAATGCCGACGGCATCGTGGAGATCGCCGTGACCGATCAGGGCATCGGCATCCCCGACGAGGAGCGGGACAGGGTGTTCGAGCGCTTCTTCCGCATCGATCCGGCCCGCTCACGCCACACCGGGGGCTCTGGGCTCGGCCTCAGCATCGTCAAGCACGTCGTGCAGAACCACGGAGGCGACGTGCGGGTGTGGTCCCAGCCCGGCAACGGTTCAACGTTCACCATCCGCTTGCCAGAGGCGACCCATGCCTCTGCGGCGGCATCACTGAAGGAAGCCTGATGACCCGTATCCTGATCGTCGAAGACGAATCGTCGCTGAGCGAGCCGCTCGCGTTCCTGCTCGGACGGGAGGGCTACGAGACGACGATCGCCGCCGACGGGCCGTCCGCGCTCGCCGAGTTCGAGAAGAACGGCAGCGACCTCGTGCTGCTCGACCTCATGCTGCCCGGCATCTCCGGCACCGAGGTGTGCAGGGAGATCCGGAGCCATTCGCAGGTCCCGATCATCATGCTGACGGCGAAGGACAGCGAGGTGGACGTGGTGGTCGGCCTCGAGCTCGGGGCGGACGACTACGTGACCAAGCCGTACTCGACCAGGGAGCTGCTGGCACGCATCCGCGCCGTCATGCGTCGCCGGGTCGACGAGGAGGCAGAGGATGCCGCGATCCTGGAGGCCGGCGATGTGCGGATGGACGTCGAGCGGCACACGGTCGCGGTGCGCGGGTCGGAGATGCCCATGCCGCTCAAGGAGTTTGAGCTGCTCGAGGTGCTGCTGCGCAACTCCGGGCGCGTCCTCACCAGGGGTCAGCTGATCGACCGGGTCTGGGGTGCCGACTACTTCGGCGACACCAAGACGCTCGACGTGCACATCAAGCGGATCCGATCGAAGATCGAGAAGGCCCCGTCGGATCCGGAGATGCTCGTGACGGTGCGCGGCCTCGGCTATCGCTTCGAGGCCTGAGACATCGGGGCCTGAGCGCCGCGGCTCAGTTGGTCGGCGAGGAGCTGGGGGACGGCGTCGATGTCGGGGTTGGCGTCGGAGTCGGCGTTGGCAGCAGACCCGCGTACTCCTTCTGACTGCCGTCGAGCACGGGGACGAGCAGCTGCTTGCCGGTCTTCTCGCCGTACTGGACGAAGACGGGGAAGAGGGCGCCCGGCTTCGTGTCGATGTCGGTGAAGACGAGCTGCCTGGTGTCCGAGGAGCCGAAGGTCTTCGTCTCTCCTGCCCCGACCCTGACGGTCGTGTCGACCTTGGAGCCCTTGGCGCCCGGCTCGTCGTACTGCACGAGCAGTCGCACGTCCTTGTCGCCGTCGTTGATGAAGTTGACGAGGAAGCTCGCGTCCTTGCCGTTCTTGCTCAGCAGGATGGCGTTCTCCACCTTGACGTCGCCGATCGTCGTGCCGACGCCGTCGCTCGGGTCGTAGTGCTTGAGCGTCGCCTGCGGAGAGAAGAAGGTGCAGGCGGTTGTGGACAGCAAGAGCGTCGCCGCAACGACAACGGATGCAGCAAAACGTGCTCGCACAGAACCCCTCCAGAACGATGTAAACGACGTGCCGCCACGGGCCTGCCCGCGGAAACCTGCTTGGAGTTTAGCCTACCCATCGTGCGGGACGGCCTGCCAGCGACCCGTCCAGCCGAAAGACCCCATGGTAAACTGGATGCCTTGGAACGGAGCCCCATTCATGATTTTTGAGGTTGGCGAGACGGTCGTTTATCCCCATCACGGGGCCGCGACGATCACCGAGGTGAAGACCAGGATCATCAAGGGCGAAGAGAAGCTCTACCTCAAACTCAACGTGAAGCAGGGCGACCTCGTCATCGAGGTCCCCGCCGACAACGTCGACCTCGTCGGGGTGCGCGACGTCATCGGCAAGGAGAGCCTCGACCGCGTCTTCGACGTGCTGCGTGAGCCGTTCACCGAGGAGCCCACCAACTGGTCCAGGCGGTTCAAGGCCAACGGCGAGAAGCTCGCCTCCGGGGACGTGATCAAGGTCTCCGAGGTCGTCCGGGACCTGTGGCGCCGCGATCAGGATCGTGGGCTCTCCGCCGGGGAGAAGAGCATGCTGGCGAAGGCGAGGCAGATCCTCATCTCCGAGCTCGCGCTCGCGGAGAAGACCGACGAGGAGAAGGCCTCGATCGTTCTCGATGAGGTCCTTGCTTCCTAGCGGCGGCATCGACGCGGCCTGCGCGGTCGTCGTCGTTGCGGCCGGGAGCGGAAGCAGGCTCGGCGCGCCGCTGCCGAAGGCGTTTGTCGAGATCGCCGGCAGGACGATCCTGGCCCACGCCCTCGAGACCGTCTTCGCGATGGCCGAGCCGGTGCAGCTGATCGTCGTCGCCCCCGCCGACTCGCTCGAGGCGGCCCGCGGCCTCACGCTGTCCGTTGCGGGTGTCGCCTCCGGGTACACCACCGTCGTCGCGGGCGCGGAGACCCGGCAGGGCTCTGTCGCCGCCGGCCTCGCCGCGCTGCTCCCCTCGATCGAGACCGTGCTCGTCCACGACGCCGCGCGAGCCTTCACCCCCGCCTCGCTGTTCGACGCCGTCGTCGCCGCGGTGGCGGCAACGGGGGCAGGCGTCATCCCCGGGCTGCCCGTCACCGACACCATCAAGCGCACGGATGCCGGGCGCGCGCTGGAGACGATCGACCGTTCCGAGCTGGTCGCCGTGCAGACCCCGCAGGGCTTTCCGCGTCGGCAGCTGGTGGAGGCGTATGCGATGGCGGCGGAGGACTACACCGACGATGCCGCGCTGTTCGCCGCCGCCGGGCATCCGGTCACCGTCATCGAGGGCGACTCCCTGGCCTTCAAGATCACCACCCCCTGGGACCTGCGCAGGGCGGAGTCGCTGATCTCGCCGGAAGCGGTGCAGACCCGGACGGGCGTCGGCATCGACGTGCACGCCTACGACGACGGCAGTCCGCTCTGGCTCGGCGGCCTGTACTGGCCGGACGAGCCGGGGCTCGCCGGCCACAGCGACGGCGATGCCCTGAGCCACGCGATCTGCGACGCCCTGCTCTCCGCGGCGGGACTCGGCGACATCGGCGGCCGCTTCGGCACCGCGGAGGAGCGCTTCGCCGGCGCCCACGGCGAGGTGTTCCTCACCGAGACGGTGCGGCTCGTCACGGGCGCGGGGTACTCGGTCGGCAACGTCGCCGTCCAGGTCGTTGCGAGGCATCCGAAGCTCGCCGCGCGCAGGACCGAGATCGAGGGCTACCTCGGCGGCCTCATCGGCGCTCCGGTCAGCATCGCCGCGACGACCTCCGACGGTCTCGGTTTCACCGGTCGCGGGGAGGGCATCGCCGTCATCTCGACGGCCCTGCTGTATCGCACTCGTTAAGCTGTCACCTGTGACTGTGCGCCTCTACGACTCCAGGACCTCCGGGCTCGTCGACCTGATCCCCCTCGTCGACGGAGAGGTCGGCATCTACGTGTGCGGTCCGACGGTCCAGTCGTCCCCGCACATCGGCCACCTGCGCTCCGCCCTGGTCTACGACCAGTGGCGCCGCTGGCTCACCTACCGGGGATACCGGGTCACCCTCGTCCGCAACGTCACCGACATCGACGACAAGATCCTGGCCGGCGCGGCGGGGACCTCCGAGCAGTGGTGGGCGCTCGCCTACCGGTACGAGCTCGAGTTCACCGCCGGCTACACGCGCCTGGGCATCCTCCCGCCCACCTACGAACCGCGCGCGACGGCCAGCATCCCCCAGATGCAGCAGCTCATCGCACAGCTCATCGACCGCGGGCATGCCTATGCCGCCGACGACGGCTCGGCCGACGTCTACTTCGACGTCGCCTCCTGGCCGGCCTACGGCGAGCTCACCAACCAGAGGCCGGGCGACCTGCCCGCCTCTGCGGATGCCCCGCCCGAGGGGGAGGATGCCCGCGGCAAACGCGACGCGCGCGACTTCGCCCTCTGGAAGGGGCACAAGCCGGAGGAGCCGGAGTCGGCATCCTTCCCCTCCCCCTGGGGTGGCGGACGCCCCGGCTGGCACATCGAGTGCTCGGCGATGTCGGCGAGATATCTCGGCACGCGGTTCGACATCCACGGCGGGGGCCTCGACCTACGCTTTCCGCACCACGAGAACGAGCTGGCCCAGTCGGCCGCCGCCGGTCACGGTTTCGCCAACCACTGGGTGCACAACGGACTGGTCAACGTCAACGGGCAGAAGATGTCGAAGTCGCTCGGCAACTCGATCTTCGCCAGCGAGTTCCTCGATCAGGCGCGACCGCTCGTCGTCCGCTACTACCTGGGCGCGGCGCACTACCGCTCCACCATCGACTATCACGACGGCGCGCTCATCGAGGCGGAGGCAGCGCTCGAGCGCATCGAGGTCTTCCTCGACCGGGTGGAACGCCGGCTCGCCGACACCCGCTTCGCCGGGACCGGCGTCGAGATCGTCCCAGAGGAGTTCGCCGAGGCGATGGACGACGACCTCGCCGTTCCCCAGGCTCTCGCCGTGCTGCACGAGCGGGTGCGCGCGGGCAACGCGGCCCTCGATGCCGAGGACCTGGGGGGCGCGGCGGCCATCCAGGCGGAGGTCCTGGCGATGACCGAGGTTCTCGGCATCAACCCGATGGCCGTAGAGTGGCAGACTGCCGCGAACGAGCCGGCAGCGGCAGCGCTCGCCACCCTCGTGGAGAAGCTGCTCGAAGACAGGGACACGGCACGCCGGGCGAAGGACTTCGTCTCGGCCGACCGCATCCGCGACGAACTGGCTGCAACGGGCATCCAGATCGAGGACACCCCGACGGGGTCACATTGGAGTCTTGACTGATGAAGAGCAGTGGAGCGAACAAGCCCCGCGCGGGCGCGGTTCGCAAGGCGCGCAAGGGACCGCAGGTGGGCTCGGGAGGACAGGGCCGCCAGGCGCTCGAGGGCCGCAAGCCGACCCCGAAGGCAGAGGACCGTCCGTATCATCCCGCCGGAAAGCGGAAGGCAGCGCAGGAGCGTTTCGTCGCGGCCGGTGGCGACCGGCAGTCGGGCAGGACGCCGTCGAGCTCCGGCGCACCGCAGCGTCCGGCCCAGCAGACCCAGCGACCGAGCAGGGCCAAGCAGACCGACGACTTCGAGATCGTCACCGGTCGCAACTCCGTTCTCGAGGCGCTGCGGGCCAAGATCCCGGTGACCGCCCTCTACATCGCCACGCGCATCGAATACGACGACCGGGTCAAGGAGGTCATGCAGATCGCGACGAAACGCGGACTGCCGATCCTGGAGGTCATGCGTCCGGAGCTCGACCGCCTCGCCGGCTTCGACTCCGTGCATCAGGGCCTCGCCCTCAAGGTTCCGCCGTACGAGTACGCGCATCCGACCGATCTGCTCGAGCGGGTCGTCTCCCGCGGCCAGGTGCCGCTGCTGGTGGCGCTCGACGGCGTGACCGATCCGCGCAACCTCGGCGCCATCATCCGCTCGGTCGCCGCGTTCGGCGGCCAGGGTGTCATCGTCCCCCAGCGCCGCTCGGTCGGCCTCACCGCCGCGGCGTGGAAGACCTCCGCCGGTGCCGCCGCGCGAACGCCGGTCGCCATGGCGGGCAACCTCACGCAGACGTTGAAGGCGTTCAAGGAGCGCGGGGTCTTCGTGCTCGGCCTCGACGGCGCGGGGGACACCCCGCTGCCCGAGCTGTCCTGGGCGAAGGAGCCGCTCGTGGTCGTCGTCGGAAGCGAGGGCAAGGGCCTCTCGCGCCTCGTCACCGAGACCTGCGACGCCATCGTCTCGATCCCGATCTCCGCGGCGACGGAGTCGCTCAACGCGGGCATCGCCGCAAGCGTCACGCTCTACGAGATCGCGAAGCAGCGCGCCGCCAGGTAGCGCTGTCGTCCCGCCGGCGGATGGCCGACGGCGGCGGTCGCTAGACCGTTGCGCGCCAGTCGTCCTCGTCGAGGGCGTCCTCGAGAGCGTCGGCTGGCAGGCCGATGGCCTCCGTCGGCGGATCGATGACGGTGGCCTCGTCCCGGCGGTGCCGCAGCACGTTGTCGATGTAGGAGCTGACAGCCTCGGCGAGCGGGACGTCGCGGTTCTCGTTCTGCGAGATGTACCAGCGGTGGTCGAGCAGCTGGTGGAAGACCTCCGCCGGCTCCAGCCGACCCTTGAGCTCCTTCGGGATGGCGCGGATGACCGGCTCGAACACCTGGGCCAGCCATTCGTGGGCGACCATCTCCTCGTCCATCCCCTTCTTCTTGAAGGTGGCGGTATAGGAGTCGAGGTCGTTCAGCAGTCGTCTGGCCTGGTTCTCCTGCGCATCGAGGCCGGTGAGCCGGAGCAGACGGCGCTGGTGATGGCCCGCGTCGACGACCTTCGGCTGGATGCGCACTTGGCTGCCGGCATCGTCCGTTTTGATGGCGAGCTCCTCGATGTCGAATCCGAGCTCGTTGAGACGTTCGACCCGCTCGTTGATGCGCCACCGCTCAGAGGAGGAGAACGACTCGGAGCCGGTGAGCTCCTTCCACAGGTTGCGGTAGGCCGCGACGATGCCGTTGCTGACCTCGACCGGATCGGCCTCCTCGTCGAGGCGGCCACCCGCGGCCAGGTCGAGCAGCTCCCCGGCGATGTTGACCCTGGCGATCTCCAGGTCGTTCTCGCGCTGCCCGTTGGACAGGCCGTTGTAGAGCTGCCCGGTCTCCGCGTCCACGAGGTAGGCGGCGAACGCGCCGGCGTCGCGACGGAACAGGGTGTTGGAGAGCGACACGTCCCCCCAGAAGAAGCCGATGATGTGCAGCCGGACGAGCAGGACGGCGAGGGCGTCGACGAGCCTCGTCGCCGTGTCCGGCCGCAGGGTCTGCGAATACAGCGCGCGGTAGGGCAGCGAGAACTTCAGATGCCGGGTGACGAGCACCGCCTCGAGATCGTTGCCGTCGTCGTCGGTGCGATTGGTGATCACGGCCACGGGATCGACGCAGGGCACGTCGAGCTTCTGCAGGGTGCGCAGCATCTCATACTCGCGCCTGGCCAGCTCCGCCGAGGTCTCCTTGATCGCGATGACATAGCCGCTGAGATGCACGAAGCGCACGAGGTGGCGGGAGATGCCCTTGGGAAGGGCCGCGATCACGCTGTCCGGCCAGAGGTCGAGCGGCAGATTCCAGGGCAGGTCGAGCAGGGCGGGGTCGACCGTCGCCGAGGTGATGTTGAGTGAACCGCTCATGTGTTGAGCCTATCCGGCGGGAATACCGCCGTTAACGTGCAGCGCGGGCGACAAGAACGTCGCCCGCGCTGCACCTGGAGAACCGATCGATCAGTCGGTGACGGCCTTGCTGAGGCGCTCGCCCGACTCGATGTCGAACGCGTGGATGTGAGTGGCCTTCGGCAGGATGAAGACCGTCTCGCCGGCGTTCGGGTGGACGCGCCCATCAACACGGGCGACGATGTCCACGCGGGCGCCGTCGATGTCCGTGTGACCGTACAGGTAGCCGTCGGCGCCGAGCTCCTCGACGACATCCACGTGGACCTGGAGGCCCTCGCCGGAGGCGGAGACCTTGACGTCTTCCGGACGGACGCCGATGGTGACCTTGGTGTTCGTGGTCGCCCCCATCGTCGAACGCTCGATCGGCGCGATGGCGGTTCCGAACTTGAGGCCGCCCTCGACGAAGTCGGCGGTGAACAGGTTCATGGCGGGGGAGCCGATGAAGCCGGCGACGAACACGTTCTTCGGGTTCGCGTACAGGTCGCGGGGCGATCCGACCTGCTGCAGCACGCCGTCCTTGAGCACCGCGATGCGGTCACCCATGGTGAGCGCCTCGGTCTGGTCGTGGGTCACGTAGACCGTGGTGACGCCGAGGCGACGCTGGAGGGACGCGATCTGCGTGCGGGTCTGGACGCGGAGCTTGGCGTCGAGGTTCGACAGCGGCTCGTCCATGAGGAACACCTGGGGCTGGCGGACGATCGCGCGACCCATGGCGACGCGCTGACGCTGACCACCGGAGAGCGCCTTCGGCTTGCGGCTGAGGTACGGCTCCAGGTCGAGCAGCTTGGCGGCCTCGAGGACGCGGCTGGCGCGGTCCTCCTTGTTGACGCCGGCGATCTTGAGCGCGAAGCCCATGTTCTCGGCGACCGTCATGTGCGGGTAGAGCGCGTAGTTCTGGAAGACCATCGCGATGTCGCGATCCTTCGGGGGGACGTCGGTGACGTTGCGGTCGCCGATGAGGATGTTGCCCTCATTGACCTCTTCGAGGCCGGCGAGCATTCGCAGGGAGGTCGACTTTCCGCAACCGGAGGGACCGACGAGGACGAGGAACTCGCCGTCGGCGACCGAGAGGTCGAGCGAATCGACGGCTGGGCGGGTGGAACCCGGGTAGATTCGGGTTGCCTTGTCGAATGTGACAGATGCCATGGTGCTACTAACTCCTTCACCGGCAGGTACGTGCCGGACGATCCGTAGTGAATGGATGATGATTCAGGGCCATTATGCCACTACCACGACCCGGCCCCGTACCCGGGCGACGCCGCCCCGGTACGGGCGGGAGTTTGGGTAATTCCCAGACTGGCTGTCTAATGTTCAGAGGGCTCCCGATCACAGTCAATGCATCGGACTTTCTGCCGAGCGACATTGATCAAGAGTGAGGTTCGATGACTAACGGTGCTTCCGGCGACGACCGCCTCAGCAGGAACGAGAGGCGCGAGTCCGCACGCCAGAAGGCCCGCGCGCTTCGCGAGGAGCAGAAGAAGAAGGAACGCCGTAACAGGGTGTTCCTCCAGGGCGGCCTGGTGGTGCTCCTTCTGGCCATCATCACCGTCGTCGGGCTCATCGTCATCAACGGCGTACGTCCGCCGTCGCCCGGACCCCTCAACATGCTCAGCGACGGGGTCAAGATCGGCCAGGGCTTCAAGGCGACCCCCACCGCCGCTCTGGAGCCGGATGCCAAGCCGGTGCCCTCCGCGACGAACCCGCCCGATGTCATCGACATCCAGATCTACATCGACTATCAGTGCCCGATCTGCGGCACCTTCGAGGCCACGAACTCCGACCAGATCAAGACCTGGCTCAAGACCGGCGCGGCGACCGAGGAGATCCACCCGATTGCGATCCTCGACAATCAGTCGCTCGGTGCGAAGTACTCGACCAGGGCGGCCAATGCGGCGGCGTGTGTCGCCAACTACTCGCCGAACGATTTCTTCGACTACAACGCGGCGCTGTTCTCGCACCAACCGGAGGAGAACACCACCGGCCTCACCGACGCCCAGTTGATCAAGCTGGCCAAACAGGTGAAACCGAAAAAGGTCGACTCGATCTCGAGCTGTATCACCGGCCAGAAATTCAAGACCTGGGTGACGGCCGCCACCAACAGGGCGACGACGGGGCCGATCGCGAAGACCAATGTCAGCAAGATCCAGGGCACTCCGACGGTGATCATCAACGGCGTCAAGTACCAGGGCGCTATCGGCGACAAGAAGGCGTTCGCCGCCGCGGTGGTCAAGGCGGCGGGAGACACCTTCACGAAGGACCCCACCGTGACCTCGAGCCCCAGCCCCTCGCCGAGCCCCACCGCGACCCCGTAGCAGGCGGCCACGAACCCGAATCAACCGCACTGGCGAAGACTCGATTCGCAGGTCGTCTTCGACGGCCGGGTGACTCTCGTCGAGCACGAGGTGGAGCTGGGCACGGGTGAGCGCACCGTCTTTCTGGTCGATGAGACCTTCCCGTTCGGTGCGGCCGTTCTGCTGCTCGATGACGATCGCCGGTTGTGCCTGAGCTGGCAGTATCGTTTCCCGCTCGACCGGTGGATTCTCGACCTTCCCGGTGGTGCGGGCATGCCAGGCGAGTCCCCGGAGGAAGCCGCCGCACGGGAGTGTCGTGAGGAGCTCGGCCTCGATCCCGAGGCTCTCATTCCCCTGCACACCTTTTACCCGAATCCCGGACGGGTGTCGTGGCCGGTGCACCTGTTCTTCTGCTCGACCACCCATCCCGCCGTGGCGGACCGATCCGACCCCTCCGAACAGGTGGAGGCGGCGAGGATGAGTCTCGACGACCTGGACGCTCTCATTCGCGAGGGCACGGTGGTCGATCCCGCGCTGCTCATCGCGCGGATGATGGCCGGCGTTCGGGGCCTGCTGCCGCCGCTGCGGTAGTGCTCG
>NZ_DASWPB010000093.1:0-9323 GCF_036404185.1 Lacisediminihabitans sp. | reverse complement strand
CGCGACGATGCAGTACACCCATGCCACCGGAACCGTCCACGGCAACCTCGGGCCGGCCACCGTCAGGCTCACCGGTTCGGATCCGCTCCGCCCCGTCGTCAAGGTCGTCGACTTCGGCCCGCAGCCGGCCGAGCTCCTCGTTCCCACGGACCCGGAGCTGACCGCCGCGATGTGGCAGCGATTCACCCGCAGCCTCGAATACCCCTCGCCCGAGCAGAAGAAGGCCGGTGCCCCCACACGCCGCAGCGACATCTTCGGCTTCGGCTGCGTTCTGGCCGCTCTGCTGCTGCGCATCCCCGAGTCGCCCCTGGACGGTCGGGACGATCCGGGCACGTCTGACGGCCCGGGCGGCGCCACCGCCGGCGTCGACATCGATGTCGCCAGCGAGCTGCGAGCGATCGCCACCACGGCGATGAAGAAGAACCCCGTCGAACGTCAGCACTCCTTCCTCGTGGTTCAGGAGCAGCTCCGCTGGATTCGTGTGGCCCGGACCCTCGATCGCCGACCGGATGCGCCGACCGACACGCTCACCGTGCCCGCGATTCCGGATGCCACGTCTCAGAACGTCACCGAGGAGATCCGGATCAGACCCCGGTCGGCGCCGCTACCGGTCCAGCGCACGAAGCGCAAGCATCCGGGAGCCACCCTCGTGGCCGTGCTCGCGGGCCTGATTGTGCTTGTCATCGGCGCGGTCTGGCTCCCGGCCGCGACCGTCGGCCGGACAGCGTCGCCACCGGTGACGATCCCCGCGGTCGCGGGCAAGGATGTCGCCGCCGCGAGCGATCTGCTCGCCAAGGCCGGCCTCACGGTGGGCGGTCAGCGCAGCCAGCCGGATGCCCGGGTCGCCGCGGGCCTCGTCGCCGCCACCGATCCGGCGGCCGGGTCCCAGCTGCCGACCGACTCGGCCGTCACCCTGCTGGTGTCGTCCGGGCCGGATCTCGGTACGGTGCCCCAGCTGATCGGCCTGTCGATCTCCGCCGCGCAGGACGCGTTGACGAAGAGCGGCCTGGCGGCCGGAGCGATCAGATACCGCAACGGGGTGAGCGCCGCCGGCGTGGTTCTGGGCAGCACACCCGCCTTCGGCGAGCGGGCGCCGGCCGGCAGCGCGGTCGCCCTCGTCGTCGCCAGCGGAAATCAAGCGGTGCCGGCGGGCCTGATCGGGCAGGCGGCGGAGGCGGCCGCGGCCGCGCTCACCGCGGCGGGGTTCAGCCCCCAGATCGTGACGGTGGCACGAAGCGACGTCGCACCGGGAATCGTCGTGGATGTCGCGCCCGGGCAGGGGAGCGTGCACCCGCTCGGCACCGTGGTGACCCTCATGGAGTCGAGATGGGCTTCTCCGTCGCCGTCCCCCACACCTGGCGGCCCCTCCACGAGCCCGAGCCCGCGGTCGTCGGAGGACCCCGATGACTGATCGCTCGACTCCGATCGTTCCCCCCGGACGGATCGTGTTCAACTCCTTCGCCGGTGCCGACGACCAGCTGCTGCGGCAGCTGTCCTCGAGCACAAAAAGCATCCTCACCGCCGAGATCGACGTGCGCCGCGGAATCCTTCCGCCCCGCGACGGTCGCTCGGCACGGGGCAAGCGGCGCTCGGTCGACGCTCCCGTCGTGTGGAGGCTTCTCTCCTGGGACGACCACAGCATCGCGGTGAGCGCACAATGGTTCGACACTTACACTGCCGCGCTGGAGGACGCCAGCGACGTCGTCGAACGCATCCCCGCGCTCCAGACGGTGCTCGTGCTGCAACGATCGGACGACGATGTCAGCCATAGCTGGTATCTGCGGCTCGACAGGGACGTGCTCGTCGCCGAACGCTGGTGGCCATCCAACCGGGATCGCAACAATCACCTCGAGATCGTGCGTCAGTCGCTGCAGGGTGTCGCCCTGGTCGAGGGGCTCGAGCCCCTCCCCGTGCCGCTCCCTGGCCCCAGCAGGGTGAGACGGCGCGGCGGTCACGCATCCGATCGTTCGGGATCCTCCCTCCCGCCGATCGATGAGCCAGACCGACAAGCGCCGGTGAAGGGATCGGTCGTGCGCGAGCGCAGTCAGCGGCTGCGGGATCGGTCGGAGAGGTGATGGCCCGGCTGCGGTCCGGTCGTCGCGGCCGCCGAGGCCGTGTGACGCACCCGGCCTCGCTAGGCTCTAAGTCATCATGAGCAACGACGTCAACGACCCGGCTCGGCCGGATGCCGTGTCCACGGGTACCGGCAGGAAACGTACCCGATCGGAGACCGTCCTGTTCCTCGTGGGCGGCATCGGCGTGGTGATCGGCGGAATCGTCGCGCTCGTGGCGAATTCGCAGGCGCATCAGGCGCGGCTGGCCGCCGAATACGGCGGAACGCTTGGCGGTGCGCGAGGGGCCTCCTCCGCCGTGGCATCGGCCTGGATGTGGTCCGGCCTCGCCGTCGCCGTCCTCGCCGCGCTCCTGCTGATCGCGGTCATGGTGGTGCGCGGAGCGCGGTCCAGGGGCGCGTGACCGAAGGCTGACCGCTTTCGCCTCAGGGGCATGTCACGTCATTGGGCCCGATGAATCATCAGTAATATCGGCCTCATGAGTCAAGACGATGGAACGACGGCCACCATAGCGAACACTGCTCCGGAGGCCACCAAGAAATCGTCTGTGCCTCGTTGGGAACAGGATGCGCGCGAGTCCATCAAGGGTGCGATTCGGAAGTTCGCCAAACCGCTACAGGACATCGTCTCGCGCGATGCCAACGAGGGAGACACGCGACTCCTGGTGACCGATTTTCTCTGTTCGGGCTTGGGCTATGACAAGTTCGAGGATCTGACGACGGAGTTCGCCGTGCGTGGCGAGTTTGCGGACTATGGGGTGCGTATCGAAAAGCAGCTCGCGGCATTCATCGAGGTGAAACGTGCCGCCCAAAAGCTCAACGTTCGGCACCTTCGGCAGGTGGAGACCTATGCGGTCAAAGAAGGCCTCGAGTGGATCATGTTGACCAACGGGCAGACCTGGCAGGCCTATCACGTCTACGCGAAAACGGGTCAGCAGGTTGCCACGCATCTGGCTCTTGAGGTCGACATCCTGGGGGACGAACCCATTGGCAAGAAGGTCGATAGCTTTCTTTTCCTGCATCGTGACGGGTTCAAGCGGGGTCTGATCGACGATCTATGGAAGCGAAAGGCGGCCACGGCGCCGACTTCGCTGGCCGACGTGCTATTGACCGACTCCGTGCTGGACGCGGTGCGTAAGGAGATCCGTCGTTCCAGCGGATACAACCCGGAGCCCGAAGAGCTCGCTCGAATCATCCGCAATGAGGTTGTGCGACCGGATCTGCTGCTGAAGTAGTTATCGGCCGGAGACGGCTGCCGTCGCACCACGGGAACGACCAACCACGTTCACGTTCTGCACAACCGCCACTGTGGCGACCTTCGATATGGCCACCTGTTTACGGGCAGCGACCTTGATCACGCCATAACCGGTCGGCGTCTTGGTCACCCTGCCTTGTACCATGTGCCCAGTTTACGGGTCGCGGTCAGAATCACGGAAGGGGTGTTGATAAAGAGCCGTTGTTGGCGATTTCGAACGCAGCGGCCATGAGCTCTGCGATGAGCTCGGCAACGTATTGATCCCCAACCGTGAGAGCGCCGGGGTCCGGTGCGTCAACGGTGACCATTCCGTAGACGGACTCATCGGTCCAGAGCGGGATGGAGATGAAAGTCCTGTAGTCGCTCGGTGATTCGTCGTAACCGGCGGGCTGTTGTGTGGTGAGATCTGGATAGAAAGCTGGTTGGAGCGCGGTGATGAATTCAAATGCCGCATCACCACGAACGGTGCCCGGCGTGAACGGGCATGGGGTTCGTCCTCTTCCCACATGGGCTAACCACGTCATCCGATCCGGATTCTCTTCAAGGGCAAAGACGGCAGTCCGGATGTTCTCTGCATGCGGTGCGATCAGCATGTAGAGCGCGGTGGCACAGGCTTGCGCAATTCCTTGCACCCGGAGCGCGCGATCCGGGTAGCTCAATGCTGGCAGTTGGGCGATCAGCTCGGGAATTGGCTTCACCGCGTCTCGTATCCGTCGATTGAGTTGCGAACGTTCGTCTTCGAGGTCCTTCGCGAGGTGGTCATCACGATAAGCCTGGACGATCTGGATCGTGACGGCCGCGAGAACCATGGCCATCCCACCGAAGAGTAAGAATGCCCAAAACGAACCGGCGGCTGAGGCGAAACCAGACACGACCGGGCCGCCAGCGGCCAGGATGAGAGCCGCTCCGGCAGCGATTGCGCGCGATCGTGCTGAGGGTTTGGTTGCCCTGTGCTGCGTTCTCCCGTTCTTCGACTCGTTCCTGCTCATGAGTCAGCCGAGACATCTTCTGCCTCTGTGAAGCTTCACAGCACGTTGATCGCGGTGGCACGCCAGCGGCTGTCGAGACCCTCCAGGCGGAGGGCGACGGCGCGGGTGCGGGCCCTGCCCCGCACGATGACGACGGCCTCGACGACGCCGTCCCTCGGTTCGAACACGGAGGTCGATCCGATGGAGAACGTCGGCCGGGTGACGGGCCGTCCCCGCGCCTGGCGCGCCCTGGCAGAGATCGCCACCCGTTTCAGGAGGTTGTTGTAGACGTCGTCACTGACCCAGCGCGCGATCTGTTCCAGGTCGCGGGCGCCGGCAAGGATCTCGACCACGCAGCGGGTGAGATTCTCGAGCAACGGCCGGGGATCCGGCAGCGCCGAGCGAGAAACCGGTTGATGCCCGAAGAAGTCGTCGGAGTGGAACCTGGCCTTGATCACCTTGCTCGGCAGGACCTCACCCGCGCCGGTGGGACGCCCGCGAGGCACCCGTACTGGATCGCTCATAACCCACTCACGTCCTCCCCCGAACGGGGGGTCTCTGTCTGTGGCATGAAACATAATCAGCACTGACTGCCGCTGTCCACGCCCCAATCGGCCGCTGTGGATAACGCCCCCGTCTCGTCCGCGGGGACGGTTAGTGTGCACCATGCGCTGGGACAACCTCTTCGACGATCTCGAGGGTCAGCTCGAGCAGGAGCTCGACGCGGAGGAGCTCGACCTCCAGGCCGAAGAGGAGCGGCTTCGGCTCGGCCGACTCTCGCTGCGCGATCGTCTGCTGGCCATCCACGAGACGGACCCCGGAGCATCCATCCGCCTCGTGCTCGCGGACGGCGACACCCTCTCGGTTCACCCGGCGACGATCGGTCGCGACTGGATGTCCGGTGATCTCCTGGACGGGTCGACCCGGCGCGCCCAGTGCCTCCTCCCGGTCGCCGCCATCTCGAGCCTGCTGCTCACACCGGAGCAGGTCACCGACAGCCTGGAGGCGACGGATGCCGCGGCCTCCGATCACGGGCTGTCCGGCCGGCTCGGTCTCGGCTTTGTTCTCCGGGATCTGTGCCGCAGGCGCCGAGCGGTCGACCTGCGGCTGGCGGGAACGACGCCGGGTGGCGTCACCCTGCACGGCACGATCGATCGGGTCGGGCGTGATCACCTGGACATCGCCGTGCACGAGGCCGACAGCCCACGGCGGCGCACCGCGGTGACGCAGTACCGGGTGGTGCCCCTCGCTCAGCTCCTGGTGGTGCGGTTGTGATCGAAGGAGTACTCGGCGAGGCTCGCGTATTCGGCCTGGTTCCACAGGCCCATCCGACGGGTCTCCTCGTATTTGGCCTCGATGTACGACTCGAGCACCGCGCGTTCGATGCGCCAATGGCCGTGGCCGCCGACCTTGATGGCTGGCAGCTCGCCGGAGCGGACGAGGGCGTAGGCCTGGCTCGCCGAGACGTTGAGGATTTCGGCGGTGTCGGCCAGGGTCAGGAAGCGGCCGAGAGATCCCGGGTCATTCGAGTCGTTCATGCCTCGATTATCTGTGCACGGGTACCCGCGAAACGAGGGTGTGGATAACTTTCCCCTCGTTCGTCGGTTCTCGTGAGCATGGATGCGCGGGGACATCGTGCGCACGGAATCGGCGGACGCAGATCGACGAGCACGCATCGACGACCACGCATCGACGAGCACGGGGAGGGAAACGGATGGAATCGACCACGGCAACAGCGCGCAGCACCGGCCGGCCACGATCGTTCTGGGTCGACCCGCGCTTCGCGATCGGGATCGGCCTCGTCGTGGTCTCGGTGCTCGGCGTGCTCGCACTCGTCGGTGCGGCGGACAGCGGCGTGCGCGCCTACGCCGCACGGGACACGCTGACGCCGGGCGACAGCATCCACGAGGGCGACCTCGTGGAACGCGACGTGCGCCTCGGCGGGCTCGACGGGAAATACCTGACGAGCGGCGAGGTCCCGGATGCCGGGCTCGTGGTGACCCGGCCCGTCTCGGCTGGCGAGCTGGTGCCCGCCTCGGCGGTGGGGAGCGCCACGGGACTGCGGGTCGCCCCCGTGGTCGTCCCCGTCCGGGGACGCCTGGCCCATTCGATCGTCGCCGGCGCGATCGTCGACGTCTGGTCGTCCTCCGAGACGGAGGATGGGGTGTTCGGGCCGCCATCGGTCCTCGTGTCGGGAGCGACTGTGGTGCGGCTCGTCGAGCCGGAGGGCATCGCGGCCCAGGACGGCGACTCCGTCGAGGTTCTCGTGCCGCGCACCGCCATCGCTAGGGTTCTCGAGGCGATCGCGAACGAGACCAGCATTTCCCTCGTCCCCGCCGGCATCCCGGCGAAGGATCGATCGTGAGCCGCGTCGCCCTCGCCCTGCCGCTCGCCGTCGAGGACCGGCTCGCCGGCGAGCTCGAACGGCACGGCCACGATCTGGTCGCCCGCTGTGCGAGTGCCGACGAGCTCGCGTTCGCGCTCGTCGCGGCATCCGTCGACGTCGCCGTGGTGGAGGCGTCCCCGCGATATCTGACCGAGCGACTCATCGCGGAGGCGGATGCCGCGGGCGTCCGTCTCGTCGCGCTGGTCGGGTCGGATGCCGGCCGCAGGCAGGCCGCGACGCTCGGCCTGCGCGAGCTGGCGGACCTCACCGCGGGCTGGGACGAGATCGAGTCGGTGCTGGCTGGCGGGCTGCCTGCGGCGCAGCCGCCGAGCGCCGACCGCGGCGAGGTGCTCGCCGTGTGGGGACCGGCTGGTGCCCCCGGCCGGACGACCCTCGCGATCAACGTCGCCGCGGAGCTCGCTGCTGCCGGTCACACCGTGGCGGTGGCCGATGTCGACACCTACAGCGGGTCGATCGCACCGGCGCTCGGCCTGCTCGACGAGGCGCCCGGTTTCGCCGCGGCCTGTCGGTTGGCCGGTACAGGCGGTCTCGACCGGGCGGAACTCGAACGGATCGGTCAGCGGTATCTCTCCGCGCGGGGCGGCTTCTGGGTGCTCACCGGGATCGGACGACCGAGCCGATGGCCGGAACTGTCGGCCGACCGGGTCACCACGACGATCACGGAATGCCGCACCTGGGTCGACTACACGGTGCTCGACACCGGGTTCAGTCTGGAGAACGACGAGGAGATCAGCAGCGACCTCTTCGCGCCGCACCGCAATGCCGCGACACTTGCCGCACTTCGGGAAGCCGACCGCGTCATCGCCGTGGGCTCGGCCGACCCCGTCGGCCTCTCCCGATTCCTCCGTGCGCACGTCGACCTCGTCGAGGCGGTCGAGACCCCGCGCCTGACCGTCGTCGTCAACAGGCTACGGTCGAGCGCGATCGGGATGAATCCCGCCGCCCAGGTGAGGCAGACGCTGCACCGCTTCGGCGGCATCACGTCCCCCGTCCTCGTGCCGGACGATCGGAGCGGCCTCGATGCCGCGGTCCTCGGTGGGCGCACGCTGCTCGACACGGCCGTCAAGTCTCCCGCCAGGGTCGCGATCGGGCGTCTCGTGGAAGAGTGCATCCTGCCCCCGGCCCCGCAGCCGTCGAGACGGGTGCGGCACAGGAGGCTGGAGCCGGCGAGCGGCTAATTTCCGCGGATCCTGGCGAGCAACTGCGCCTTGGACAAGCGCGAATATCCCACGAGGCCCTTGTCGCGGGCATGAGCACGCAGAGCGAGGATCGTCCAGGACTCGGAGGGCTCGGTGGATGCCGTTCCCGCGCTGGTCGTCGCCGGTCGCGATGCGATCCTGGTGGCCGGCTTAGCTGCCGGTGTCGTCCTCGCCGCCGGTCGCGATGCGGCCGTCCTGCGGGGAACGGACCCGGTGACCCCGGTAACGACCGACTCCGCGGCCGTTCGCGCCCTCTTCTCCGCCTTTCGTACCGCGGAGGTCACGGCGTCCCTCTCGGTCTTCACGGACTTCTCCGCTGCGCGAATCGCCCCCTTCACGGCATCCCGGTCGTCCTTGACCCTCTTCGTGGTCTTGTTCTTGGTCCGGGTCACCGCCGAGGTGACCGCGTCCTTGTTCGCCTTGGCCAGTTCCTTGGCCTTGGCTTTCTCCTTCTTCAGGGCCTTGCGGGCCTTTTCCACGCTCTTCTCTGCACTCTTCTTCGCCTGCGCCTTCTCCTTGGCGAAGACCTTGGCGGCGCGCTCGGCCTCCTTCTTGAGCTTCTCCTTGGCCGCCTTGCGGTCGGACTTGTTCTCGGACTTCTTGTCGGCTTTCGATGCCACGATGCTCTCCCTGCCACGCCGTCGGCAATCGCCCACGGGTATACCACCCATTCTCGTCCCGTGCGGGCGTCGACGGCCAGACATCCGCCGCCGTTCGCGGAACCTGCTGATCGTTCGCGCGCCACGTCGTCATCCGTTTGATCGAGGTCGCCGTTCGCCGATCCCGTGCGGCGAATGCTCCCAGCCGCGACGGGTTAACGTGGAATCATGAGCATCGAATCGAGGGAGACCATGGTCGTTCACGCGGAACCAGCGTCCGCGGGATCGGTGTTTCTCGGACCCCGCCACAAGTCGTTCCCCCCGCACTCCTGGGGATCGACGGCCGAGCAGTTCCTCGAGGACGAGCCCGTCATCGGCGACTTCCAGACCCCGCTGCTCACCCTCGACTCGTCCGCCGTGCGGCACAATGTCGAGCTCATGGCCGACTGGCTCACGGCCAACGGCCTGCAGATCGCCCCGCACGGCAAGACGACCATGGCGCCGCTGCTCTGGCGTCAGCTCATCGACGCGGGCGCCTGGGGCCTGACCCTCGCCACCGCGTGGCAGGTGCAGTTCGCGCGTTCCGTCGGCATCGATCGGGTGCTGCTCGCCAACGAGCTCGTCGACCCCGTCGCGATCGGCTGGCTCGCCGCCGAGCTGGACGGGCATCCGGACTTCGAGTTCGCCTGCTGGTCGGACAGCCTCCAGAGCGTCCGGGTCATGGAGACGGTGCTGGAGGACGTCGGCGCCGGGCGTCCGATCGATGTCCTGGTGGAGCTGGGCGCCGTCGGCGGGCGAACCGGTGCCCGCGACCTGGCCACGGC
>NZ_DASWPB010000092.1:0-7535 GCF_036404185.1 Lacisediminihabitans sp. | reverse complement strand
GCCGTCTATCGCGACCTCGCCTCCCGCCGCACCGGGGAGGAGCGGGAGATCCTGCTCGCCCTCGCCGAGGCGGAGGGCCGCCACGAGGAGCACTGGAAGGTGCTGCTCGGCGACCAGGCGGGCAAGCCGCTCCGGGGCGACATCCGCACCCGCATCCTCGGTTTCCTGGCGCGGCGCTTCGGCTCCGTGTTCGTGCTCGCCCTCGCCCAGCGTGCGGAGGCGCGATCGCCGTACGAGGAGGACGCGGATGCGACGGCCGCGATGGCGGCGGACGAGCGCATCCACGAGGAGGTCGTCAGGGGGCTGGCGACCCGTGGACGCAACCGGCTGTCCGGGACCTTCCGCGCGGCGGTGTTCGGCGCCAACGACGGTCTCGTGAGCAACCTCGCGCTCGTGATCGGCATCAGCGCCAGCGGCGTGCCCACCCACATCGTGCTGCTGACCGGCATCTCCGGCCTGCTCGCCGGCGCCCTGTCGATGGGGGCAGGGGAGTACGTGTCGGTGCGTTCGCAGCGGGAGCTGCTCGAGGCATCCGCCCCGAACCCGGAGAGCAACTCCGCCCTGTCCCATCTGGACGTCGACGCGAACGAGCTCGCGCTCGTCTACCGCGCCCGCGGCATGTCGGAGGAGGAGGCGAGTGTGCACGCCGCCGAGGTCCTCCGCGACAACAGGCTCGCCGTCGTCGAGGAGACCGACGAGCACGAGGCCATCGGCACCGGCCTGGGGGCGGCGCTCTCGAGCTTCTGCTTCTTCGCCTCCGGGGCGATCATCCCGATCATCCCGTTCCTCTTCGGCCTCAGCGGCCTCGGGGCTTTGATCCTCGCGGCCTCCCTGGTCGGGCTGGCGCTGCTCGGGACCGGCGCCATCGTCGGGGTGCTGTCCGGCGGTCCTCCCCTTCGCCGGGCGCTGCGCCAGCTCGCCATCGGCTTCGGCGCGGCGGCCGTGACCTACCTGCTCGGCCTGCTGTTCGGAGGGGTGTCCGGCTGAGGCCGGTGCGGCGCCGGGACGCCGCGTGCGGCCCCTCGTCTCAGTCGGCGAGTCTGTCGCGCATCTCGATGGCGATCTGCGAGGCGTCGAGGTTCGCCAGCTCGCCGGCGAGGACCTCCGCGTCGAAGGTGCCGTTGTCGCGCGCATCGAGCAGGGCGGACCGCTGGGCCGCGATCACGGCGAGCCGATAGGCCTTGACCGCCTCGAACTGCTCGTCTCGAGGGGCGTCCTCCCGGCGCGGTGGCTGCGGGATCGACTCCGCGCAGGTCCGCAGGAGTTCGAAGATCCGGGTCACCTCGTCGTTCGTCTTCTCGGCGATCGCGGCCTGGTCGGCCTTCGGGGTGATGAGACGCAACAGCGGTCCGATGGTGCCGCCCTGGACGAGGAGGGACATCGCCGCGACCGCGAACGCGACGAGCACGAGCGTCGACCGGTGTGGCGTGTCGGTGGGGAGTGTCTGCGCCGCGGCCACGGTCACCGCGCCGCGCATGCCGGCCCACACGACCGCGGTGCCCTCCCGCCAGCCGAGCGGCTCGCGGCGGAAGTAGTCGATGTCGGCGAGCATCCGGGTGATCCGCACGGCGAAGCGGTTGAGGTCGCGCTCCGAGGCCTTGCGTCCCGGGCGGGCGTTGATCCGATCGACGGTCTCCTGCTTGCCCTCCGACGTGTTCAGCCTGTCCTGCATGCCCTGGAGCCGATCCTGCATCCGCTCGCCGCGCCGGGAGGCGCGTCGGAGGACCCAGAGCAGCGGCGCGATGTAGGCCGCGCGGAGCAGGATCGTCAGGACGAGCGCCCCGGCCGCGACGAGCACGGCCGTCGGCACGCCGCCGTGATCCCGCTCGACCTTCGTCACGATCGAGGTGATCTGCAGCCCCATCGTGAGGAACACCGCGCCCTCGAGCACGAGCTCGACCGTCCGCCAGTTCTGCGAATCCGACAGACGGTTCTGCGGCGACAGGTAGCGCGGGGCGAAGATCCCGGTGATGAGCCCGGCGACGACGGCCGCGACGAGACCGGATGCCCCGAGGAGCCCCGCCGGCACGGCGGCGACCAGCGGAACGACGAAGGAGATGACGGTATTGACGGTCGGGTTGGTCACGCGCCTGCGCACCACGAGGTTGAGCCATCCGACCAGCGCGCCGATGATGATGGCCACGACGATCGAGTAGGCGAAGGTGCCGACGGCGCCCCAGAACGAGAACGTCGCCGCCGTCGCGACGATCGCGGTGCGGAGTAGCACGAGCGCGGTCGCATCGTTGAGCAGGCTCTCGCCGTCGAGCATCGCCACGACGCGGCTGGAGACCGCCGTCCGTTTGATGATCGAGGTCGCCAGGGCATCGGTCGGACTGACGATGGCGCCCAGGGCGACGCCCCACGCGAAACCGAGGTCGGGAATGACGAGCATGAAGAACAGACCGAGCAGAAGCGAGCTGCCGACAACGAGGACCACGGACAGGCCGCTGATCGCCCCGAACTCGCGGCGGAAGTTCATCGCCGGCATCGACACCGCCGCCGAGTACAGCAGGGGCGGCAGGACACCGGCGAGGATCCACTCCGGCTCGATGCGCACCGACCCGAACGCCGGCAGGAAGCTCGCTGCGACGCCGACCACGACGAGCACGAGGGGGGAGGCGATCCCGAGGCGCGGAGCGACGACGGCCGCGGCGGCGATCACCACCAGGCCGATCACGATCACGACGAGCAGTTCGGTCATGTGTCCAGACTGACAGCAACCGGGCGGATTCCCTCGCTCCGTGTCGGCGAACGTGGTCGACCCCGCCGGGACGGCCATGGCGATCGGTGTCGATCGTTACTGAAAGGTTTCGTAAAAGGGTGTGAAGATTGACAATGGTTTTTGATCGACACTAACGTGAGAGCGCGTCGGGCCGGACTCGCCGGAACGACGACGACAGAAAGACGGTCATGCCCCACATCCGGATCGACATGCACAACTCCCACCGGCCGCGAATGGGGGAGATCAGCGCGGCACTGCACAAGAGCCTCATCGACGGCCTGACCATGCCGGGAGACGACCTGTTCCAGATCTTCACGCTGCACGAGCGGGGCGAGCTCGTCTTCAGCGCCACCTTCCCCGAGGCGGCGCGCGACGACATCATCTTCATCCAGGTGCTCGCCTCGTACGGCTACACCCCGGAGGCCAAGCAGAGCATGTACGCGGCGATGGTCGAGAACATGGCCGCCATCGGCGTCCGTCAGGACACGCTGCTCATCTCGATCGTGGAGATCGACGGCTCCGCGAACTGGCACTCCCCTGCCAAGCCGCTGGCGGCCTGAGCGGCCTCAGCCGAGGCGCTGCGTGCTGCCGCGGACAACGAGGGAGATCGCCAGCTCCAGCCGATCGGCGGTCGACGGGGGCTCGTGGCGCAGGCGGATCACCAGCTTGGTGGCCTCCTGTGCCATCTCCGCGAGCGGCTGCCTGACGGTGGTCAGCGGCGGCCCCGCCCAGCGGGCGATGGGCAGATCGTCGTAGCCGACGATCGAGAGCCCGTCGGGGATGCCGATGCCGAGCGCCCTGGCGGCCTCGTAGGCGCCGAGGGCCTTCACGTCGCTCGTCGCGAAGATCGCGGTCGGACGATCCGGCCGGGACAGCAGGCTGTGCCCGGCCGCCGGGCTCGCCTCCTCCGTGAATTCGCGGGACATCACCAGGCTCTCGTCGACGGGAAGTCCCGCCGCGTCCATCGCGGAACGGAACCCGGCGACGCGGGCACGGGTGGCCATCAGGTCGTCCGGCCCGGCGATCACGCCGATGCGCGTGTGCCCCAGCTCGATCAGGTGGCGCGCGGCCGCCATCCCCCCGGCGAAATTGGTCGAGCCGATCGAGGGGACGTCGGGGGCGGGATCCCCCGCCGGATCGACGATGACAAACGGGACGTTGCGCGCCCGCAGTTCGAACTTGTCGCTCGTCGGCATGTCGGAGGCGACGAGGATGACGCCGGCCGGCTGCCGCTTGGACACCGCCTTCGCCCATCCGGGGGCCACGCCGTGACGCACCCCGCTCTCGCTCACGGCGACGGTGAGGTGGTGCTCGCTGGCCACGCGGACCGCTCCGCGCACGAGCTCGATGGCCCATTCGCCGTCGAGAGACCCGAAGACGAGCTCGATCTGGGGGGAGTAGGTGCGCTCGGTGCCGCGCTTGCGGTACCCGTTGCGGCGCAGGACGCCCGTGACCCGCTCACGCGTCTCCGGCGAGACGCCAGGGCGACCGTTCAGCACCTTCGACACGGTCGCGATCGACACCGCGGCCTCGTTCGCCACCGCGGTGAGGGTGGAGCGGCGCTCGGCGGGCGGCTTCCCCGATTCTGTCGATGTCGTGCTCATCCTGGAGTTCTCCGATCCGATGACGGGCTCCCTGCGATCGCAAAGGGCCAACGAAAGTTTTCCAATTATGGCATAAAACTTGACGCCTCGTTTTTGACAGAATTACCGTAGACCGCACGAGCCAGGCACCGGAGGTCGTCCGCCGGAAACGGACCGCACGGACGCGGTGCCGGGTCGTGCAGCCACATTCGGTGGCATGGAACTCAAGGAGAACAATGATGTTTGAGCGTTTCAGTCGAGTCGGCCGCCGGAGAAGCGCCGCCGCGGCCATCGCGGTGGCGGCGTCGGTCGCCGTCATCCTCAGCGGATGCAGCGGTTCCGGCGGGACGGCCACCAAAGACTCCGCCACCTCCGGGGCGATCAGCTGGTGGGGGTGGACGCCCGAGATCGGCGTCGGCAAGCAGTACATCGCGGCCTTCAATAAGGAATACCCGAACATCAAGGTCACCTACAAGCAGGTCGCGACGGCGAGCTACGACTCGGTCATCCGGCCGGCGCTCGCCTCGTCGGTCGGTCCCGACGTGTTCAACATGGCGCCCGGCGGTGGCATCGGGTCGATCGAGGCCTACCAGAGCTCGGCCATCGATCTGACCCCCGCGATCACCAAGGCACTCGGCAGCGACTGGAAGTCCAAGGTCGCGGCGATCGGCCCCGCAGGACTCACCACCAAGGACGGCAAGCTGGCGGCCCTCTCCGTCGGCTCGACCTTCGCCGGCCCGATCTGGATCAACCCGACGCTGTTCGAGAAGGACGGGCTGACCCCGCCGAAGACCCTCGACGACTGGGTGCAGGTCTGCAAGCAGTTCGCCGCTCAGGGCCAGATCTGCTTCGAGCAGGGCGCGGGTGACAACGGCTTCAACCAGGACATGCTGCACGCCATCGCCGACAGCATCGAACCCGGCCTGTGGTCGAAGGCGGTCGCCGGCACCGCGAAGTGGACGGACCCGAACCTCGTCAAGGCCATGACGACGTTCAGGGAGCTCTTCCACGACGGCATCATCCAGAAGGGCGCGCAGGGGATGCAGCAGTACCCCGACGTCAACAACGACTTCCTCTCCGGCAAGGCCGCGATGGTCATGATGGGCACCTGGTACATGCAGTACTCGACCGTCGCCAGCGCGACGGCAGCGGTCTCCGCTGCGGGGGTCGCCGATGCGAAGCCGTTCCCGATCGTGTCCATACCGTTCCCCGACATCACCGGCGCGGGCAACCCGACACCGCTCTTCGGCGACGCGGACTACGGGCTCGCCGTCAACGTGAAGTCCAAGCACCAGAAGGCGGCTCAGACCTTCGTGACCTGGCTGACCGCCACGGACAAGGCGCAACAGCTCGTGTCCAACGCCCTCAACGACATCTCGTCGCTCACGGACGTCTCGCCGAAGTGGAGCGATATCACGCTCGTCGACGCCAGCAAGCAGCAGTCGACGCTCGACACCCTCATCAAGGCCGCGAGCACGACGAGCGAGCCGCGTCTCGGCGACGTGGGAACGGCGCTCGGCCAGGCGATCGGGGTCGCGACCGCCTCGGTGGCCGGTGACAAGGCGACACCGGCCCAGGCGCTGGCGACGCTGCAGTCCTCCGGTGACAACTGACATGTCGCATGCGCGAGATCGACGAGGAGGCGCCGCCCGCCGGCGCCCCCTCGTCGGGCCGCAGGGGTACACCTGGATACTGCCAGCGCTCATCCTCTCCGTCGGCCTGATCTACTACTGCGTCGGCTACACCGGCTACATCTCGACCCTCGACTGGAACGGGACGACGCCGAATCCGCCGTCGGTCGGCCTGTCGAACTACGCCAAGGTCTTCGCCGATCCCGTGTTCTGGATGGCGATCCGGCACACGGTCCTGTTCTTCGTGGTCACCTTCGTCGCCGAGACCGCCCTCGGCATGGTCCTCGCGGCACTGCTGCACTCGCGACCGTGGTTCGGGACGGTGTACAAGGTGGTGCTGTTCGTGCCCGTCGTGCTCGCTCCCGCGATCACCGCTCCGGTGTTCCGGCAGATCTTCGCCAACGACGGCCAGGTCAACTGGCTGCTGAACCACATCGGGCTCGGTGCGATCGCCCAGCCGTGGCTGGCCCAGTCGAGCACGGCGCTGTGGGTCATCATGATCATCACCGTCTGGCAGTGGACGGGAATGACCGTCATCCTCTACTACGCGGCCATGAGCCAGATCGATCTCGAGGTGCTCGAGGCCGCCGAGATGGACGGCGCGGGCAACCTGCGCAAACTGGTCAGCATCATCTGGCCCGGGGTGCGGGGCACGACCCTCGCCCTCGCGACGCTCAGCGCCATCGGATCGCTAAAGACCTTCGACATCCCGTATCTGGTGACCGTCGGCGGCCCGAACTTCGCGACCGAGTTCCTCGGCACGATGATCTACCGCACCAGCATCCCGCTCGGAGAGGTCGGTTACGGGGCGGCGCTGTCCATCATGCTGCTGGTGATCGCGCTGGTGATGGGCATCCTGCTCAATCTCCGGCGCAAAGAGAAAGGGGTGATGCGCTGATGCTCACCGCTCGTACGACCATGGGCAGGATCCTCCTGCAGCTCGTGCTCACGCTGCTCGTCGTGCCGTTCCTGCTCCCGCTGATCGCCATGGTGCAGGGATCGCTCGCCGGCGAGGGCTGGAAGAACTACACGACGGTCCTCGGGGTGCCGGAGCTGCCGCTGTTCTTCAGGAACAGCGCCATCATCGCGCTGGCCACCATCGCCATCGTCTACGTGTTCACGATGCTCGCGGCCTTCGGCTTTTCCAAGCTGCACATCAGGGGGAAGGAGGTGTTCTTCTGGATGCTGCTGGCGGCACTCACCCTGCCGGGTGTCGTGCTGCTGACGCCGCTGTTCGCCACGACGACGACACTGAACCTCTACAACACCTACTGGGCCGTGATCCTGCCGCTCGCCGCGCTGCAGGTGCCGTTCACGGTGCTGCTCGCACGCAACTTCGTCAACGGCATCCCCGACGACCTCTTCGATGCGGCGCGGATCGACGGGGCGGGCACGTTCCAGGGATTCTGGTACGTGATCCTGCCGCTCATGAAGCCGATCGGCGCGGCGATCATCGTCTTCACCCTCATCGGCGCCTGGAACGAATACCTGTTCCCGCTCGTCTTCCTCGTCGAGCCGTCGACGCAGACGGTCACCCAACTGCCGCAGTTCTTCGTCGGGCAGTTCAGCAACGACCAGACCAAGGTGCTCGCCTCCGCG
>NZ_DASWPB010000091.1:0-2689 GCF_036404185.1 Lacisediminihabitans sp. | reverse complement strand
GGACGGCGCGTTCACCCTCGTCTACCTCGATCCGCCGTTCAACACCGGACGCAGTCAGACGCGACGGACGACGACGAGCGTGCGGTCGGCATCCGGCAGCGTCCGCGGCTTCAAGGGACAGCAGTACGAGCGCATCCGCGGTGATCTCATGAGCTACGACGACGACTTCGACGACTACTGGACCTTCCTCGAGCCCCGGCTGGCCGAGGCCTGGCGACTGCTCGCCGACGACGGAACGCTGTACCTGCATCTCGACTATCGCGAGGCGCACTACGCCAAGGTGCTGCTCGACGCGCTCTTCGGACGGGAGTGCTTCCTCAACGAGATCATCTGGGCGTACGACTACGGCGCGAAGTCGAAGAACCGCTGGCCGACGAAACACGACACGATCCTCGTCTATGTGAAGGACCCGGGCGGCTACCACTTCGACTCGACGGCCGTCGACCGCGAGCCGTATATGGCACCCGGACTCGTCACCCCGGAACAGGTCGCGCGTGGGAAGCTTCCGACGGATGTCTGGTGGCACACGATCGTCTCGCCGACCGGCCGCGAGAAGACCGGCTATCCCACCCAGAAGCCGGAGGGAATCCTGCGCCGGATCGTCCAGGCCTCGAGCCGCGAGGGCGACTGGGTGCTCGACTTCTTCGCGGGATCCGGGACGACGGGCGCGGTCGCGGCCGCCCTCGGCCGCCGTTTCGTCCTCGTCGACCAGGGTGAGGAGTCGATGGCCGTCATCCGCACCAGGCTGGACCGGGCGGGCATCGACGCCGAGTTCGTTCAGGCCGCCCGGTAGTCCACGCCGAAGGGCGGCACACAAGGAAGGGGCGCTCACCGATCGCGGTGAGCGCCCCTTCCGTGTGATTCCAGCCGATCGGCCTACGGGACCCGTGGGGGATTCGTCGGATCGATGATCGGGTTCTGCTGCGTGGAGAGGTTCGGCTCGAGGGGCGCGCCGACCATCTCGGCGGCCCTGGTGGCGAGGATCGCGGCGTCGGCATCCGCCACCTCCTGCAGCGCGGACTTCTGACGCAACGGCGTCGCCTTGAGGAAGAAGCTCAGGATGAACGCGATGAGGATCACGACGAGGCTCACCCAGAATCCCGCCGTCGTCGCGTCGGCGAACCCGTGCAGGAACGGCGCGGCCAGCCGGTGGTCGGCCGTGTTCAGGAACGCGGTGTCGCCGTTCAGCGCGCTGCCCAGGCTGGCCGGGCTCTTGAGGCCCTTGAGGATGAGTGCGTTCGCCGGATCGGTGAGCACCTTCGGGTCGGCCAGCGCCGCCTTGAGGTTCGCCGCCAGCTTCGGCTCCGCGAAGGCGTGCTTGATCGTGTCGGGGACACGGCTGAACAGCACCGAGAAGATGACGGCGACACCCAGCGTTCCACCGACCTGGCGGAAGAAGGTCGACGCGGAGGTCGCGACACCGATGTCCCGCGGTCCGACCGCGTTCTGGCTCGCGATCGTCAGCGTCTGCATCAGCTGGCCGAGGCCGAGGCCGACGAGCAGCATTCCGATCATGACGAACCAGATCGGGGTGGAGGCGGAGATCTGGGTGAAGAGCAGGAAGCCGACCGCCATGAAGGCCGTCCCGACGATCGGGAAGATGCGGTAGCGCCCCGTGCGGGAGATGAGCTGGCCGCTGACGATCGAGGAGATCATGAGCCCGAGGATCATCGGCAGCAGCTGGTAGCCGCTCTCGGTCGGCGAGGAGCCGTTCACGATCTGCAGGAAGAGGGGCACGGAGGAGAGCGCACCGAACATGCCGAAACCGACCAGCACACCGAGGACGGTCGCCATCGAGAAGGTGCGGCTCTTGAACAGCTTGAGCGGGATCAGCGCGTCGTCGCCCATCATCCTCTCGACGAGGACGAAGGCGACGATTCCCACGACGCCGACGACGTAGCAGGCCCATGCCCCGGCCGAGGTCCAGCCCCAGTCGCGGCCCTGCTCGGCCACGAGGAGGAGCGGTGCGACGGCGACGATGACGGTCGCAGCACCCCACCAGTCGATGCGCACGCTGCGGTTGACGCTGCGCTTCGGCAGGTGCAGGAATCGCAGCACCATGAAGAGCGCGATGACACCGATCGGGACGTTGATCAGGAAGACCCACCGCCATCCGACGATCCCGAGGATGAACGGCGCACCGGCGAGCAGACCGCCGATCAGCGGGCCGATGACGCTCGAGACGCCGAACACGGCCAGGAAGTAGCCCTGGTACTTGGCCCTCTCCCTGGGAGCGAGCATGTCACCCATGATGGCGAGCGGAAGGGCCATGAGGCCACCGGCGCCGAGTCCCTGGATGGCGCGGAAGCCGGCGAGCTCGATCATCGAGGTGGCGAACACCCCGGAGAGGATCGAGCCGAGCAGGAAGATCGAGATGGCGAAGATGAACAGCGGGCGCCTGCCGAAGATGTCGGAGAGCTTGCCGTAGATCGGCGTGGCGATGGTCGAGACGATGAGATAGGCCGTCGTCACCCACGCCTGCTGGCTGAGCCCGTTCAGGTCGTCGGAGATCGTCCGGATGGACGTTCCGACGATGGTCTGGTCGAGGGATGACAGGAACATTCCGGCCATGAGTCCGTAGATCACCAGCAGGATCTGGCGATGACTCATGATGCCGCCGGAGTCTCGAACGGCCTGGGCCGAGATCTTTCTTGCCGAATCGGCGCGTGACATGAAACCTCGTTCTTGG
>NZ_DASWPB010000090.1:0-19555 GCF_036404185.1 Lacisediminihabitans sp. | reverse complement strand
ACCGAGGCGGGAGCTCATCCGCACCGCTCTCCTTCTCTGCGTCGTGGTGCCCCTGCCCATCCTCGGCGGGCTGCTCCTCCTGGGCATCCCGACCGGCCGCTGGCCGATCGCCGTCGTCGGCGAGGCGCTGCTCCTCCTGCTGTGCGTCCCGGCGCTCGCCCTGTTCCGAGGGGCCTTCGTCGAGGTCACCGCGACATCCATCGTCAAGCGCGGAGCGTTCGGACGCCGGGTGGTCCACCCCTTCGCGGACATCAAGGGCATGGTGCTCGCCCAGGTCTATCGGACGTCGTCAACCGACACCCTGCCCCAGCTGCTCGTGCTGGACCGGCACGACAACCGGGTGCTGCGGCTGTCCGGCATCTTCTGGAGGGAGGAGTCCATGCGTGCCATCGCCCTCGCCATCGACTCCCCGCTCGAGACACCCCCGGATGCACTCACCCGGCGCGAGCTGCGTGCCCGCTATCCCGGCGGGGCCCGATGGCTCGAGCCGAGGCCTAGCGCTCCTCGATCCCCCAGGCCTGGCCGTAACCGCCGTCGGCCTCCGGCCGGGCCATGAGCTCGAGGAACACCTCGGCGTCGAAGGCCTCCGGACCGCTGACCCCGGTGCCCGACCAGGCACCCGAGGCGAGCAGCTCCAGCGCGATGACCGGGCTCAGCGCGGTCTGCCAGACGACGCACTGCGCGTCGTACTCTCCCATCGTCCAGGCGTTGTCGGCGACGTGATAGAGGTACACCGACCGAGGTGAGCCGTCGAGACCGGTGCCGGTGACCCAGAGGCCCGCACAGGTCTTGCCGGTCATCCGCGGTCCGATGCTCGCCGGATCGGGCAGGCCTGCCGCGACGACATCGCGCGGGGCCACCCGAACGGGACCGACGGCGGAACGCACGGTCACCGGATCGGTCTTGTCCAGGCCGAGCCGGTGCAGGGTGCGCAGAACGCCGATGAACTCGTCGCCGAGGCCGTACTTGAAGGTCACCCGCTTGGCGTCCAGCCAGCGCGGCATGAGCAGCACCTCCTCGTGCTCGACGTTCACGCACTCCACCGCGCCGATCCCCTCGGGGAACTCGAAGACCTCCGGCTCGCTGAACGGCTCCGTCGTGTACCAGCCGCGGTCCCGCTCCCAGATCACGGGAGGGTTCAGGCATTCCTCGATCGTGGTCCAGATGCTGAAGGAGGGGGCGAAGATCTCCTCGCCCCTCTCGTCGCGGACCACCAGGTTGGCGCCGTCGCGGACGCCCAGCTCGTCGATCTGCCCGAAGAGGTGATCGGCGGCGTATCGCGCGAAGACATCGCTGAGCCCCGGTTCCACGCCCATCCCGACGAGGGCGAGGCGACCGGCACGCTCCCAGTCGGAGGCCTGGGCGAACTGGTCGTCACCCAGTTTGATGCCCGTCAGCCGGTAGGGGTCACTCGGGTGCGGCTCGGACAGGCTCATCGCCATGTAGAGGTAGTCGGCGCCGGCGGCGAGCGCCCCGGCGAAGACCGTCGGCACGAACTTCGGCTCGACCGCGTTCATGACGTGGGTCACCCGGTGCTCGCGGGCGAGGGCCGCCACACCGTCCGGGTCGGAGGCGTCGATCCGGGCGGCGACGAAGCGCCCCCGCTGCGGGCCGTGCCTCGACTCGATCCAGGCCATGGTCCGCTCGGCGCGGGAGAGGTCGTAGTCACTGACGATCATTGTCTCGAAGAAGCGGCGGCGAGCGGCGATCTTGGCGATCGCATCCCCGACCCCGCCGGCGCCGACCAGGAGGATTCTCATGGCTCCCAAGCTAGCCGGTCGACACTGCCGATGGACACCATCCCCGACCGAGCACTCATTCATCGGCCGCGCTGAGCGCCATCCCGCCGCTCAATCGCTTCCGTCTCAGCTGATGGATGCGCTCCAGGGGTCGGTCAGGGCCAGGCCGATGTCGGTGAAGTCGCGGATGTTGCACCACCGTTCAGCAGAAGAGCCAGGGCTATGCAAACGAGAGAGCGGTCCACGAGACCGGCGGAAGGGTGACCGTGATCGTTCCCTCCACGACCCCCGCCGATCCGTTGTCGACGAGCCCCACCCGATCTTGATCGTCGCGCGTGTTCTTCGCATAGACGTCGTCGTCGGACAGCGTCAATGCCTCCAGGATGCCGGTGGCCCCGAGAGCGGTCGCGTCGATCTCCACGGTGCGCGATTCGTGCTGGTCGCGGTTCACGAGGAAGACCGCTCCGGTGCCCGACGTCCTGTCGAAGGTCGCGACGGAGTCGACCAGATCCGCCGGTCCGTACACATCCGTCTCATACTGCGCCGTCGTGATCCTGGGTTTGATCACCTCTCCCTTCGCGAGCCGGCTCGTGGCCGCAAAGGGGAAGAACGTGGTCTGCCGCCAGGCATCGCCGTTCGGCTCGGTCATGATGGGCGCGATCACGTTGACCAGCTGGGCGAGCGAGGCGGAGGTGACCCGATCGCTGTTCTTGAGGAGGGTGATCAGCAGATTGCCGAGCACGACGGCGTCCGCCACTGTGTACACGTCCTCCAGCAGACGGGGGGCGTACGGCCATCCTTCGGTGATGACCCCGGACTCGTTGTGCTCGTCGAGGTACCAGATGTTCCATTCGTCGAAGGACAGATTGACCGTCTTCGTGCTGTGCAGCTTGTTCTTCACGTGATCGGCGGTCGTGACGACCGTGGCGATGAAGTACTCCATGTCGAGGGACGAGGCCAGGAAGCTCCCCAGGTCGCCCTTGCGCTCCTGGTAGTAGGCGTGGCAGGAAACATAGTCGACCGACTCGTAGCTGTGCTCCAGCACGACGCGCTCCCACTCCCCGAAGGTGGGCATGGAGGAGCCGGAGGACCCGCACACCACGAGCTCGAGCTTCGGATCCACCATCTTCATGGCCGAGGCCGTGCGCGCGGCCAGTTTCCCGTAGTCCTCGGCGTTCATGTGGCCGATCTGCCACGGGCCGTCCATCTCGTTGCCGAGGCACCACATGCGCACATTGTATGGTTCGGGCGAGCCGTTCGCGGCGCGCAGGTCGGAGAGCGCGGTGCCGCCCGGGTGGTTGGCATACTCGAGCACGTCGAGTGCCTCAAGCACGCCCCGGGTCCCCAGGTTGACCGCCATCATGAGCTCGCTGCCGGTCAGCTTGCACCAGCGGGCGAACTCGTCGAGACCCACTTCGTTCGTCTCCAGCGAGTGCCAGGCGAGGTCGAGTCGTTTCGGCCGCTCGGACCGCGGCCCGACACCATCCTCCCAGCGGTATCCGGAGACGAAGTTCCCGCCCGGATAGCGGATCGTGCTCGATCCCAGCTCCTGTACCAGGTCGACGACATCGAGTCGGAACCCGTCCTCGTTGGCCGTCGGATGGGTCGGCTCGTAGATGCCGTCGTAGACACAGCGCCCCAGGTGCTCGACGAATGAGCCGAACAGACGGCGGTTGACGGGTGCGACGATCGCGGTGAGATCGAGAGCGATCTGGGCATCGGACATGATGTTTCCTTCTCTGAGAACTGAATGAATTGTTTCGCTGAATCACACGACGACCCGGCGACGTACTGCTGGAGAACGCAGACTAATGCGCTATTTGACACTGCCCAGAGACAGCCCCCCTTGCCAATATTTCTGCAGGGACAGGAAGGACGCGATCAGCGGGATGACCGAGATCAGGGCGCCCGTAATGACGATGTTCCACAGCGATTGGCCGCCGGTATTGACTCCGGCCTGCGTCTGTAGGGCTCCGAGGCCAACCGTGACCGGGAACAACTGCGTGTTCGACAGCATGACGAGCGGAAGGAAATAGTTATTCCAGGTGCCGACGACAGACAACAACAGAACGGTCACGAGAGCCGGACGAAGCAGAGGGAGGGAGACCTGGAAGAAAATGCGGAGCTCGCCGGCGCCGTCCATTCTCGCGGCGTCCACCATCGGTTCAGGGATCGCGTCCTGGGTGTAAACGCGCATGAGATAGACAGCGAACGGGTTGAGCATCGATGGAAGAATGACCGCCCAGACCGTGTTCGTGAGATGCACGCTGCTGAACATGACGAACAGGGGGATGACGAGAGCGGTAACCGGCACCATCACCGAACCAAGCAACAGGGAGAAGAACGGCCCGCGCCCGCGGAACGGATACATCGCGAAACCGTAACCGGCAAATACCGAAAGCACCGTGGCGCCCAGTCCCCCCGTGAAGGCATAGAGAAAGGAATTGCCGAGCCAATGCCAGTAGATGCCTCCGGAATAGGTGAACAACGACTCGATATTGGCGATGAAGTCGAAATGACCGAACCACAGCGGGTTGGTCTTCCCATCAAAGAGGGTCACCTGGCTCTTGGTCGACGCGACGAGAAGCCACCAGAACGGAAGAGCGAAATAGACGATGAACGCCCCGAGGACGATGTGCGGAACGACCTGACGTCCACCCCGGATGCCTCGTCCTCGTGCACGATCGGTGCGACGGTTAGCCCTCGTAGAGGCCGGACTGACGAGAGCTGTCATCATGAGAGACCACTCTTCTTTCTCGTGGCAAGCAGGAATATATACGAGCCGATGAAGACCACCAGCCCCAGCGCGAACGAGATCGCCGATGCGTAATTGAATTGCGAATAGGAGAACGCCAGCGTGTACGCATAGATGTTGGGCGTGTAGGAGGACGTGATCGACCCCGAGGCGAGACTTCTCAAGATCTGCGGTTCCGTGAAGAACTGCAGCGTTCCGATGAGGGCGAAGACCAGAATGAGCACCAGCGACGAGTAGATCATCGGGATCTTGATGCGAAGCGCCGTCTGCCACGCGTTCGCCCCGTCGATACGCGCCGCCTCATAGAGCTCCGGATCCACTCCCTGCAGCGCCGCATAGATGATGATCATGTAGTAGCCCGCCCACTGCCAGGTCACGACATTCACCAGCGATCCGAAAACGTTGCTCACCGACAGCAAATGCGGAGCTGGAAGCCCGAACCACCCTGCTATATCTGCGGCGGGACCGAAGCTCGGGCTGTAGAGAAAGCCCCACATGAGCGCACCGATGACCGCGGGCACCGCGTACGGCACGAAGATCATCAGACGAGAGAACCGAGAGAAGCGTGTGGTCAGCGCGTCGAGGAGGAGGGCCGCGACGATCGACACTGCCATCTGGATCGGAATGAGAATGAGGGCAAACCTGACAACCAACCAGACGCCGTCGAGAAAGAGCGGGTCAGTGAACGCCTTAGCGTAGTTGGCGAATCCCACCCAATGAGTGCCGGTTGCGACCGTCTTGTTCTGGAGGCTGAGGACAAAGGCATAGACAAGCGGGGCGATCAGGAAGACCGCTAGGAAGACTGCGAACGGCGCAACGAACAACCAGCCCCACCGTGCGCGTCGCCGGGACACTCGCCGTGAAGACGTTGGATCGCCGCGGCCGGCCGTGCTCGCTACGCCGGACCTCGGTGCCGTGATGATGGACACAAGCTACCTTTCGCTGAAGCTGTAGGAAGAGCGTGCGGGGCGACCGGCCAGCGGCCGCCCCGTGCCGGATGGATTATTTGACGGTGTATCCCTGGGTCTTCGCGTAGTCCACGACCGCCTTCTGATAGGCCGCAAGAACCTCACTCGGCGTCTTCTTGCCGCTGTTCGCCGCGTTCACCGCCTCTGTGAGCTTGTCGTAGGCGAGGTTCTGGAACGGACTCACCTGGAAACCCTTGTATTCCGTGGCGGCGTTCAGGAAGACATCCTTGTTGATCTGCTGACCCCCGAAGAAGTCGTACTTGAGGTTGCTGAAGTAGTCCGACTCCAGGATCGGCTTCCAGAGCGGGAAGAGGGCCGCTTTCTCGATTCCGACCTTCCAGGCCGCCTCCGTACCGAATATCTCCTTGGCTACGGTCGCAGCGGCCTTCTTGTCCTTGGCCTGCGACGTAACTGCGAAGGCCGAACCGCCGATGTTGACCTGCTTGGGATCGCTCCCGGACCACTGCGGAATGGGTGCCACCTTCCACACAGCGTCCTTGTCGGCCCCTTCGAAGCCTTTCAGATAGCCGGGCAACCATGCGGCGGCTATGACGGATGCATAGGTGCCGTCGACGAGATGGGTGTTGTAGTCAGTCGTCGAGGCATCCTCCGTGCCAACCAGCTTCTTGGACACCAGATCTTCCCAATAGCTGAGGACCTTGTTACTCGCCGCGTCGTTGAGATCGATGGTCACATTGGTTCCGTCGATCACATAAGGCGTCGAGCCCGCCTGCGCGAACAGTGCCTGCTGATATGCACGGCCGTTGCCGGGGAAGTCCGTCATCAGAGTCTTGGTCCCCGCGTCCTTCAACTTCTGGGCGTCCGCTGCGTACTCTTCCCACGTGGTCGGGACCGTCAGCCCATACTTGTCGAAGAGATCCTTCCGATAGAGGAGTCCGACCGGTCCGCCGTCCACAGGGATGGCGTACACGCCGCCATCGCTGGACTCGTCTGCCCAAGCGCCCGCAGAGTAGTTGTCCTTGACCGAGGCGGCTCCATATTTATTCAGGTCGACCAGAGCGTCGCGCGGGATGTAGCTCTGTACGACCTCCGTTTCGAGCATGACGACATCCGGCGCGCCGGACCCCGCCTCGACTGCAGTGGAGAACTTCGTGTACTCGTCGTTTCCCGCCCCCGCGTTGGTCCAACAGATTTGGATCTTCTTGTGAGAGTTGTTAAACAGATTGACGACGGATTTGAACTGGGGATACCAGGCCCAGACACTCACCACCTTGGCGTCCGGGTTGACGATCTTGTTCGCGCAACTCGATGCAGAGCTGCTGCCGGACGAGCAGCCCGTCAGGCCGGCGACGAGGATGGCCGCCGCCCCTCCTACGGCAAGAATTCGCTTCATTGTGATTCCCTTCGCGGTGTCTAGACACCTTCGTCTAAGCCACTGCCTTGTTCGGCAGCGGCGGCCGCGGAACTCAGCGCGAGCCGAGGACCGATCGGCTCTGTGATGGTTGGAACTGGGGTGCTCTACCGACATCCAGCTGCATCGACGCGGCGATGAAATCGGCCGATGAAGGGAGAGATGCCGGGTGGGATGCGAGGGAGGACACGGCACGATTCGACTGTGAAATGAGCGTCACGAACGAATCCTCCTCGATTCAATCGCGTCGACGAATGTGGTCCCCTAGGGGACACGATCCTCGACAGTCAACTTTTTACAACGTTGTAGGTAAACGTTGTAGAAAAGAATATTGATGCCTGCCCCCGATGTCAACGTCTGAATTCGAATCAGCGGAACGTTGGCGCAAGCGTGCATGTTTCGCAATTCCAGCTGTCCGAATCCCTCAAGAAGGCGACAGATTCCAGAAGGCGGCGGTCAGCGCGGGTCGAGGGCCGTCGATTCGCGCGGCACGACAGCGAAGGAGGCGAGATACTCACGCGGTGGGATGTCTGCGGCGGGCTGCCGAATGCGCTCCAGCAGGAAACGCACCGCGACCTCGGCGATCTCGTCGCGACCGGGATTGATCGTGGACAGGGTCGGCAGGGTGTATCGCGTCTCATCGATGTCGTCGAAGCCGATGACCGCGACATCGTCCGGAATGCGCCTGCCGGCCTCCTGCATGACCCGCATCGCCCCCAGGGCGATCGAGTCGTTGAAGGCGACTACGCCGTCGAACGGAACGCCGGACTCCAGGATGAGCCTCATCGTCTCCGCACCCCCCGAACGGAACCAGCCGCCGACCTCACCCACGAGAGAATCGTCGAAGGGGATGCCCGCCTCCGCCAGGGCCTCGCGATAGCCGGCGAGGCGCAGCCCGGCGGAACCGATGACCTCGCCGTGGTGCGCGCCGAGGGCGACGATGCGTCGGCGCCCCAACGAGATCAGGTGCTCCGTCGCGGCCTTGGCGGCCTCGGTGTTCCGCATGGTCACGTGGTCGGTCGGACCGTTGAAGATCCGCTCGCCCAGCAGCACCATCGGAGTCGTGATGTCGTCCAGCAGGTGGGCGTCGTCCTCACCAAGCGCGAGCACGCTGTACAGGATGCCGTCGACCATCTGCATCCGCGGGCCGCGCAACAGGGCGAGCTCGGTCTCGCGACTGTCACCGGACTGCTCGATGATCACCGAGAGGTCCTGGGCCTTCGCCGCCCGCATCACGGCGTCGGCCAACTCGGCGAAGTAGGCGTTGCGCAGATCGGGGATGATGAGGCTGATCACTCCGGTGCGGCCGGAACGCAGGCCTCGCGCGGAGAGATTGGGCCGATAGCCAAGCGAATCGATGGCCTCGAGAACCCGCTGACGGGTATCCGGACGGATGTACGGATAGTCGTTGATGACGTTGGAGACGGTCTTGATCGACACCCCGGCGACCCTGGCGACGTCGTGCATCGTGATCGACATCTCAATCACTCCTCATCCGTGGGCCCATGGCACGTCACGCGTCGCCAGCGCACGTGTCTGGTGCGACTTTACAACGTTGTCATGACGCCGCGGCTCACGACGTGAGCGCGGGCACCGTCTTCGGTCGCACGATGAACCAGAGCGCGAGGATCGACGCGACCGAGGTGATCACCATGACGGAGCCCATCGGCACCGCGTTGTGGATCCCGAAGAGGCCCACGATGGGCGAGATCAGTCCGGCGAGACCGAAGTTCACCGCACCGAGCACGGATGCCGCGGTCGCCGCCTCCCCGGGATGGTTGATGAGCCCGAGCACCTGAACGAGCGGAAAACCGAATCCGCAGGCCGTGATGAAGAACCACAGCGGGATCAGGATGCCGAGCAGGCCGACGTGCAACGAGTCGAGCACGACGATGGCGATCGAGGAGGCGAGCAGCATCGCCGTCGACCAGGCGAGGATCCACTGCGGCCCGATGGTCCTGGCCAACCGCGAACTGGTCTGCACACCGATGATGATGCCGACCGAGTTCACGGCGAACAGGAGGCCGAACTGCTGAGCGCTGAGTCCGTAGACCTCCTGGAAGAGGAACGAGGACGACGACAGGTAGGCGAAGAGGCCGGAGAAGCTCATGCCGGCGATGATGGCGACGCCGACGAAGATCCGGTCGCCGAAGATCGCCCCGTATCGTGCCCTCGCTGTGCTGTGCCCCAGGTCGCGCCTGCGTTCCGGCGGGAGGGTCTCCACGATGAAGAAGACCGCGGCGAGCACGACGACGATGCCATAGACGATGAGGAAGACGAAGATGCCGCGCCAGTCGACAAAACGGAGCAGTTGCGAGCCGATCACCGGTGCGACGACGGGGGCGAGCCCGTTCACCAGGGCGAGGCGGGAGAGCATCTTGACGAGGGGGACCCCGCCGAACAGGTCCCGCACGAGCGCCATCGCGACCACACCGCCGGCCGCCGCTCCCATGCCCTGCAGCATCCGGAAGCTTCCGAGCAGGACGATGTTCGGGGCCAGAGCCGCCCCGAGGCTGGCCGCGACATGAACCAGGCTCGCGATGATGAGCGGGTATCTTCTGCCCACCCTGTCGCTCCAGGGCCCGACGAGCAGCTGGCCGAGGCCGAAGCCGATGGTCGTCGCCGTCAGGGTGAGCTGGATCGCCGCCGGCGTGACGTGCAGGTCCTGCTGCAGCGCGGGGAAGGCGGGCAGGTAGAGATCGATCGTGAACGGCCCGAGTGCGGTGAGCGCGCCGAGAACGATGATGTAGACCAGCCGCTGCCGGGAGGTCAGCGAATCGCCGGGATGCACAACGGTGGTCACGAATGGTCCTTGCAGGGTGTGATGACGGGGCGCGGCACCGTGCCGAACGGGGCGACGCCAAGGGAGGGGAGACTGTCTGCTGATTGACAGCCTTCTCCAAGCCTAACGACATCGTGACCCCTCTCGTGCGGGTCCGGGGCGGTCCGGCGGCGGCCGACTGGCGGGTCGACTTCATGCCCTCAGGAGCGGATCCCGTCGAGGAACCCCTGAACGATCCGCCCGACCTCGTCCGGTCGTTCCCGCACGAGCATGTGCGAGGTCCCGGGAACGATCGCCAGCCGCGCGTGCGGAATGCTGTGCCGGATGAGCTCCGTGTGATCGCGCGCGATGAGGTCTCCGTCGCCCGCCATGACCAGCACGGGCATCCGAAGGCTCATCAGGGCCTCGGGATCGATCTGGGGCTCGGTGTCCCACATGTGCCGGATCCGCTGCAGCACCTCGTCCGCGTGCCCGGGACCGTCCGGGGACAGGCTGTCGTATTCGAGCGCGACGCGGTCCGCTTCGCTCGAGGGCATGGCGCCGTGCTGCTCCGGCTCCGGCCGGTAGACGTCGTCTCCCGGCCGGAGGTTGCCGCTGATGTGCACCAGCGAACGAGCCCGCTCGGGGTGCGCGAGCGCGAGGAGCAGACCGATGTTCGCCCCGTCGCTGAACCCGACGACGTGGACGGATGAGAGTCCCAGCGTGTCCATGAAGGCGAGGGTGTCCGTCACGCCGTCGTCATAGTGGTACGGCCCGGCCCGGTCGGGGGTGCGCCCGTGTCCCGGTCGTTCCGGCGCATGAACCGCGTATCCGGACAACCGCTCCGAGAGGTCGCGCATCACCTCGGCCGAGCAGAAGCCGCCGTGGAGGAACACCACGGGCTCGCCCGTCCCCGTGATATCGAAGTAGGCCGAGACGCCGTTGACGCCGACGTAGGGCATTCCCGCTCCCCTACTGCGCGAGCTCGGCGCCGGAGCTGTGCTTCCAGTAGCCCGAGAAGACGATCCGGGACTTCTGGAGGCCCGCGCGATGCAGCGCGCGGCGGCCCTCCGTGGCGAGGCTCGACTCTCCCACGACGTAGGCGTAGCTGTCGGGGGGAAGGCCGCCCAGAGAGCGCACCGCCGCGAGCGCGGCGGAGCCCGGCACGGCATGATCGCCGTCGCGCGCGATCCAGTCGACGCGGATGCCGTCCGGTGCGGTGAGCTCGAACCGGTCGTCTGCGCTCGGCACCTCGAGGATCGCGACCCCGTGTGCCTCGGGATCCAGCCGACGCAGGATGCCCCGGACGGCGGGAAGACCCGTCTCGTCACAGGCGATCACCACCGGCCCTGCCGCCATGTCGGGGTCGAAGATCAGCCCCTGATCGAGGATGGCCACCGGCGAGCCCGCCTCGGCCGTCGCCGCCCACCTGGCCACCGGCGCGGCGAGCTCTCCCGACTCGTAATGCAGCACGACGTCGATGTCCAACTCGACCCCGGCATCCGTCGCCCGCACCTCGGCGACGGTGTAGTTGGCACAGTGCGGGCGCACCGCCTCGTCGAGGGCGAGATACGGCTTCCACCAGGAACGCCCGACGACCCCGGGCAACTCGAATGGCGCACCCGGCGCCCGGGGGATGAAGAGCCGGAACCAGTGATCGAACCCCGCGTAGGAGAACTCGTCGAGATCACCGCCCGCGAGGGTCACCCGCTGGAAGGAGCGGCTGAGCCGGCGCGTGCGGGCGACACGAGCCTCGAAGGTCCGCGGGTCGTTCGGCATCAGGCGCGGGTGTCGAGTCACACAACCATGTTAGGGCAGCCTAAGCTAACCGAGTGACCTCATCCGGCCCCCTTCCCCGCACTCGTCACACCCCGTGGCTCGTCCTGGCGGCCGTCGCCGGGGTCGTGCTGGTCGCGTTCGCCAGTCTCGCCCTCGGCAGCAATCACCTGGGACTCGGCACCGTGATCGATCGTCTGCTGCACCCGACGGAGGATGCCGGTGCGATCGTCTGGGGCTCACGGGTGCCGCGCACAGTGCTGGGGGCCCTCGTCGGGGCGTGCCTCGGGATCGCCGGCGCGGTCATGCAGGGCCAGACCCGCAACCCGCTCGCCGACCCGGGGCTCTTCGGCGTCTCGGCGGGGGCCAGCCTCGCCGTCGTCATCGGCGTCTACACGCTGCACACCACCTCGACGACCGTCGTCCTGCTGCTCGCCCTCGTCGGGGCGGTCGCCGCGAGCATCGTCGTGTTCTCCGTCGCGGCCCTGGGACGGGGGTTGGCCAGTCCCGTTCCGTTGGCCATCGCGGGCACGGCCGTGTCGGCGCTCTTCGCTGCGGTGACGTCGTTCCTCGTCCTCAGCGATCAGACGACCCTCGCGGCCTATCGGGTGTGGGTGGTCGGTTCGCTCTCCGGCCGCCGTCTCGACGACCTCGGGATCGTGCTCGCCTTCGTCGCCATCGGCCTGCTGCTCGCCGCCGTCAACACCCGCTCGCTCGATTCGCTCGCCCTCGGCGCCGAGATGGCACGCGGGCTCGGGGAGAGCCTGCTGCGAGCGCGGCTCGTCGGCCTCGGCGCCATCACCCTCCTCACCGCGGCATCCGTCGCCGTCACGGGGCCGATCGGGTTCATCGGACTCACAGCGCCGCACATCGCGCGCCGGATGGTCGGTGGTCGTCATGCGCGACTCCTGCCGATGTCGGCCGTCATCGGGGCGCTGGTGCTGCTCGCGAGCGACGTGATCGGGCGGCTGATCGGCGGACTCGCGGAGGTCTCGGTTGGAGTGGTGCTCTCGGTGATCGGCGGCGTCGCGTTCGTCGCCATCGTGCGCCACGGTCGGATGGCGGCGCTGTGACCGCGCGGTCCGAGACGCCAACCCGATCGCGGATGCGCCCCCGCTCGCGCACGGCGACCGTCACCGTCCTGTCCGCGGTCGTCGTGCTCGTCGTGGCCGTGATCGCCGTCGCGATCGGTTCGACGACCCTTCCGATCGGGGACGTCATGCGCGCGCTGGTCGGAGCCGCCGACCCGACACAGCAGTTCATCGTGCTGACCTTCCGGCTGCCCCGCGTGGTGTGTGCGCTGCTGGTGGGGGCGTGCCTGGGTCTCGCGGGGGCGCTCACCCAGACCTTCTCCCGCAACCCGCTCGCCACCCCCGACATCCTCGGTGTGACGTCCGGCGCCGCGGTCGGTGCCGTCGTGACGATCGTCATCGGTGGCGGCGGCTACGCGGTCGGGGCGAGCCTGCTCGGGTTCGGCATCCCGGTGGTGGCCACCGTCTTCGGGCTGGCAACGTCCGCCGTCGTCTATGGGCTGTCCTGGCGGGGCGGGGTCGACAGCTATCGGCTCATCCTCATCGGCATCGGCGCGACGGCGGCGCTCACCGGCGTCACGAGCTACCTGCTCGTCCAGGCGCAGATCACCCAGGCGTCCGCCGCCGCACACTGGCTGGCGGGAAGCCTGGCCGGCATCTCCTGGACAAGCATCTGGCCCGTGCTCGTTGTCCTCGTCGTCGTCGCGCCGATCGCCGCCGCCCAGTCCCCCGCGCTCGAGGTGAGCGGCCTCGGCGATGACCTGTCCGTCGGCCTCGGGGTCGCCCTGCAACGCCACCGCCTCATCGTGATCGCGTGCGCTGTCGTGCTGACCTCCGCGGCGGTGTCCGCAAGCGGTCCCGTGGATTTTGTGGCGTTCGTCGCCCCCCAGGTCGCCGCCAGGCTCGCACGACGGGGCCGGCCGCCGCTCGCGGCATCCGCCCTGCTCGGCGCCTCCCTCGTTGTCATCGCCGACCTCGTCGGCCGCGCCGTCTTCCCCTGGGAGGTGCCCGTCGGGATCATCACGGCGATCGTCGGCGCGCCCTACCTCATCTGGCTGATCACGCGACACCGCTCCCAGGAGGGGACCTCATGACACACATCCCGACGCTCGCGCTGGAGGCACGTGACCTCACGCTGGCCTACGAGCGCGCCGTCGTCTTCGAACACCTCGACCTGGGCGTCGAGCGGGGTTCGGTGACGACCCTGATCGGCGCGAACGGTAGCGGAAAGTCGACGCTGCTCAAGGCGTTCGCTCGGCTGCTGACACCGCGCGCCGGCGCCGTGCTGCTCGATGGGGAACCCATCAGGGGCCAGTCCACCCGGGCGATCGCGCGCCGACTCGCGATCCTGCCGCAGAAACCGCTCATGCCGTCCGCGACCAGCGTGCGCGACCTCGTGTCGCGGGGGCGGCATCCGCACCAGAGCCTGCTCAAGCCGTGGACCCCGGCCGATGCGGCGGCCGTCGACGAGGCCCTCGCGGCGACGGGGGTCGCCGAGCTGGCGGACCGTGACGCGGCCTCCCTCTCCGGTGGCCAGTTACAGCGCGCCTGGATCGCGCTCGTGCTCGCGCAGCAGACCGCGGTCGTGCTCCTGGACGAGCCGACCACCTTCCTCGACCTGAGCCACCAGCTCGAGGTGCTGCGGCTCGTCCGTTCGATGAACAGCGAACGCACGACCACCGTCGTCATGGTGCTGCACGACCTCAGCCTCGCGGCCCGATTCTCCGACCGTCTCGTCGTCCTCGGCGACGGACGGGTGCTGGCCGACGGAGCCCCCTGGGACGTGCTCACTCCCCCGGTGCTGCGCCATGCCTTCGACCTCGACGCGATGGTGATCAGCGACCCCGCGACGGGGACTCCGCTGGTCGTCCCGCGCGAGCCCGCCCCACATCGGGCTTGACAGGTTGAGGTTAGGTTAGGCTACCCTTAGGCCATGGTGTCTTCTCCGGCCGCGCGCCGCCCCTTCGCCCTGTTCGCCTCGCTGCTCGCCGTCGCCCTGGTGCTGGCCGGATGCTCGTCGCCCGGTTCGGGACCGTCCGCGACCGGCTCCTCCGACGCCTGGGTCTACAGCGACGCCATCGGCACGAAGGTTCGCGTCGACCACACGCCGACGCGGGTCGCGGCGTTCGCGGACCAGGCGCTCACGCTGCTCAGCTACGGCATCACACCGGTCGCGATCTTCGGCAGGGTTCCGGTGAAGACCGACTCGCGTTTCGCCGGATACGACCTCTCGAAGACGACGATCGTGGGCAACAGCTACGGCGAGATCGACCTCGAGAAGCTCGCGGCCGCGAAACCCGATCTCATCGTCACCGGCATCTACCCCACCGATCGCAAGGGCACCCTCGACACGACCCAACCCGACTACGGGATCAACGACCTCGAGCAGCAGAAGCAGCTTCAGGCGATCGCGCCCATCGCCACCGTGGAGGTCGGCGGCGCCGGCCAGGACGTCATCGACGCGAACGTGAAACTCGCCGAGCGCCTCGGGGCGAAGGCCTCCACGATCGCCGCGGCGAAGAAGAGGTTCGACACCGCGGCGGCGCGCCTCACCGCCGCGGCGAAAGCCCACCCCGACATCGAGGTCACCCAGATGTATGCGGACGCCGACGGGGTCTATGCCGTCAAGCCGGACGACGAGCCGGTTACCCAGCTCTACAAGAGCCTCGGAGTCGACCTCACCGACCTGCACCCCGACGGCGAGTACTACTGGGACAAGTACAGCTGGGAGAACGCCGGCCAGATGATGACCGGGGACGTGGTCCTGGTCAACGTCGAGGGCTACCAGGTCGCCGACCTCAGGAAGCAGACGACCTTCGCCGACGACCCCGCGCTGAAAGCCGGCCAGGTCTATCCCTGGATCGACGCGGCGCTCAACTACACCGCGCAGGCCGCGCAGATGAACAAGCTCGCCGATCTCATCGAGAAGGCGAAGTCCGTCTCGTAGCCGGCGGCGAGAACGTCCGTCGCGCCCTCACTCCCGTTGCGCCAGGGCGAATCCGGCCGGATCGGCGATGAGCGGCTCGAAGGCCAGCTCGCCCGCGCCGATCATGAGCAGATCGTGCCCGAGCTCCGCCCTGGTGACCCGCACGCTCTCCCTCGACGCCTTGAGCGGTTGTGTCGCCAGCAACTCGTCGAGGTGCTCTGGGGCGACCTCGTAGAGGGACCCGAGAAAACCGCCGAGGACGATGAGCTCCGGATTGAGGGTGTTGATGGCGTTGCGCAGGGCGACGGCCAGGAAGCCGAGCTGGCGGTGCACCTCGTCCAGAACCGCCGGGTCGGTCGAGGCGACGAGGGCCGCCTCGAACTGGTCGGCGTCGGCGTCGGTCAGTCCGAGCAACGCCAGCAGGCGCTCGCGCCGCACCTCGGTCTCCAGGCATCCGACCGCGCCGCAATGGCAGACGATCCCGGCGCTGTTGACCTGGGTGTGGCCCAGCTCGCCCGCGTACCCGGCGACCCCGCCGAGCGGTGATCCCGCGGCGATGATCCCGCCGCCGATGCCGCTCGCCCCGCCGTTCAGGTAGATCATGTCGGTCACCCCGCGGCCGGCGCCGAAGGTGCTCTCCGCGAGGACCCCCAGATGGGCGTCGTTCGCCGCGAGCACCGGATAGCCCGTCGCCTCGCGCAGCAGGTCGGCGAACGGTTCGTCCTCCCAGCCGAGATGCGGGGCGAGCCGGACGAGTCCGTCCTGGGTGCGCACGAGTCCGGGGACGGCGACGCCGATCCCGACGATGCTGTACGAGTCCAGTTCCCCGCGCATCGCCTCGATGGCGCCCGCGCTGATGCCGACCGCCTCGCCGACGGTCGGCGGATGCCCGGTCGCCTGGCGGATCCGCCTCAGCACGGTGCCCCCGAGGCCGATCACGCCGATGGTGACGGCATCGATCTCCGGGTTGATCGCGATGCCGACCGCGCGCGGATGCGGACGGACCATGGGGCTCGGGCGCCCGACCTGGTTGCTCGAGTCCGGCTCGGCCTCGACGACCAGCTCCCGGTCGACGAGCTCGGCGACGAGCGCCGCGACCGTCGACCGGTTGAGCCCGGTCTGCCGGGTCAGCTGCGACCTGGACAGTCCCCTGCTGCGGTGCACGAGGCCGAGGATGACCGACAGGTTGTGCCGACGGACGTGATCGTTGCTGTTGCCCCGCCCGGCCTGCGCGCTCTCCGTCATCCCGTCAACCTACTCCGGGATGACGTGCGTTCTGACCAACTCGGAGTACCAGAGCCCGCTGTCCTTGACCGTGCGCACGAGGGTGTCGTAGTCGACCCGGACGACGCCGAACCGCTTGCTGAAGCCGTAGGCCCACTCGAAGTTGTCCATGAGCGACCAGACCATGTAGCCGCGCAGGTCGACGCCGCCCTCCATGGCGCGGTGCACGGCGGTGAGGTGACGACGCAGGTAGTCGGTGCGCTCCGGGTCGTGCACCGCGCCGTCGGTCACGACGTCGGCGAAGGCCGCGCCGTTCTCTGTGATCATCAACGGCAGATCGGGGAACTCGGCGTGGACGTCCCTGAGCAGCTGCTCGAAGCCGTCCGGCGCGATGTTCCAGCCCATCTCCGTGTACGGGCCGTCCTGCTGCACGAACTCCACGCGGTCCGCCCCCGGCCACGCGCTCCCCGCCGACGGCTTGTGGCCGTCCGCGCTGACCCGCTCACTGACGCCATCCCAGATGCGCACGGCGTTGGTCGAGTAGTAGTTGATGCCGAGCACGTCGATCGGCTGGTGGATGATCTCGAGGTCACCCTCCTGAACGAAGCCCCAGTCGGTGATGGACGCGGTGTCGTCGAGCAGGTCCTGCGGGTAGGCGCCGTGCAGCATCGGCCCGGTGAAGGCACGGTTGCCGAGGGCGTCGATCTGCCGCACGGCCTCCGCTCCCGTCTCGCCGACGCCGCGCAGGGCATGCAGGTTGAGGGTGACCGAGTACTGCGGGTCGTTCGACACGACGGCCCTCAGTGCACTGAGACCGAGCCCGTGCGCCAAGTTGAGGTGGTGCACCGCTGCCAGCGCGTCCGCGCCGTCGGTGCGTCCCGGGGCGTGAGCGCCGGAGCCGTAACCGAGATACGCGGAGCACCACGGCTCGTTGAGCGTCGTCCAGATCTGCACCCGGTCGCCGAGCGCTGCCCCGATGACCCGGGTGTACTCCTCGAAGCGGTAGGCGGTCTCACGATTGACCCAGCCGCCCTTGTCCTCGAGCGGCTGCGGCAGGTCCCAGTGATACAGGGTCGCGATGGGCGTGATACCGCGGGTGATGAGGCCGTCGACGAGCCTCGAGTAGAAGTCGATGCCCGCCTGGTTGACCTCGCCAGAGCCGGTCGGGACGATGCGGGGCCAGGAGATCGAGAACCGGTAGGCCTGAAGGCCCAGCCGCTTCATGAGGTCCAGGTCCTCCTCGAGCCGGTGATAGTGATCGTCGGTGACGTCGCCGTTCGCGCCGTCGGAGATCCGACCGGGAGTGTGGCTGAAGGTGTCCCAGATGGAGACACCGCGGCCATCCTCGTTCCAGGCGCCCTCGATCTGGTAGCTGGCGGTGGCCGCACCGAAGACGAAGTCCTCGGGAAAGACGAGACCGGAGTCCCGGTAGTCCGCGTTGCCTGAGCTCATAACTGTATTTCTGCCTCTCCCGTTGTCGTCGTGACGGCATCGGCGCCGATCACCCGGACGGACCACTCTCGCGCGGTCGCAGAACTCACGCGCAGACGGTCGGATGTCCTCTCGACCGTGAACACCGCGGTGTCACCCGTCGGGGTGGTCACCACGATCTCTCTGCTGCCGTCGATGTTCTCCGGGAGCGATGCCGGATAGACCTCGAGTGTGAGCCCGTCCAGGTAATCGTAGTCCGGACGGTCCTCGCGGGCGCCGACGGCCAGCACCGCGCCGTCGCGCACGTAGAGCGGCAGGCTTGTGAAGCCATGGGTCTCGCGCCGCCAGCCTCCTCCGGCGACGACCTCGCCCGTCCAGTAGTTGGTCCAGCTGCCGGCAGGCAGGTAGAACTCCGCCACACCCTCGGCGTTGAAGACGGGCGCGACGAGCAGGTCCGGCCCGAGCAGGTACTGGCCGTCGAGATGGCCGACGGCCGGGTCCTCCGGGAACTCCAGCTGCATCGGCCTGAGGACGGGAGTCCCCTTCTCGGATGCCTCGATGCCCGCCGCGTACAGGTACGGCATGAGTCTCAGCTTGAGCTTCGTGAAGATGCGGGTCACCTCCACCGCCTCCTCGTCGAAGGCCCACGGCACCCGATAGGAGTCACTGCCGTGAAAGCGGCTGTGGCTGGAGAGCAGGCCGAAGGCCGTCCACCGCTTGAACACGCCGGCGTCCGGCGTTCCCTCGAAACCGCCGATGTCGTGGCTCCAGAAGCCGAAGCCGCTGAACGCCAGCGACAGACCGCCGCGCAGCGTCTCGGCCATCGACTCGTAGGTCGAGGTGGAGTCGCCGCCCCAGTGCACAGGCATGGTCTGGCCGCCGGTGGTCGCCGAACGGGCGAAGAGGACGGCGTCGCCGACGCCGCGGGCCTCCTCGAGCACGTCGAAGACGGCCTGGTTGTAGAGCTGCGTGTACCAGTTGTGCATGCGCTCGGGGCTGGAGCCGTCGAAGTAGTCCACCTCCGTCGGGATGCGTTCGCCGAAGTCGGTCTTGAAGCAGTCGACCCCCTGGTCGAGCAGATGGCGCAGCTTTCCCTGGTACCAGCGCGTCGCATCCGGATTGGTGAAGTCGACGAGGGCCATCCCCGCCTGCCACAGGTCCCACTGCCAGACGCTCCCGTCGGGGCGCTTCACGAGGTAGCCGGCCGCCTTGGCCTCGGCGAAGAGCGGAGACCGCTGCCCGATGTACGGGTTGATCCACACGCAGAGGTGCAGATCCTTCTTGTGCAGGCGGGCCAGCATCCCCTCGGGGTCGGGGAAGGTGCGGGGATCCCACTCGAAGTCGCACCAGTTGAACTCGCGCATCCAGAAGCAGTCGAAATGGAACACGCTGAGCGGCAGGCCGCGCTCGGCCATTCCATCGATGAAGCCCGTGACGGTGGCCTCGTCGTAGTCGGTGGTGAAACTGGTCGAGAGCCACAGACCGTACGACCAGGCCGGCACCACCGCCGGCCGGCCGGTGAGCCGGGTGTAGCGGTCGAGCACCTCGGCCGGGGTGGGGCCGGCGATCACG
>NZ_DASWPB010000089.1:0-6392 GCF_036404185.1 Lacisediminihabitans sp. | reverse complement strand
CGCACCTCGAGGACCTCGCCGCGTGGTGAGTTCTTCGCCACGACCTGAACCTCGTCGGGGTTGTCGACGATCCCCTTGACGAGGTGTTCGAGAGCGGCTTCGAGCACGAGCTACGCCTTGTCGGCGGCGGCGTCGGCCGCTGCCTCGACGATGACCGCATCCTCGGAGCCCTCGGCGGGCGCCTCGGTGGAAACGTCGGCGGCGAGGTCGTCGCCTGTCGCCGCTGCGGCATCCGCGTCGGCGGCGGGCGCCTCAGCCTTGGGCGCGGGGGCCGCGGCCTTGGGCTTGAGCACCGGCTTCTTCTTCTCGTCGGCCACGAACTCTTCCTTGGCCTGCTTGGTCTTCACCGTGTTCGTCGGGTTCTTCTCGCCCTTGAAGGTTCCCCAGTCGCCGGTGAGCTTGAGAATCGCCTCGACCTGCGGGCTCGGCTGGGCACCGACACTGAGCCAGTACTGGGCGCGCTCGGAGTCGACCTCGATGAACGAGGGCTCCTCGGTCGGGTGGTACTTGCCGATCTCCTCGATGACCCGACCGTCGCGCTTGGTGCGCGAGTCGGCGACGACGATCCGATAGAAGGGCGCGCGGATCTTGCCGAAGCGCTTCAAACGAATTTTTACAGCCACAATTCTCCGTAGATTATTTTTGGGGCGAACTGCTTGCCGTGAGCGTGGGGTGCACACCCGGCAGAAAGCTCTGATGAGAGTCGGTGCCGTCTGATTAGAGGGTCGAACGGCCAAGGACTCGACTGACCATTCTTGCAGATTTCCGGCGGGCTATGTGCCAACCGTGATCGTCGGCCGCCTGCGGGACAGGCCGACCCCCACCAGGCAGACCACGCCGCCGACGATCGCGAGCGGCGCCGGCACCTCCCGGAAGACCAGAAGCCCCTCGATCACGACGAGCGCGGGGACGATGTAGGTCGTGACCGCGAGGGACCCGGCGGACATCGTGGACAGAGCGTACGCCCAGGTGCTGAAGGCGAAGGCCGTCGGGACGACACCGAGGTAGACCGCGCCGACGATGCTGGATGCGGGCGCGCCGGCGAGGTCGCTCACGAGCTCACCCGCGAACGGCAGGCAGCACACCGCGCCGATCGCGCAGCCGAGGAAGGTCACCTGCCTGGCGGGGATCCGCTTGAGCGCGGGCTTCTGGCAGAGCACCCCGATCGCGTAGGTGACCGCGGCCACGAGCGCCCAGGCCACCCCGCTGCCGTCGCCGAAACCGGTGATCCCGCTGCTGATGCCGATCAGCACGACGCCGACGAAGGCGACGCCCGCGCCGATGGCGAGCCACTTCGGGATGCCGTCGCCGAGGAAGATCCCGGCGCCGAGCGCGATGAGGATGGGCCCGATGTTGACGAGCATCGCGGCCGTGCCGGCGTCGAGGCTGTGCTCGGCGAGGTTGAGCGCCACGTTGTAGACCGCGAACCAGGCGATGCCGAAGGCGGCGATGAGGACCCACTCCCGGAGCGTCGGCCGCACCCAGCGGTGCCCGATGAGCAGGAAGGAGAGCACGACGCTGCCGACGGCGAGCCTCGCCAGCGCGAGCGAGCCGCCGCCGAAGTGCGGGGCGACCCCGCGGATGACGATGAAGGCGCTCGACCACGCGAGCAGGGTCACCACGACTGCGGCCAGGACGGACGGGGACAGGGCCGACGTTCGAGACGTCTGCGGCGGAGTGAGGGTCACCACACCACGCTAGGGGCAGCCGCCGTCATCCGGGTGCGCGGACGCCGACGGTGACACCTTGTCGTCGAAACCTGGCACGAAAACGGTGTCCTCAGGCGGCATTGACCGCGTCGCGCCAGGCCAGCCAGTCGCGCACAGGCGCCAGGTCGTAGTCCGGTCCGGTGATGCCCACGGTGAACAGCGTCGCGCCGAGCGCGTGCAGCTCGTCCGCCTGCTCCGGAGTGCGGGTCTTCAGCTCGGTCGAGATCTCGATCTGGCTCGTGTCCCGGCCGACGGCATCGCCGTGCTTCGCCAGGACGCCGAGCTTGTGCTCGAGGGTGGCGACGTCGCTGAAGCTGTGCCAGATGTCGGCGTGCTGGGCGACGATCTTGAGCGTCTTCTTCTCGCCGCCCCCACCGATGAGCACGGGGATGTGCCGGGTGGGCGGCGGGTTGAGCTTGGCCCAGCGGGCCTCGATGATCGGCAGGTTGGCGGCGAGCGCGTCGAGGCGCTGACCGGCGGTGCCGAACTCGTAGCCGTACTCGTCGTAGTCCCGCTCGAACCATCCGGAGCCGGTGCCGAAGATGAACCGGCCGCCGCTGATGTGGTCGATGGTGCGGGCCATGTCGGCCTGGAGGTTGGCGTTGCGGTAGCTGTTGCAGTTGACCAGCGCGCCCAGCTCGACCCTCGAGGTCTGCTCCGCGAGCGCCGCGAGCATCGTCCAGGACTCGAAGTGGAGGCCGTCCGGTTCGCCGGAGAGCGGGAAGAAGTGGTCCCAGTTGAAGAGCACGTCGACCCCGAGCTCCTCGAGGGCGGCGGCGGTCTCCCTGATCTGCGAGTACTGAGCGTGCTGGGGGGCGATCTGCACGCCGATTCGGACGGCGCGGTTCTGCGGAGAGGTCATGCGTCCAGCCTAACCGGGCGTCGGAGCCGTGATCCGTCGCGCGGCCGCGATGCCCTCGGCGGCCGCCCGCACGGCGTCCACCTCCCTCGCATCCTTCGCCCCGCCGACGACCTCATGCCGGATCCCGGCGCGCCCCAGCTCCTGGGCCAGCCGGTCGACGGGATCCTGCCCGGCGCAGACGACGACCGTGTCGCCAGGAACGAGCTCGATCGTGCCGTCAGCCCGCTCGATCTCCACGCCCTCCGGCGTGATCGCCCGATAGCTCAGCTCCGACTCCAGGCGCACCCCGGCCCGGGTGAGGGCGGCCAGCGCCACCCAGCGCGAGCTGATGCCGATGCCCCGCCCGAACTTGCCGGAGCGCCGCATCACCGTCACCTGCGAGCCGTCCCGCGGCCCGGGGGTCGGCGCGGGGGCGGCACCGGATGCCGGCACCATCGGCGATGGATCGAGACCGAACCGCAGGGGGAACTCCCGCGCGCGCTCCGCCGGATCGTGCGACTCGACGAGGAACGCGGCGAGGTCGACCCCGATGCCGCCGCCGCCGATGATGGCCACTGTCCCGGCGGGGACGCCGTCCCGGATGGCCCGCTCGTAGCTCATCACATGCGGCAGGTCGGAGCCCGCGACATCGATCCGTCTCGGCCGGACGCCGCTCGCGACGATCACGCCGTCGAAGCCGGCCAGGTCGCCGATCGTCGCCTCGGTGCCGAAGCGCAGGGCCGCCCCCCGTTCGGCCAGCTCGGAGAGCGCGGAGGCGACCGGCAGCGCATAGTCCTCCTTGCCGGGGATGCGCGCGGCCAGCGCGAACTGGCCGCCGGGCTCCCCCGACTCGAAGACCGTGACGGCATGCCCGCGGCGGGACAGATCGAGGGCGGCGGCGAGGCCGGCCGGCCCCGAGCCGACGACGGCGACGGAGCGCGGGACCAGGTCCGGTCCGTCGAGCGGGAACTCCAGCTCGCGGCCCGCCCGCGGGTTGACCAGACAGGAGACCGGCGCGAAAACGAGGGAGTGGTCGATGCAGGCCTGGTTGCAGCCGATGCACGAGGCCACGGTGGAGAACGACCCGGCGAAGCTGCGAGCGACGATGGCGGGATCGGCGAGGAAGGGCCGCGCGAGCGCGATCGCGTCGACGGTGCCGCGCTCGAGCACCCGCTCGACGTCGCGCAGGTCGGTGAAGCGGTTGCTCGCGATGATCGGCACGGCGCGGGGCGCCCGGTCGCGCACGACGGCGGCGATGCGTTCCGGGTAGCCGAGCCAGGCGAGGTGCGGCACGCTCGCCTGCACGGTCGGCACGCTCGACTCGTGCCAGCCGATCCCCACGCTCAGCGCGTCCGCGCCGGCGGCGACGAGATCGATCGCGAGCTCCTGGACCTCCTCGGGGGTCGAGGATCCCGGCATGAGATCGTCGCCGGACATCCGCACGATCGTGGGGACGTCCGGCGGAAGAGCGGCCCGCACGGCGGAGAGCACCTCGACCGCGAAGCGGCGCCTGCGCGCGGCGTCGCCGCCCCACTCGTCGTCGCGGAGGTTGGTCAGCGGGGAGCAGAACTGGTTGACGAGGTACCCCTCCGAGGCCATGATCTCGACACCGTCGAACCCGGCGGCCCTGGCCGCGACGGCCGCCGAGGCGAAGTCGGCGATCGTCGCGAGCACCTCGTCGTGGTCGAGCGCACGCGGAACGGCGCCGCGCGCGGCGCGCCACGGCACCGCGGAGGGCGCGACGGCCTGCTCCGGCCGGCCATCGGCATCCGTAGCCCCGGCGAGCAGCGCGTACCGGCCGGCGTGGAAGAGCTGGGCGATCGCGAGGCCGCCCGCGGCGTGGACGGCGCTCACGGCGGTGGCCAGCCGCTCCTGCACGTCCGGCCGCCCGAGGACGGCGTAGTCGGGGCCGCCGCGGCCGGCCGAGCTGACCGCGAGCCCTCCCGTGATGACGAGGGCCGCGCCGCCCTCCACCCGCTCGCGGTAGAAGGCGGCGAGCGCCGCCCCACCGTCGTCGATCGCCTCGAGGCCGGTGTGCATGCTGCCCATGACGACCCGGTGCGGGATGTCGAGGCCGCCGATGGTCCACGGGGACCGGCTGAGCGGCAGCGGGCGCGCCTCGGTGAGGGCCACGGGGCCTACCTGTCCGTCGTCACACCGAAGACCGCGTCGTGGAGGTCGCCGGTCGTGTCCACCCAGAAGGGCGGGGCGACGACCGTCAGGCCGCCGTCGACGGTGAGCACCTGCCCGGTGATGTATCCGGCGGCGGGCGAGAGCAGGAACTGAACGGCGGAGGCCATGTCGTCCGCCGTCCCGGCCCGGCCGAGCGGGACCTTCTCCAGCACACTCTCCATGGGCGCCATGCCGGGCACCCCGTAGAAGAACTCGAGCGAGTCGGTGTCGATGAGGCCGCCGTTGACCGCGTTCACGGTGATGTTGCGCGGTCCGAACTCCGTCGCCATGAACTTGACGTAGGACTCGTTCGCGGCCTTGGCCGCACCGAGCGATGCGTAGGTCGGAAACGCCCGAAGCGAGCCGTAGCTGGTGACCACGACGATCCTGCCGCCGGTCTGCGGCATGAGCTCGACGGCCCGCTGCGCGCCGAGCACGAACGAGCGCACGTTCATCGCCCAGTTGCGGTCGAGGTGGTGCAGCTTGAGCTGACTGATCGGCTTGAAGGCGCTCGCGGCCGCGCTGGCGACGAAGTAGTCGAGCCGTCCGTAGCGGTCGCCGACCGCGGCGAACAGCGCGTCGATGTCCTCCGGCTGCTCGATGTCCGCACGCACGGTGATCCCGTCGCCTCCTGCGGCGCGCACCTCGGCGAGCGCCTCCTCGGCGAGATCCTCGTTGTTCTTGTAGTTGATCACCACGTTCGCGCCCTGCGCGGCGAGCTTGCCCGCGAGCACCCGGCCGATGCCCCTGGAGCTGCCGGTGATGAGGGCGACGGGCGCCTCTGGGGTGGAAACCATGTGTTGTGCCCTTCGATCAGTTGGTGACGGCGCCGGTGAGCACGGCGCGGCCCACGATGAGCTTCTGGATTTCGTTGGTGCCCTCTTCGAAGCGCTGCGCCCTGGCGTCCCGGTAGACACGCTCGATCGCATTGCGCTTCCAGTAGCCCTGGCCGCCGTGGATCTGCAGCGCCTTGTCGGTCACCCGGGCGAGCATGTCGACGGCCACCATCTTCGACGCGCTGGAGAGCACCGCGGCATCCGGGGCGCCTTCCTCGAAGGCCTTGGCGGCCTGGATGACCAGGGCACGGGCCGCGGCGATGTCGGCGTAGTTCTCCGCCAGGTAGAACTGGATCACCTGGCGCTGACCGATCGCCTTGCCGAAGGTCACCCGCCGGTTCGCGTACTCGACGGCGAGCTCCTGGGCGCGCTCGGCGAGGCCGACGCAGCTCATCGCGACCGAGATCCGGCTCGGCAGTAGGAAGCCGCCGAGCGCGACCTCCAGGCCCTGGCCCTCGTCGCCGAGGCGGTGCCTCGCGTCGATCCTGACGTCGTGGAAGCGCAGGATCGCGTGGTCGGTGCCGGTCACCCCCATCGTCTGCGAGTCGTCGACGACCTCGGCCCCTGGCAGGCGGTTCGGCATCAGGAAGGCGACGGTGCCGTCGGCCCCCGTCGAGCCCTCCAGCCGAGCGGCGATGAGCAGGTAGTCCGCCTTGACCCCGAAGGTGATGAGGTGCTTCTCGCCGTTCATCACGTACACGTCGCCCTCGCGGCGCACCGAGGTCGTGATGTCCGCGCCGGTGCCGTTGTCCGGCTCGGTGAGCGTGAAGGCGACGAGGAGCTCGCCGGCGACCGACGGCCTGACGACGTGCTCGAGCTGCCAGTCCGTCGCGT